>CAYLIZ010000085.1:0-5982 GCA_964383985.1 uncultured Alkaliphilus sp. | reverse complement strand
CTCCACATGCGGCGTATGCGAAAACATATCTATACATCTAGCTTTTTTAACTTTATATCCGCTGTTTTCTAACTTTATCAAGTCTTCAACTAATGTTTTAGGATTACATGAA
This sequence comes from uncultured Alkaliphilus sp., assembly GCA_964383985.1. Classification (GTDB taxonomy): domain Bacteria; phylum Bacillota; class Clostridia; order Peptostreptococcales; family Natronincolaceae; genus JAAZJW01. The sequence continues at coordinate 5,870 of CAYLIZ010000085.1, read as the reverse complement.
ACATATACAATTTTTTCTGCCCCAAATTTAATAATGTCTTTTAATACTCTTGGATGAATTCCTGCCCTCGGTGGATCTAATATAATTATATCCGGCTTTTCTTTAAGTTCTTTTACTTTTTCTTTTACATCGCCTGCAATAAAATGACAATTATCTAATCCATTCAGTTTTGCGTTTTCATTAGCTGCTTTTACTGCATCTTTTATTATTTCTATTCCTATTACCTTTTTAGCATTTTGTGCTAATATTTGTCCAATGGTTCCTGTCCCACAATAAAGATCAAATAATATTTTATCATCTGCATTACCCACAAAATCTCTTACTATGGAATATAGTTTCTCTGCCCCCGGACTATTGGTCTGAAAAAATGAAAACGCTGAAATTCTAAATTTAAACCCTAGTATTTCTTCTATTATATAATCTCTTCCGAATAATATATCTGTTTTGTCGCTCTGAACTACATCAGATAAGCTATCATTTAATGTATGTAAAAATCCTATTATCTCTCCATCTAATTTTAAATCTTTCATTTCATTTGCTAAATCTGTTAAGTCAAAATCCATCTGAGTTGTAGTTACAAGATTCACAAGAACCTCTTCTGTAAAATATGCTTTTCTAACTACAAGATGTCTTAAATAGCCCTTATGTAATCTAGTATTATAATATGGTATGTTTTCACCTTTAAAATAATTTAATGTAAAATTCAATATTTTTCTAAAATCTTCGTCCATTATATTGCATTTATTAACAGTTACAACGTCATAGTATTTTCCTCTTTTGTGTATACCAAGTGTTAGTGGTCCACCTTTTTCTTCATCTCCAAAGGAAAATTCCATTTTGTTTCTATACTCATAAACATTAGGGTTTGGCTCTATCGATAAATATTCATAATTTTTTATTCCTGCTTCATCAAATAATCTTTTTACTTGTTCTTCTTTCATTTTTGTTTGGATTTCGTATGCTATGCTTTGATAAAAACAACCACCGCAGTTACCAAAATGAGGACATGCTACTTGATCTTCTAATGGAGATTTTTCCACAATCTCATATATTTTTCCTTCGGCATTGTTGTTTTTCACTTTGTTGATAAATACTTTCAGCTTTTGCCCCTTAATTGCATTTTTAACTTTTACCTTTATTCCTTCGAAATAACCATATCCTATTCCACCAAATTCGTTTTCTTCTATAGTTAGATCTATTATTTGTTTTCTTTTTAGCATTGGCTTTACCTCTTTAAATTTTTAACTGTTTTAATTCTTCTTCTGTGAGTTCTCTATATTCCCCTAAATCTAAACTATTATCTAATTTTAATGTTCCCATAGAAAGCCTTTTTAAATATATGACTGCTTTTCCTACCGTCTTAAACATTCTTTTTACTTGATGAAACTTTCCTTCATATATTGTTAGTTCTATTTCCGATATTTTGCCGGATTTTAATATCTTTAGCTCTGCCGGTAAAGTCTTATATTCTTCATCTATAAATACACCTTCTTTAAATTTATGTATATCTTCTTCTGTAACTGTTCCTTTAACTTTGGCATAGTAAGTTTTAGGCACTTGTTTTTTGGGAGAAAGCAGCTGATGAGCTAACTGACCATCATTAGTAAGCAATAATAACCCTTCCGTATTTTTATCTAATCTACCTACAGGAAATACATTAAAAGAATTATACTCTGTGTCTAATAAATCTATTACGGTTTTATCCTTCATATCTTCGGTTGCTGATATTACTTCTTGTGGTTTATTCATCATAATATATACGAATTCTCTATAATTTACTACTTCATTACCTATAATAATTTCACTATCTTCGGGATTTATATGTACACTGCTATCCTTAATTATTTCACCATCTATTTTTACTAGTCCATCTTTGCAAAATTTTTTTATATCTTTTCTACTTCCATAACCTAAGTTTGCTAGCACTTTATCTATTCGCTGGGTTTTTACCATATTATATCCCCCATAATATTATATAATCTTTAAAATCACCAAAAGAGAAAATTTCCCCTTTTTATTTATATTATAATATTCTACAAGTATTTAAGATTTCCCTTTTAAAAAATCTTACATCCCGGACATTTTAAACCGTTTTTTGAAGATAAAAGGACACCTTTTCAGGTGTCCTTTCACTAATTTAATTATGTCCTTTTATCATATCTTTTATTTGTGCCACATCTTTATCCCCTCTGCCGGAGAGATTCACTATTATAATCTTATCTTTATCTAAAATCTTTGCCAATTTTACTGCATAGGCTACAGCATGGGCACTTTCTAAAGCCGGTATTATTCCTTCTGTTTTTGATAGCTTTAAAAATGCATCTAAGGCTTCTTTGTCGGTTACAGATTTATATTCGGCTCTCTTAATTTCCTTATAATAACTATGTTCCGGCCCCACCCCCGGATAATCTAATCCTGCCGCAATAGAATGAGTACTGTGATCTAATAAATAACATTTAAAACCATGAATTAAACCAACTTTGCCTTTGCATATACTAGCTGCATGTTCTGTAGTATCTAAACCTTTTCCGGCCGGCTCTACTCCTATCATTTTCACTTCCCTGTCTCCATAAAAAGGCGAAAATAACCCTATGGCGTTACTTCCGCCGCCAACGCAAGCCACCAGATAATCAGGCAGTCTTCCTTCCTTTCCCAAAATTTGCTTTCTTGCTTCTTTTCCTATGATAGATTGAAATGTCCTCACTATCATTGGGAACGGGTGAGGGCCTACTGCCGAACCAAGAAGATAAAAAGTATTGTCCTTATTTTCCACATAATCATCTAAAGCTTTATCTACTGCTTCTTTTAAGGTTCTATCTCCTTCCTTTACAGATACTACTGTTGCCCCAAGCATCTCCATTCTAAAGACATTTAACTCTTGCCTTTTGGTATCTTCTTCTCCCATATAAACAGTGCAATCCAGGTCAAGCAGAGCGCATACTGTGGCTGTAGCAACTCCATGCTGTCCTGCCCCGGTTTCTGCTATTACTCTTTTTTTACCCATCCTTTTGGCAAGCAGTCCCTGTCCTATAGTATTATTAATTTTATGGGCTCCTGTATGATTTAAATCCTCTCTCTTTAAATAAATCTTAGCCCCGCCTATTTCTTCTGTTAATCTTTCTGCAAAATACAGTGGATTTTCTCTGCCTGCATATTCTTTTAAATAGTAGTCTAATTCTTTTAAAAATTTTTCATCTTTCATAGCACTATAGAATTCCTTTTCTAATTCTTCCAATATTGAATTCAATTCTTCCGGTACATAGGCTCCACCAAATTCTCCAAAAAATCCGTTTTCTTTTTTCATTTTTCCTTCCTCCTAAATTAAATTTAAAATACAAAAAACCTTCATCCCTAAATAGGACGAAGGTTGAATTCGCGGTGCCACCTAAATTATGCAAAAAGCATCACTCTTAATGGGATACTAACATATCCTGTCCTTAGTTAACGGTAGGCTTCCGGCTCGGGGTACTCTCCTTAGATTTCCACCGGCTTCTACAAAGTCCATTCATTAAAACCATCTTTGCTAAAATTCCACCGGCTTTTAGCTCTCTGTGAAAGATAAGAATTAACTACTCTTCTTTGTCTTCGAATTTGTAATTTGTATTTTCATAAAGTATACCAAATATAATATAGATTTGCAACAAGAAAATTTGCATTATTTAGGATTATTATTTGTGTTCTTATCCGGGGGACTTCATACTAACCTTATAGGAGGTTCTAATAGAAAATTCGGTTAAATAAACAATTTAAAAAAGCCCGGGCTTTAGGATTTTTTGCTGCTTTATTAGGCGCTGCATAGGCAGTATTAAATCATCGATAAGTAAATAGTTCAAGCCTAGCACCATTTTGTCCGCCTTTGGGCATACACCCGCTTCTTCAGCCGCTTCACCCCTCGTATAATATATTTAGGCACCATGTAAGATACAAATCATATAATATAGTGTAGTAAATATAAAAATTTAAAGGAAGGTAAGATATATGAATAATAATTGGTTTTATGATCCATACAATGGATATGATGATGATAATAGAAGCTGTCCATGCCCAGATAATGACCAAATGCCGGACTATAATGAACAATGTATTGACCTAAGAGATCATGGCCCAATGCCATATGTAGTTAATATTCATGAAGCTGCTGATCAAAATTATAATTTTAGACTGGCTTTATGGACAGGAAACTATCTACAACTTACCTTGATGAACATCAATGCTAAAGATGAAATAGGCCTTGAGATGCATCCGAATGTAGACCAATTCCTTCGTATAGAAGAGGGTCAGGGATTTGTTTTAATGGGAAATAATAGAAACAACTTGCGGTATCGAAGAAGGATCTATCCTAATTATGTAATATTTGTGCCAGCGGGCACATGGCATAATATTATCAATACAGGTTGTACACCGCTAAAATTATATTCTATTTATGCACCACCTGTGCATCCCCACGGTACAGTGCATCGAACTAGAGAAGAAGCTGAAATGGAACATGGATACTATTAATTAAATTGAAATCCTTATTGGGAGCTACTCCCAATAAGGATTTTATTCTATCTATTTCCAGCCATTCTAACAAAACCCATTGTACAATATATTATATATTACTTTAGATATGTTTATAATATTTACATCAGCCCTGTTTCAACCCTAATTGACGATACATAACCCGTATGGTAGAATAAACTAAAATGTACATATTATTGTAATAAATTTATATATAGGAGGAATGTTGATGCCGTTAATTACAAGTACAGAACTTTTTAAAAAAGCATATGAAGGTAAATATGCCATTGGTGCGTTTAATGTTAATAACATGGAAATAATTCAAGGGATTGTTGAGGCAGCTAAGGAAGAAAAGGCCCCTCTAATTCTTCAGGTATCCGCGGGAGCTAGAAAATATGCTAACCCAATTTATTTAAAAAAGTTAGTGGAGGCTGCAATTGAGGACTCCGACCTGCCTATCGTATTACATTTAGATCACGGTGAAGATTTTGATATTTGTAAACAATGTGTGGATGATGGTTTTACTTCTGTTATGATAGATGCTTCGCATCATCCTTTTGAAAAAAATATTGAAATTACTAAATGTGTTGTAGAATATGCGCATAGTAAAGGAGTTGTAGTTGAAGCAGAACTTGGAAGATTAGCCGGTATAGAGGATGCGGTAAGTGTAAGCGAAAGAGATGCAACTTTCACTGTTCCGGAGCAGGCTGCAGAATTTGTTGAAAAAACCGGCGTTGATTCGTTGGCCATTGCAATCGGTACAAGTCACGGTGCCTTCAAATTTAAAGGAGAACCTTCATTAGACTTTGAAAGATTAAAGCAAATCCAAAAATTACTGCCTGAATTTCCATTAGTGTTACATGGTGCGTCTACTGTACTACCTGAGTTTGTAGATTTATGTAATCAGTATGGTGGAGATATTGCAGGTGCACGAGGCGTTCCGGAGGAAATGATTCATCAAGCCACTCAACTAGGAATATGTAAGGTAAATATAGACACAGACTTACGTCTTGCCATGACAGCGGCGATTAGAAAACATATGGTTGAAAATCCAGGTAATTTCGATCCAAGAAAATATTTAGGTGCCGGCAGGACTGCTATTAAAGAAATGGTACAGCATAAAATTAGAAATGTTTTAGGTTGTAGTAACAAGTTGTAATAGTTTAATTTAACTATATATAAAGCCGTCTGATGATTATTATTCAACAGACGGCTTTTAAATTGTTAAGATTTTCACTCCACCTCGTTTTGTTCAAAATTTGCACATGTTAGCCACACAACGATAAACGAAAGCATTATTTCTGGGCATAAATCCTTCGTGGGTCAAACTTATTCTGTCCGTCTCAGATACCATAGAAATCCTAACATAG
>CAYLIZ010000084.1:0-6053 GCA_964383985.1 uncultured Alkaliphilus sp. | reverse complement strand
ACAACGTAAATCATATTTATTTTTAGGAAGTGTATATATTAGGTTATGATATAATATAGGTATAAATATACATAGGGATGAAAATATTGGTTAAGGAAAGAAATGGTTAGGCATAATTGTATCTGTTTTTTCATTAATTGTTTTAATAGCGTGGTGTGGTTAATATATTGAATACTGATTGGTGAAAAATAAAGAGAACGATCTATCGGAAAAAATTATAAAGAAGGAGGCATATATAAATGAGTGTTTTATCTGCAATTCAAGGGAGAAGAAGCATAAGAAAATATAATAGCAAGCCTATAGAAGATGAAAAATTGTTGAGGGTTTTGGAAGCTGCCAGGCTTTCTCCTTCAGCGAGGAATCAGCAAAATTGGAAATTCATCGTTGTAAAAGATTCGGAAACAAGAGAAAGGCTTACTGAAGCAATAGATCAACCATTTGTTGGGGAAGCTCCGATAATTTTAGTTTGCTGTGGCACAGAACCGGAATCCATCATGAGAGGTGGTCAACCACGATATACTGTTGATTTGTCCATTGCCACTGCATATATGATATTAGAAGCACATGCACAGGGGCTGGGTACTTGTTGGTTAGGCAGTTTTGACGAAAGTATGGTAAAGGATGTATTAGATATTCCGAAAAATGTAAGAGTAGTTGCTATAACCCCGTTAGGATATCCTGCAGAATCCCCTTCTCAAAGGTCAAGAAAAAGGCTTGAGGAAATTATAAGCTATGATAAGTACTAATAAATGTTGTATAACTCGGCATAAAAGGAACATGCTATAATCATGATATCAGTATGAAATGTTTAAGTCCTGTTTAGATTATGAAATCTAAACAGGACTTATTTTCGCGTAATTACAATCTGTACATGGCAATAAATTAATTTCCTTTATATCCAAAGCTATATTAAATGCTAGGGGTAGTAGCTGTATCTATAGATTTTTAAGCAAATTAAAATGGAATGATAAGCTTTTAAAATGAAGTATAAATTTGTAATATTTAAAAAACAAATGATTAAAATAACAATCAAAAAGTAAAAAAGTCTTTACATTTTAAAATCAACCTATTATAATAAAAATGTAAAAAGAGTTTAACATTTTAGGGGGAAAATTAAATGGAGATAGAAAAGTTTACTGTTTTATTGAGTGGGGTGATGATTATATTTTGGTTGTTTTTAATAATCAGTATCATCTCGATAATAGTAATGTTTGTAAATTTAAACAAAAAAGGTGATGAACGAAAAAAAGCAATAGTGTTACATGCTAGCACAAGATCATTTCATGTTTTAGCAACAAGCATTGGAATTTATTTTATTTCACAAATAATAAGAAGTCTATTTCTTAATGAAAAAATCATAGGAATTAATCCGTTTATAGCAATTTCCTTGACTTCTATATTATATACTATTAATTTATATCATTATAAAAGGAAAATGGGCGGTTAATATGAAGAATGTAATTCTAGAAAAAAGAAAGAAGAAAAAGTTAACACAAGAAGAGTTAGCTAATTTAGTAGGGGTCACACGGCAAACCATATTGGCAATAGAAAATGATAAATATGATCCTACATTAAAATTAGCAATGATGTTGGCAAAAGTTTTAAATACAACAGTAGATGAATTATTTACATTGGAATAAGAGGGGAAAATACGAGCAGTAGAATCGGATTGAATACCGACCTCTTACAGAAGGAGAAATAAAAAGGCTTAAAGGTGAATTTTCGGCGGATTTTACCTATAATTCAAATGCGATAGAGGGCAGCACCCATACATTACAAAAAAAGAGGTATTTTAGTTGTTTTACAAACTTTTATTTTAATAATTCTAATCCTCAGAAGAATTTTAATTACCTAGATTTTGTACAAACAAGATAATAGCATTTTCCTGAATTTGCCATAGAAACATTACCAAGAAATAACTAAAGGTGAGATTAACCCGCATATAGAAGTACTTTCATCACTAATAACTTTTACGAAAGGCGGGATCTCACCTATGAAAAGTATATCATTTAAACTGGATGAAAATAAAGTGGTAAATACTTCTGCTTGGCTTGTTTCTTTAATTCAATTTGCTAATAAACTCAACTTTTTTGATGCTTTCAAATCTTTTAGCCTGAAAATGAAAAGTGTCAGTTATACAAATCTTAATAGATTACAAACTTTAATTGCTTCCATTGTTATGGGCTGTAATTATACTAACGATATCAATGAAAAATTAGTTCCTGATATAGCAGCTGCTGAACTTTTAGGGATGGATAAATTTCCTGATCAATCCCAAATTAACCGTTTCATGAATAGATTTGATGAAACAAATATAGATCAACTAGAATTTATTCATCATAACCTGTTTACAGAGAATGCCTTAGCTTTATCAAGTACAGACCCTATTATTGTAGATTTTGATATGAGCGGTCTTGTAGCCGGTGGTAGAACCTATGAATTAGCTGAAAAAGGCTATTTCCCCAGAAAAAGAGGTAAAAAAGGCTATCAATTGTCTGCTGCGTTTGTAGAGAACACATCTGAAACAGTTTCTATGTTTTTTGACCCGGGTAATACACCCTGCAGCAGTAGATTTGAAGATCTATTAAAAGCAACTACCTTTAAATTCAAAGAACATTTAGCCGAAAATAATCTAATTATACGAGCAGATTCAGGTTATGGATCCTTTGAAAATATTGAACTGCTTAAAGCCCTGGGATTAAAATTTATAGTAAAAGGTTATTCAAGCTAACAATCTAAAAATCTTTCAAAGTCAGTACAAGAACATCAATGGCAAGAAATCAATATCCAGGTACATGTTGCAGAAATCCCCACATCCTCGGATTTAAGGTTAATTGTTTGTGAGTTCATTGGTAAAGATGGAAAAATCAAATATTCTCATTTACTTACCAACATAGATTCCGAAACAATGGATGCAATTGAAATATTCCATTTTTATAATAAAAGACAAACTATAGAAGCTTTCTTTAAAACCTGTAAGGAAGTGTATGGCATTAAAAATCTAAGGACATCCAAATTCTATGGAATTTATGGTTTTCTATGGTTAGTATTTATCAGCCATAACCTGATTGTTTTAATGAAAAACACAGCCTTTGGCACATCAGATTTTGAAAATGTAGGTATCCGGTCGTTGGTTAAAAAACTAGGAACAATTACTGCTAGAATAATAGAATCAGAAGACCACATTGAGATTGTTTTACCCAGCTTGTCAAAGCTATCAAAATTGTTTGTTGAAGCATTGCGGCCTAAACATGTTCAATTAAGTTTGTACGATATTTTAAATATAACTTGATTATTTGTATAAAATTTAAGCAATACAATGCCAATAAGTTATTTTACCGGTAAATCGTCTATTACCTTTAGTTTTGGTGACATTTTTTAAATTTCCACATTATTACTTGGTTATAACAGGAATAAAGTAGGATTAATCAGGAAATATATCTATGTTTTAACTGGATATTTATTTCCAAATGTACTTAATCTATTTGTACAAAACTTAGGTAATTAAGGATAATTTAGACAAACTTGTAAAGCAATTATTTGAACCGGAGGATTGTAAAATATTAATTGGGACATAGAATGCGGGAAATTAAATGTAATCTATGTATAAGGAGTGAGCAAAAGATGAATAACAAAAGTACCAATAAAAGGTTATTACGGCTGTTTGTTTTTGCTTTTGCCATGTTACTAATCGGTGTGAGTTTGTATATAGCAAATTACTATAACCTCCTTCCATGTAGGACTTATACTGCTGAAGATTTTAATATTGCAACAATATACAGTAAGGTAGATTATAACAATAACGGAATTGATGACTATACAGATATTTTGCTTGGAGCAAAAAAAGATGCGGAAAATCGTCCTACCTATAATGGAGCATATTATAGTGGGGGTTATCCGCCCGACGATATTGGAGTATGTACTGATGTTGTATGGAGGGCCTTTTGTAATCATTGACAATAAAAGGTTATAATAGAAAGTAGAAACACTAATTATATATAAATTTGGGAGGAGAGTGTAAAATGATAAAGACTAGTCTTGAAGATATAACTAAAATGGATGTGGATGCAATAGTAAATTCAGCTAACGAAAGGTTGACACCGGGGTCCGGTGTTTCCGGGGCTATACATAAAGCCGCAGGCAAAGAATTAGCAGAAGAATGCAAAAAAATCGGCAAGTTGGAAGAAGGAAACTCTGTTATCATTAAAGGATACAACTTAAAGGCTAAATATGTTATCCATACAGTAGCGCCAAAATATTATTTGGAGCAGGAAAATAGAGAAGAATTGTTAAGAAATTGTTATAAAACCTCTTTAAAACTAGTAGACGAAAATAACTGTAAAACTATTTATGAAACAAGATTCTTTGGATAGATTAAAATCAAATATTGAGTTTAATTTAGAAAACTATAAATTAAAAGATAATTCATGGATATATAAGTATTTGGGAGAAGATCCTTTTATTGATTACAAAAGAAAGTTTAATAAATTTAGATTTGAATATGAAGATATAAACAATTCACATACAGATGTAAAAAATGTAAAAATACTTCATGAAAATCTAAGAGATATAACACCTACTGAGGCAGCAGATGAAAGACTTTGGGTAGGATTAAGCCATGGAGTTTTCTGGGAATATATGTATGAAAGATGGAAAGATTCAAAAAAAACTAAGGCAAGAAGCATAGAAATTAGATATTTTTATGGAGCCAAATCATTAAGAAGGTCTTTATTTACAAATACAATTTCAAAATTATGGTGGATAGGCGAATTGGTTTATACTTCGGAAAAAAAAGATAAATATTATTTGCTTGATATATTTTCAGGAGATTTTGTAACAAGAACACATACATTATTTTCGAGCAATTATACTGGAAGTAGAAAGATTTTACATTCTTTATTGAAAACTATTTATGAATTCGAAAAAAATAATGCCAAATTATCTAGAAAGGAGTTTAATTCTGTTGTACGGCATGTTAATTTACTAGCAGGGTCTTATTTATTAGATTATATAGAAGAAGATGAAATATCAGAAAAGATAATGGTTTATTTGGAAAGATTGAGATAATACTTAGGACACAACTGTACTTTATTTTTGAATTAATTTACTTATAAAGTTTTGTTTTGAAAAAATCATAAAATATAAGGGTTAATCATGTCTAAAATAAAGGGGAACATGCTATAATAATGACATCAGTATGAAGTATAGATAAATCAATAGGTTTGAAGTTCTATCCTAAAATACACTAAGAATTAATAAAAATGTAGTGAAATAATTATGTATAGATTATTACATACAGAAAATTATGATATAATGAAAGCAAATATACATGTGGAGGTGCAAGATATGAAATGGCAAGAAGTAAGAGAGCTATATCCAAATCAATTTGTTAAATTTAAAGTATTGGAATCAAGAGTTATGGGAAATAAAGAATATGTGGATGATGTGGCAGTAATTAAAGCTATTTCAGATGGAAAAGAAGCAATGAAAGAATTCGTTAATTGCAAACCTGAAGAACTTGTATATAGTACTAAAAACAAAGAAGTAGTAATACAGTTAGTAGAAAATATTGGGATCAGAAGGAGTATATAATATGAACAAGCTAGAATATAAAAAAGGCCTACTGTATACTTCTATAGAACTTAAATACAAAGAAAAATCTATTATTATAGATGATGTAATAATAGATACAGGAGCCTCCCATACAATTATTGCAACTGAATATTTGGAAGAAATGGACATTCCACTTTTAGATGATGATGAGCTTGTAAAAGCTACTGGCTATGGTGGAATGGTTTGTTATTCTATAAGAAAAAGGTTAGATGAAATAAGATGTGGAAGTTTAGTTTTAAAAGATATCAAATTGGATTTTGGTGTTATTGATCCTAATGATATAATTAATGGGCTTATAGGATTAGATTTTTTGATTCGTTCTAAATCAGTAATTGATTTAGCGGATTTAACCATATATGAGAAAAAAATATAATTATTAATGTACATTTGTTTAATTATGCGTCGTTAAACAACTAATCATTAAGTTTATAAAGAATAAA
>CAYLIZ010000083.1:0-6131 GCA_964383985.1 uncultured Alkaliphilus sp. | reverse complement strand
AATAAATAAAACATCTTTGATTTAATGGGGATATTAACGGATGGCAGGTGTTATTTCTAAAAAACCTGAGTGTCGTATGAGTGTTGTAGAAACCGGGAAGACCAGAAGAACCGTCAGACTGCGTAATAACTGTCACTCTGAGTGAAGCGAAGAGCCTCGGTTGGCTTAAAATGCAGATCCTTCGCTCCGCTCAGGATGACAAAAAGCAAAAAAGGTGCAATTTTGCGCAGTCTGCCGTCCCCCTGGATTCTGCCGCAATTTTTACGGATTTTTTATCTCAATTCGTTGAGAGTTATAATCATGTTCTGCAAATGTAATCTCATCGTATTTTTTATTAAATATAGGAATCACATATCTATAATACTAAAACAAAAAATTATATGCAAAATTTATTATAAAAGGGAGGAATAAAAAATGGGCAAGAAAATAAATTTTTTCGACACAACCTTGAGAGACGGGGAGCAGTCTCCGGGCTGCAGTATGAACAAAAGGGAAAAATTGATTTTAGCTAAACAATTAGAAAGATTAGGTGTAGATGTTATAGAAGCCGGATTTGCAGCGGCATCCGTGGGAGATTTTGAATCGGTTGAAGTCATAGCTAATGAAATAAAAAATTCTACGGTGACAGTGTTAGCGAGGGCTGTAAAGGGCGATATAGACAGAGCATGGGAAGCTGTAAAAGGTGCAGTAAAGCCAAGAATTCACATATTTATAGCAACCTCACCAATCCATATGGAATATAAATTAAAAAAGAAACCCGATGAAGTAGTAAAAATGGCGGAAGAAATGGTTAAATACGGAGCGGGTCTTTGTTCTGAAATAGAGTTTTCTGCCGAAGATGCAACCAGAAGTGAACCGGAGTTTTTAGCGGAAATATTTGACAGAGTAATTATGGCAGGAGCAAAAATTATAAATATCCCGGACACGGTAGGCTATATGATGCCCAATGAATTTTATGATTTTATTATGGAAATAAGGAGCAAATCAAAGTACTTAGATACGGTGCAAATTTCCGTGCACTGTCATAACGATTTAGGGATGGCGGTGGCTAATACACTGGCAGCGGCAAGAGCGGGTGCAACCCAATTTGAATGCACAGTTAACGGGATTGGTGAAAGAGCAGGAAATGCTGCACTTGAAGAGTTGGTGATGGCTTTAGATGTTAGACGGGACATATATGGTTTTGATTTTAATATAAATACGAAAGAGATAATGAAAACGAGCAATTTACTCAGCAGTATAACAGGTGTCCATGTACAGCCAAATAAAGCTATTGTAGGTGCTAATGCTTTTGCACACGAATCCGGAATACACCAACATGGTGTATTAGCTAAAAGAGAGACATATGAAATAATGACACCGGAATCCGTCGGTTTAACAACCAATAAATTAGTACTTGGGAAACATTCAGGACGCCATGCCTTCAGAGACAAAGTGGAATCCATGGGTTATGACCTTACGGAAGAAGAACTCAATGAGGCTTTTGAAAAATTTAAAGCACTTGCAGATAAAAAGAAAGACATATTCGACAGGGATATAGAGGCTATCTTAACCAAGGGAATTGACGGTGATGATGCCAGGTATAAACTAAACAGATTTGTTATAAATGCCGGAAACACAATTACAACAACCGCATCAGTTGTATTAAATATAGATGGAGAAGACAAGGAAGGAATATCATCTGCAAGCGGGCCTATAGATGCTGCATTCAGTGCAATAGAAAAGTGTTTAGATAAAGACATTGTACTTGAAGACTATTCGCTTCAGTCAGTAACTGAGGGAACAGATGCTTTAGGTTATGCAACAATAAAACTTAGGTATAATGGTGAACATTATTTGGGCAGGGCTATAAGTATAGATGTTATTGAAGCGAGCATAAATGCATATATAGATGCGATTAACAGAATAGATTAAATGATAACGGGTTGTTACAGAAAAAACCAACAAAATGAAAATGTCGTCCTGAAACGGATAGTATAAGTTTGACTTATGAAGAATTTCAAATTTATTTTTCTTAAAATTATTTCATGCTACCAATAGATTAGAGGGGGAGGAAAATAGCTATGGGAATGACAATGACACAAAAAATATTAGCAGACCATGCAAAACTAGATAAAGTCGTTGCAGGTCAATTTATAGAAACAGAACTCGATTTGGTTTTGGGAAATGATATAACTGCTCCCGTAGGTATTGAAGAGTTTATGAAAATGGGAGCCGAAAAAGTGTTCGACAAAGATAAAATTGCACTTGTGCCGGACCATTTTACACCTAACAAAGACATAAAATCGGCGGGACAGTGTAAATATATGAAAGAATTTGCATATTCTCAAGACATCACAAATTATTTTGAAATTGGAGAGATGGGAATAGAACATGCACTATTACCGGAAAAAGGGCTTGTAGTGGCGGGTGATGTAGTTATAGGCGCAGATTCACACACTTGTACTTATGGTGCACTGGGAGCTTTTTCTACAGGGGTAGGGAGTACAGATATGGCCGCAGGTATGGCTACAGGTAAAGCCTGGTTTAAAGTGCCATCCGCCATACAGTTCGAACTTATAGGAAGGCCGCAGAAATGGGTTAGCGGCAAAGATATTATACTTCACATAATAGGCAAAATTGGAGTAGATGGGGCCTTATACAAATCTATGGAATACACCGGAGAAGGTATTAAACATCTTTCAATGGACGATAGATTTACAATGACAAACATGGCGATAGAGGCAGGGGCGAAAAATGGCATATTTCCGGTAGATGAAAAGACTATAGAATATATGAAAGAACATTCTACCAGGGAATATAAAATATATAAGTCAGATGAGGATGCTGTATACGATGAAAAATATACTATAGATTTATCTACTATAAGGCCTACTGTATCATTTCCACATAGCCCTGATAACACGAGAACTATTGACGAAGTTGGAAATATAGCAATAGACCAGATAGTTATAGGTTCCTGTACAAACGGTAGAATAAATGACCTTAGAGTGGCAGCTGCCGTACTAAAAGGCAATAGGGTTAAAAAAGGTATAAGAACAATAATATTTCCGGCAACTCAAAAAATATATCTGCAGGCATTAGAAGAAGGATTGATAAAAATATTTATAGAAGCCGGTGCAGTTGTAAGCACTCCTACATGTGGACCTTGTTTAGGTGGGCACATGGGGGTACTCGCAGCGGGAGAGAGGGCGGTTGCTACTACAAATAGAAATTTTGTGGGAAGGATGGGCCATGGGGAATCGGAAGTATATTTAGCCAGTCCGGCTGTAGCCGCTGCATCTGCTGTTACAGGGAAAATAAGTAGTCCTAATGATGTAGTGTAAGAGTGGGTTATGTTACTCTGAGCAAAGTGAAGAGTTTAAGATCATTGAAAAAATATCATTATTTATAAAAATAACCGTAAGATGTCATTGCTATGAAAGCTAATATTTAAGATTCCTCGTTTCACTCGGAATGACGACAGCGAAGCTGTCATCCTGAGCAAAGCGAAGGATCTTAAACTTATAAATAGTGCTTTCGTTTATCGTGGTGTAAATAAGACGTGCAAATTCTGAGCGTAGCGAAGAATCTTGAATCTTGTATTTTTAACTGATATAAGATTCTTCGCTAAAGCTCAGGATGACAAAAATGCTTATATTTTTCTATGATAAACTGATATTATCTAATAAAATAGAGGGGTGAAAAAACTGAAAGCAAAAGGTAAAGTTTTTAAATATGGAGATAACATAGATACTGATTTAATTATACCTGCACGATATTTAAATACATCAGACCCTAATGAGTTAAAAAAATATTGTATGAAGGAAGTAGATAAGGACTTTGCAAAGAATGTAAAATCGGGCGACATAATAGTAGGACAAAAAAACTTTGGATGCGGTTCGTCCAGGGAACACGCCCCTATTGCAATAAAAGGCTGTGGCGTTTCTTGCGTAATAGCAGAAAATTTTGCCAGGATATTTTATAGGAATTCTTTTAATATAGGATTGCCTATAATAGAAAGCGCAGAAGCTGCATCAAAAATCGAAAACGGGGACGAAGCGGAGATAAATTTTGATACAGGCGTAATCAAAAATATCACTAAAAATGAAACATATAGAGGGCAACCTTATCCGGAATTTATACAAAAAATTGTTCAAAGCGGAGGCTTAGTAAACTATGTTAAAGGAAGCTTGTAGTGGAAGGGGGCGATTGTGTTAGAGTCTCTGATAGGGTTTTGATTGTGAATATGTTACTAAGGTGGGATTTAGTAAATTGTGTTGAAAATAATTTATAGCGGAGGGAGCAGGTTATGCAGGAATCTTTAATAAGATTTTGGCATTGGATATATTATAAGGCAAGGGTTTGGTAAATTGTGCTAAACATATTATACGAGAGGGGGAATATGATGGAATATAAAATAGCAGTAATTAAAGGGGACGGTGTCGGTGCGGAAATTGTAGACAGTGCCATTGAGATATTAAATGCAGTACAGGATAAGTATAATCATAAATTTATATATGAGGAAATGTTGGCCGGTGGGAGCGCCTATGATGAATACGGCACCCCACTGCCTGAAAACACAATAAAAGTATGCAAAGACAGCGATGCAGTCCTTTTTGGGGCAGTAGGAGGCCCAAAGTGGGATGATTTGCCGGGCAACCAAAGACCGGAAATGGCCATACTCGGGCTTAGAAAAAGACTAGGTTTGTTTGCAAATTTAAGGCCGGGTATACTGTTTGATGCCCTCAAAGGGGCATCTCCTTTAAAATCTGAAATAATTGAGGACGGATTTAATATCTGTGTAGTCAGAGAGCTTACAGGAGGTATATATTTTGGAGAAAAGGGCTCTAAGGATTCTCCTATGGGGATGGCAGCTTTCGACATGGAAATTTACAGCGAAAAAGAAATAAGAAGAATAGCCAAGGTTGCTTTTGATATGGCAATGAAAAGAAATAAAAAGCTGACAAGTGTAGATAAATCTAATGTTTTAGAGAGTTCAAGGTTGTGGAAAAGGATAGTAAATGGGGTAGCAAAAAATTATCCTGAAGTAGAGCTTAATCATATGTATGTTGACAATGCCGCAATGCAGGTTGTAAGGGATCCCGGACAGTTTGATGTAATAGTTACTTCAAATATGTTTGGTGATATACTTTCGGACGAAATCAGTGCATTAACAGGTTCTATTGGGATGCTGCCTTCAGCCAGCTTAGGTAGGGATAATAAAGGTATATACGAACCGATACACGGCTCGGCACCGGATATTGCAGGACAAAATAAAGTGAATCCTATAGCGACTATCCTATCAGCTGCAATGATGCTTAATTATTCCTTTGGTTTAAAAGAAGAAGCAGATTGTATAGTAGCTGCTGTAAACAAAGCACTTGCAGATGGTTATAGAACTATGGACATAGTTACAAAGGGCGAAGATTTTATAGGGACAAGAGAAATGACTGAGTTAATAAAAGGTAGTATTATTTAAGGACACCGAGAGGTGTCCTTTTTAGGGGAAATGCCTAATAGATTTAAGGTGTTTAAAAGTGAACCGTATCATAAGTAGGACAAGCTATGTGATTTATAGGATAATGTTTAAGGGGTTATCATAAGGTAGAATTAAATGATATAATACGTATAAGTAGGATTATGTGCAATAGAGGGTGGACACATAGGTCCACCCTTACGATATAGAATATATCATGGTTGTGCGTAGGGGCAGACCCATGTGTCTGCCCTCCAATGATAAGACACATCATTTATAAAATGTTCATTAATAGATTTAGGTGCAACAAAATATAATTTGGGGGGACAAGGTACATGAATAAAAAACTAATAAAATTTTTAATGCTTATGGCTTATTGTATTCCATATGGATATCTGGCTATGAAGGGTGATGCTACTTCTGGAACAATGATATACTATGGATTTATGATAGCAGGTTTTGGAATTCTTTGTGGCACTGCTATTAGGACAAATAATACTATTATACTTATTATTGGGAACATATTAAGTTTTATTTCATCATATTTATTTACTTTAAGAAACTTACCAGAAGAATGGAGCTGGTATTTCAAGCCCTTTACTCCTGTTGGTCTTTTAGTACTAATAACAATTGTTTCTTTCATAATACAAATTGCATCTATAATTATAGTAAA
>CAYLIZ010000082.1:0-6198 GCA_964383985.1 uncultured Alkaliphilus sp. | reverse complement strand
TATTTTATAATCTTACTTGCTTTATGTAATTTTATAGGCTATAATAAATATACAGGTAGTTACGTTTGTGTATGTAGTAAAAATAATAAAGTAAGATTTAGTAAGAAATTCGTTCCGGATTTCAGGACCACGCAATATCTGTGTCCAAAATCAGAATAGAACAAATACAAAATAGATTTAGTAAGAAATTTGTTCCGGTTTTAATACCGGGACATTGTTATGTCCAAAATCAAATATATTTTCGGAAACTAGAAATAATTGCAATGATTGATAAGATTTTATTTTTTTGTCAAAATGGAATTTATGTTATATAATGATGAACTGTAGAATTTAATCTGGTTTTTGCTGGATTTTTTTATTTTTTGTACTTATAATTTAGAATATCAAAATAATATAATTGAATATAGTATATATAGTAAACTGGAATCTATGCCTTTATTAAAGGTTAGATTCCGGTTTTTTTTGTTTCTATTTATGAAAGGATATTTAAAAATATCCGCTTAGAAATTAGGAATTAAGCGGTTTATATAGATAAAAAATTTTGAAGGGAGGAAAGTGCAATGAAAGACAATATTTTTAAACTTGAAGCTAAATTAGCTTTAGAAGATAATACAAAAAATAATAAAATAAGGGTACAAAAACAGGAGGAAAAAGAAACTTTAAAAAGATGCACATTTTATTTTAATGACCGATTGATAGACTCAATAGACGAAATATCAGAACAGCTAAAAATGGGGAAATCAGAATTTGTAAGAGAATTATTAAAAAAGGTTTTAGATAATTTAGAAATAGAAGAGTAATTCAATGTAAATTAATAGGCTCTGAAATAGATTCAGGTCAGGTTTCAGAGTCTATTAAAATTTTTGAAAGGAGAAAGTTAAATGAATATAGAAGAACTTAAAAACTTAAGAAACAAATTAATATTAGATCAAATTAGAATATCAGAATTAATTAATAAGAAGAGAATGGAAGATTTAGAGATTGAAGAACTAAACAAGAATATGGGTTGCGAAATGGTGGGGGAAGTGTTGAAGATCACCATTGATGACTACCCTCCAAAAGTTAGTGTATATGAAAGAAATGAAGTAGTTGACGGAAGAATTGTAAGTAACACACATAAGAAGGCAAGAGATAGAATCTATAGCCTAATAGGTAGTGCTGTAAGGGGTTATAAAGGTGAGAGAATCGACCCTGCAATTGTCCATATAGTTTATTATGTTCCTAGGATATGCGATGTAGGTAATTTCGTAGGAAAAATGATAGTAGACTCTTTAATGTATAGTGGAGCTATTGGTAAAGACGATAATCTTGAACATGTACCAATAGAAATAAGTCAAGCAAAAATAGATAAAGATAATCCTAGAACAGAAATATATGTAGTAAGATATAATAAAGAATTAGAGCAAAAAATGCTCCCATGGCTCAGTTAAAATTAGACAGAAATTATAAAAATAAATTAAATTAATAGACCTTAAAATTAAATTTTCGGGTCTGTTTTTAATGTCTTATTTGGAAGAAAAACGACTTAATTTTATGGGAAAAATATAGGTAAATATCTTAGGAAACTCAAGGGTTAAGTAGAAAAAATATAAGTAGAAAACTCAAGGGTTAAGTGGAATTTCTAAACCCCTGAGTTCCCTTCTCACCTAGCCCTTGGGTTTAATTTCCTGTAAGTATTGATTTTATGAGGGTTAGGCAATGTTGGAAAAGGAGTTGAGAAGATGTAGCTCATGTGGACGTATACTTTTCACAGTCTTCTTTTTCGTCTACTCTTCTTCCCTCACGGATAAACCTTATAATCTTTGCCATAAATATAAATGTAAAGGAGGAATCTGATGACAAAAGGAATTAGAATTCAACCTAGAGATAGAGAGATGCTAAAAGATATAATCGCCTTCAATGGATTGCCAGCTTCAGTGATAATAAAAAAGTATTTCAGTACAAAGAAGTATGGATATGCAAGACTAAAATTATTAGAAAATAATGGATATGTTAGCAATATGTATTACTATGCAAAGAATAAAAAAGATGGAATTAATTTTGCACAAAGAATATCAGCAATCTACTATGCAACAAGTCTAGGTTGTAGAGAAGTAGATTGCCCTACAGACTATAGATATGTAGTTCCAAACGAAGATAAGTTAGATGTCTCAAATCTAGTAGGTAATTTATACTCTATAATCCCAAGCTTGATATCTAAACGCCAAGCGATGGAAAAATATGGGCTCAAGGGATTTATGCCATTAACATGCGTAATTCCAAATGAGAAGCCAATCTTTATATATGTCTTAGGAAACAAACTTAGTCGCAACGAAATAGGTATGACAAAGAACTTTATTGAGTCCTACCCAGCACCAGCTATACACTATGTTGTCTCTAGGGACTTTAAAGAAAGGCTTAATATTCCAAACACCCATTTTATACCCTGGATATTCGCTCTAGACTATCTACCCAACTTAGCAAAAAATAAAGATTACTATCTAAATGAATTCATAAAGATAATCCAGAAAGAATTACCAGGAATAAGACTATTAAGTAATACCCAGCCACTCCTAAGAGCCCAGTATAAAAATCAAGTGCTGCATCTTGGAGAGTTAATCAGTGGCTCAAATCATCTAAGACAAATTTTACATGAACCCCCAGAAAACACAATAATCTATACCCCAACCAGAGTCCACTTTTATTCAATCAAGTTTAAAAGTGAAAAGGACTCTTTTATATTTTACTCACAGAGAAACCAAGACTTTTTTAAAATGTTCTTAAGTAACAAGAACAGAATGAGAACAGTGGAGTGCCAACTAAATTGAATTAAAAAGAGATAAGTAAAAAGGAGAGATGAAAAATGAGTCACTATTATTATCAAACTTTTGCGACAGTTGAAGAGAATGGCAAAATCAGAATTGGTACGTATAGAGATGCAATGAATAGAAAGGGTTGGATTTCCTTAGGGAGCTTGCAGGCTAATCAAAATCCGTATATCGAAGACGAGGAGGGAAATGTGTACAGAAATTTGTATGGAAAAAACAAACTATTCTACACATCTACTCAAATTCGAGAGGCCGTTGAAAAAGCTAAGAAGACAAATGAAAGAGTTCCATTCATCATGGATCTACTTGATCCAAAGTAAACAACCGCCCCATTTTCGGGGCAATATATAACCAATTAATAAGTAGTGGTTTTTCTAATAGATATCATGAAGAGGTGATTATTGTGAAATAGAAGAGAAGAATAAAAACAAATTAAAATCAAAAAAATTAATATTATTTAGGTTACAGAATGATCAAAATTTTAGGGAGGAATCATAGTGAAAAAGGTAATTGGTGGAAAGTTATATGATACTGAAAAAGCAACTCTGATAGCAGAGTTTTGGAATGGTTTATATTCTAGTGATGCTTATAGTATATTTGAAGAACTTTATGTAACAAACAAGGGAAGTTATTTTATATATGGAAAAGGTGGACCATTATCAAGATACGGAGTAAATTGCGGAAACAGTATGGGTGGCTCTTCAGATATATTTAGTTTAAGTAAGGAAGAAGCTTTTAGGTGGTTAGAAAAACATGGACTAACGGAAGCAATAATTGAGCATTTTGCTGATTTTATTGATGAAGCATAATAGTTAAAATTAAATTTAAAATAACAAATTAATTAAATGCCCGAAACCTAAGCTTTTAACAATTTATAAAGCTTTATTTCGGGTATTCTTTAATTTTTTGAAAATTTTTAAAGAGAATAATTTGTATGTATTTTTATTCATTAAAATATTTTATAGTTGGGAGGCGAGATGCGTATATATTTTACTAGTTTTTTTAGTAGTTATTAAGTGCATAGAAAAATTTATTGAGGAAATTTACAATAGAAATCTAAGGAGGATAAAATTTATGAAGAATATTGTAGAAATTAAAATCAGACTAGAAGAAATTGAAAATGTTATAGCTGAATATAAAAATCAATTAGAGGATTTAAGAAAACATAGTAACAATGAAGTGTTAGATAAAGAAAAAATTGATATTAAAGTAGAATCAGGAATCAAGGCAAGGAATGGAGATAAAGAGGTTTATTTAAAGGATGAGACAAACAAAATAATAATTAATAAAAAAGGCCAGAATGACTATATCAAAATGACTATTTATATAACAGAAAGCATAATAGATGAAATTAATCGATTGCTTGCATAAAAACTTCTATCATGATCAAAAAGAATTGTTATTATTAAAAATTATTATAATGCATGGCTTAAATTGAATATTGCGCTTCTATAAGAATTTTGCTCCGCTTTTGCGGGGCTTTTTTTTTGAAAACTTTTAAAGGAGTGTTATATATGTATAAAATGGACAATCAGACTAAGTATGCTATTCAATTAGCCATGCTACAAAAGTTAGTAAGAAAAGAAGCAATTAGTACGACAGAGTACAATGCAATTAAGGCTACACTAAAGAAAAGATACAAAACTTTGGATTTGGATGTTGCATAATTCTGTATCTACTAATACAATGTTGACAATAAAGGAAAGAGATACAAAAGTAAAGGAGTGATAAAGTGAGTAAAAAGAAAAAGAAGGTTGAGGTAATTAAGGCGAGCGAAAGCAAGGTAAATAGAAGGAACTCACAAACCATTGAGAGATTGCGAGTTGCAGCCTATTGCCGTGTTAGTACGGATAGTAAGGAACAGTTAGAAAGCTATCAATCACAATTAAAGCACTACAAGGAGTTGATTCAAAATAACTCTGATTGGGAATACGTAAAATTGTATGCAGATGAAGCTATTTCAGGTACACAAGCAAAAATAAGGCCAGGTTTTCAAGAAATGATTACTGATGCTTTAAGTGGGAATATTGATCATATAATAACAAAATCAATCTCGAGATTTGCACGAAACACATTAGAAACATTACAATATGTACGTCTTTTAAGGGAGAAAAATGTATCAATATATTTTGAAAAGGAAAATATCAACACAAGCGATATGCAGGGGGAAATGTTGTTAACCATCCTCAGCGCTTTAGCCCAACAAGAATCTGAGAGTATTTCAGCAAATGTAAAGATGGGATTAAAAATGAAGATGGGTAGAGGGGAGCTAGTAGGTTTTCACGGTTGCTTGGGTTATGATTATGATTCTAAAACAAAAACATTGACAATAAATGAAAAAGAAGCAGAAATAGTCAAGTATATATTCAATCGATACACGGAAGGGATAGGCTGCTTCAGAATAGCCGATGAACTTACAGAATTAGGGTACAAAACAAAAAAAGGGAATAAAGTTTGGCATGAAAGTTCGGTCAGGCGGATTGTTAAAAATGAAAAATATATGGGTGATGTAATAATGGGCAAAACATTTACAGTAGACCCAATTACAAAACGTAGACTTGAAAATTTTAATGAGGAAGATAAATACCTTGTTGAGAACAACCACGAACCCATTATTTCTAGAGAAACATTCGAAAAAGCACAAGCTATTTTAAAGAAAAGAAGTTCTAAGTATAACAGTAAGGGTAGAGGAGAAAAGTATAGTAGAAAATATGCTTTTTCATCCATGATCAAATGCGGATATTGCCAAGGAACATTCACAAGACGAACATGGCACTCAGGTAAAATTGTATGGAGTTGTGTAACGGCAATAAAGCAAGGTAGGAGAAATTGTCTTGATAGTAAACATATAAGTGAACAGGATTTAGAAGCTTCTTTTGTGGACGCTTTTAATCTGATGATTAGTAAAAACAAAAATATAACCGAAGAGTTTTTGAAAAATGTAGAAAATACACTTAGTAGCACTAGTACAGCAAAAGAATTGAAAAAGGTAGAAAAAGAAATATATAAAATAGAAAACAATATAAATAAATTAATAGATTTACATCTAGAAGGTATTTTAGATAAAGCTAGTTTTGAAGTTAAGCATATTGAATTAATACAAGAACTAGAAAAAGTAAAGTTTAATGAAAAGGAAATACAAGAAGCAGTTAATAAAGAAGGTGACTTACAAGATAGAATAAATACTTTTAGAAAATTATTTGAAGATAATGAGTTTTTAGAGAAATTCGACAGAGAAATTTTTGAATCTGTAATAGATAAAATTATAGTAGGTAAAATTGATGAAAATGGTGATGTAAATCCCTACTCAATTACATTTGTATTTAAAACTGGTCTGGAGATAGAAAAAAAAGATATAAAAGACAATTTGTATCTCTATCCCCTACACGAC
>CAYLIZ010000081.1:0-6280 GCA_964383985.1 uncultured Alkaliphilus sp. | reverse complement strand
GCGAACTCGTGTGTGCCCGTGAGCAGGGGCGATCTTTGGTCGCCCGCAAAAATACGAGACATGGGAAAAACTAATAGTTTTCAACTTAGTATAAATTAGTTATAATGGTATTATACGAGGAGGTTTAATATGAAAAGAAAATTAACAATATTAATTATAATAGTTCTTATTATAGCTATAATAATTACCGGAATTTTTATAATGCTGCCAAGACAACAGAGATTAAAAGAAGGAGTAGTAGCCACTGTCAATGGTACAGAAATTTTAGAAGAGGAATACAATAAGTTATTAAATTATTATTTGTCAGCACTTCGCGACAAACATAATTTAGCGGATGATGAATTAAATAAGGACATAGGCACAGGCATGACCCTTTTAGATTCCTTAAAATCGGATGTATTGGATACAATTATTTTGAGCAAAATCATTGCTGAGGAGGCAGAAGCAAACAATATTAAAGTAGACGAAGCGGAGTTTCAGAAGTTATATAAGGAAAACCATTTAAAACTAATGGAGGAAGATGAAGATTATAGGAAGATAATCGAGGAAAATGAGATTGACGAGGATTTTGTAAAAGATCAAATAAGAAAAGATTTACTGGGTTATCAATATAAAATATTTTATTTGGATAAAATAGAAATAACAGACGAAATTGCCAAAACTTTTTATGAGGAAAATATCCAAATTTATAACATGGATAGGGTAAAGGTAAAACATATTGTGGTTGATGAAGAGCAGTTGGCAAAAGATATTATTAAAAAACTGGAAGCAGGGGAGGATTTTGAAGAACTTGCAAAAGAATATTCTAAAGAGCCCGCTGCACAGCAGACCGGGGGCGAATTAGATTATTTTTCGAGAGATGCAAATATGGCACCGGAATTTAAGGAAGCTGCATTTTCTTTAGAAATAGGAAAGATAAGCGAACCGGTAAAAACAGAATTCGGATATCATGTGATAATAGTTGAGGATAAAATAGAAGAAACTGTAGAGTTTGAGGATGCTAAAGAGGGGATTAAGTATTCTCTTAAAGAATCGGGTTATCAAAATCATATAGGTGAAATATTTGAAAAAGCGGATATAGTTAAAAAGAACGAACTGTAAAAAATTAATGAATAAAAAACCACTAATGGTAAAATAATAATACTACCATGGTATATAATATGTTTTATTTGGACTTAGGACTTAAACTTAGGAGGGAATAGAGTGAAAGCAACAGGAATAGTAAGAAGAATAGACGATCTAGGTAGAGTAGTTATTCCCAAGGAAATCAGAAGAACCCTCAGAATAAGAGAGGGAGATCCTCTGGAAATTTTTACGGGAAGAGATGGTGAAGTAATTTTAAAAAAATATTCTCCAATTGGAGAATTAGGTGAGTTTGCCACTGAATACGCTGAATCCCTTCATGAAGCATTACATCATCAGGCGATAATAACTGATAGAGATACTATTATAGCTGTAGCAGGCGGTTCTAAAAAGGATTATTTTGAGAAGAAAGTAAGTCAGTCATTAGAAAAGATTATGGAAAACAGAGAGACTATAATTGCAAATAAGGGCGATATTATGAGAACCATTGCTATAGATGAAAGCGATACAAAGCAATACACAGCACAGGTTATTGCACCAATTGTTACCCATGGAGACCCAATAGGTACAGTTATACTGAGTTCTAAAGAATCGGGCGTTACCATGGGAGAAGTTGAATATAAAATAGCCACAACAGCTGCGGCTTTTTTATCGAAGCAAATGGAGTAATAGGGGCGGTCCTTGACCGCCCATTAATTTATTATGTCCCCTAGTTCTTTCCAGGGGGCAGTTTTTTTGTTATACTACAATAGACAGGAATAAATCTAATGCAAATGTCATTCTGAGACGGGCAGTATAAGTTTGACCCACGAAGAATCTGTAGGTCCCTTGCAAATGTCATTCTGAGATGGGCAGTATAAGTTTGACCTACGAAGAATCTGTAGCAAAATCGGGAGGAAAATTTATGGAAAGAGATACCTTTTTAAAAGGTGCATTTATTTTAGGCATATCCGGAATTTTAGTTAAAATAGTAGGAGCATTTTTTAGAATACCCCTAGCAAATATCATAGGCTCAGAAGGAGTAGGGTATTATCAAGTGGCATATCCGATATATACATTTTTATTATCCTTTTCAGCAGCCGGATTTCCCACAGCCATTTCAAAATTAGTTTCAGAAAAAAGGGCCAGAGGAAATATAAGAGGAGGACACAAAGTTTTTCAGGTCTCCCTTGGTATTTTAATAATTATAGGAATAGTAAGTTTTCTATTTTTGAGTTTAGGTGCGGGATTTCTAGCCAACAATTTTATTAAAAGCCCAAACTCATATTTCTCTATACTTGCATTAGCACCGGCTTTATTGTTCATACCCATAATGGCAGCATATAGGGGATATTTTCAGGGTTTACAGGATATGGTCCCTACTGCTATTTCTCAAGTGATAGAGCAGATAGCAAGGGTTGTAGTCGGTCTATGGTTGGCCATTTTTTTATTAAGTCACGGAACCGAATATGCAGCGGCCGGAGCTTCTTTTGGCGCTACTGCCGGAGGCATTGCCGGATTAACGATTATGCTCATCATATATATAAATCATAAAAACAGAATTTTTTCAGAATTTCAACCTATAGAACAATATAAGGAAGAATCTATAGAAAGAATAACCGGAGACTTACTAAGGATTGCAGTGCCTATCACCGTGGGGGCGGCAGTATTACCTTTAATCAATATGATAGATTCTATGATAGTATTAAGAAGACTGCAGGAAGCCGTAGGCCTCAGCTATAAAGAAGCAAACAGCCTTTTTGGGCAATTGACAGGTATGGCAATTACATTGGTCCAACTTCCACCGGTATTGACTACGGCATTGTCTATGAGTATTGTACCTGTTATTGCAGCATCTAAGGTTAAAAATGATATAGTATCAATAGAAAAAGACGTGAAATCGGCATTCCGTATGACCTTTTTAATAGGATTGCCATCTTTTGTGGGATTAGCCGTGTTATCAACCCCAATTATGACCATGCTTTTTCCCAAAGAACCCGCTTCAGCCGGAGAGGTTTTATTATATTTATCTTTTGCAACATTATCATTATCATTGGTACAAACATTAACCGGTATATTACAAGGCATCGGGAAACCGGAAGTTCCCGTTCGCAATCTTATGATTGGGGCTCTTACAAAACTTGTTGTTACCTATGTTTTAACGGGTATTCCTTTTTTAAATATAAAGGGCGCAGCTATCGGTACAGTAATGGCCTATGTTGTTGCGGCTGCTTTAGACTTTATTGCAGTTAGAGAGAGCACGAAGATTAAATTTGATTTTGTTCAATTCGTATTAAAGCCTATCATTGCTGTAAGTGTCATGGGTTTTATTGCATATTTTGTTCACAAATTTGCATTTCCTATAGCAGGTAATACTATATCTACAATTGCCGCTATTATTGCCGGTGGAATTATTTATGGATTTATGTTGCTTATTACGGGAACGATCATGGAGGAAGATTTTTTGATGTTGCCCAAAGGGGATAAATTAGTCACCTTTCTCCATAGGTTTAATCTGTTGAGATAAATTTTGCAGAGCCCCGTCCCCTGTCTCGCAGGGGCGGACATTTGTCCACCCCGAGCAAAATGAATTAGACAGCAAGCAGTAGCGGAGAATTCATTCTCCGCCCAAAGGGGCGTTTTCAATCGTCCGACTAAAAAGGGAGGCACACAATGAACAAAATTACAATAGCCGGCTTAGGGCCGGGAGGAAGAGAACATTTGACTTTAGCCGTGTATGAAGAACTAAAAAGGCATAATAATATATATTTACGCACCGAAAAACACCCGGTGGTCCCTTATTTAAAGGACAAAGGAGTGACTTTTAAAACTTTTGATTATGTTTATGATGATTGCGGTTATGACAAATTCGAGGAAGTTTACGAGCATATAGCCAAAACCATTTTAGAAGAGGCAAAAAAAGGTGAGGTGCTGTATGCTGTACCCGGACATCCTTTTGTAGCGGAAAGCACTGTACAATTGATTTTGGAAGGATGCGAACGAGAAGGCATCGAAAGGGAAATATATCCGGCCATGAGTTTTATCGATGCCGTGTTTATGGCATTGGAAACAGATCCCGTGGAAGGTTTTCAATTATTAGATGGGCTTCAATTAGACAGACAAAAACCAAATTCCGATACGAATAATTTAATTATGCAGGTATATGATAGGATTACCGCCTCTGAGGTTAAATTACAGCTGATGCATCATTATGATGATGAGCAGGAAATATATGTCGTAAGGGCAGCCGGGGTATCCGATATTCAAAAAGTTGCAAAAATTCCTCTCTTTGAACTAGATAGAATAGGCTGGATTGACTATTTAACAACTATTTTCGTTCCAAAGGTTGAAAATAGTGAAAAAAAGTATTACAATATGAATAATTTAGTAGAAATAATGGAAAGATTAAGAAGTAAAGAGGGTTGTCCTTGGGATGTGAAGCAGACACACAAAAGTCTAAAGCCTTATCTGACGGAAGAGAGCAATGAGGTGATAGAGGCTATAGATTTAGAGGATGACAGCGCGTTAGAAGAAGAACTGGGGGATTTATTATTGCAGGTTATTTTTCATAGCCAAATAGCAAAAGAAAGGGGAGCTTTTCAATTAGAAGATGTAATTCATGGAATATGTCATAAATTAATTTTTAGGCATCCTCATGTTTTTGGGGACGAGGATGCGAGTACCGAAGCAGATGTTGCAAAGATATGGGCAGAGCAGAAATTAAAGGAAAAAAATAGAGCTAAAAAACAAAAAATTGTTTTAGAGCAGTAGCGGAGAATTCATTCTCCGTAAAAGATCATTTGAGTGTCATCCTGAGACGTGCAGCATAAGTTTGACCCACGAAGAATCTTAAAATTCCAAAAAAATGGATAGAAAATCAATAAAAAAAGAAGGACTTTTGAAATTAAGATAGAATAAAATTATACGATGTATTATGTATCAAGAGGCATATTAAAACTAAGGAGGAAATATACAATGAATAAAGCTGAATTAATTTCTAAGATGGCGGAGAAGAGTCAATTGACAAAAAAGGATACAGAACTTGCATTAAATTCATTTATTGAAACTGTACAAGAAACATTAGCCTTTGGAGATAAAGTGCAATTAGTGGGTTTCGGAACCTTTGAAGTTAGACAAAGAAAGCCAAGACAGGGCAGAAATCCAAGAAACCCGGAGCAAATCATTCAAATTCCGGCTTCCAAGGCGCCCGTATTTAAAGCAGGAAAAACATTCAAAGAAAAAGTAAACAAATAGCTCAGATAAAAATAAATATAAACATATATGTTACATAGTAACTGATTTTCGCATTATTAGATATATTATTTGACATGTAAAAATTATTATATCAGTATTTGAAAATATTGTTAATTTTAATTATAAAAATTGCGGTTGCATTGTACATAATAAAAGAATTTATATCGAGCAATCCTTTGGTATATATTATTGTCAACGGGGTTGCTTTTTTATGACCTAACCCGATCTGTATGTCATCCCGAGACGGACAGTATATGCAGTCGAACATTGCAAATTTGTTCACTTCCTTCGGTCGTGCAAATTTGATGTTCGTTGCGTTTGACCTACCAACGGTTTACCTTGCAAACCGGGTTAGGTCATAAAGTTTGACCCGCGAGGGATCTGTTAACATACTGATAACGATAGCTTAACAATAGTTTAAAGAGGGGAATGTATATGCGATTAGACAAATATCTAAAAAATTCAAGGATTATAAAGAGAAGAACTGTAGCAAAAGAGGCCTGCAATGGCGGCAGAGTATCCGTTAATGGCAAAATCGCCAAAGCCGGTACCACTGTTGAAGTCGGCGATATTATAGAAGTCCGATTTGGAGATAGAGTTCTAAAAGCAGAGGTTACTGCCCTTGCAGAACATGCAACTAAGGATTCTGCGAAGGGAATGTTTACTTTATTAGAGACGAGAAGCGAGAAGCGAGAAGTGAGAAGTGGGAAATGAGAAGTGGGAAATGAGAAGTGGGAAGTGGGATGTGAGAAGTGGGATGTGGGATGTGAGAAGTGGGAAGTGGGAAGTGGGAAGTGGGATGTGAGAAGTGGGAAGTGGGATGTGAGAAGTGGGAAGTGGGATGTGGGATGTGAGAAGTCAGTAGGGGCGACCTTTGGTCGCCCGCCGGACACTGCTGTCTTTAAAGGTAGTAGCGGAGAATTCATTCTCCGTAAAAATTATATGTGCATGCATATAAATATTC
>CAYLIZ010000080.1:0-6377 GCA_964383985.1 uncultured Alkaliphilus sp. | reverse complement strand
GGAGTGATTAATATGGTAGTAAATGATATTTTGCAAAATCCATGGGATATTTTTGATGGTATTGATGAAGAAACAAAACAAGAATTTGAGTTATCTGACATACTTGTTGATATTGCTTGTAAAATAATTAATTATAGATTAGATAATAATATTACTCAAAAGGATTTGGCGGATAAATTAAATATAACACAA
Organism: uncultured Alkaliphilus sp.; assembly: GCA_964383985.1. Classification (GTDB taxonomy): domain Bacteria; phylum Bacillota; class Clostridia; order Peptostreptococcales; family Natronincolaceae; genus JAAZJW01. Next base: position 6,185 of record CAYLIZ010000080.1, on the reverse strand, counting down.
GCGATGGTTTCAAAACTAGAAAGTGGTGAATATAATCCTTCAATAGGGTTTCTGTTTAAAATTGCTAGTAAATTAGATTGGAAATTTCAATTAATAATTGAAGAGAATTATACAGAACTTCCGTGACCTCATTATCAGGAATTCCTCCAATTATTTTACCTATGGTCAATATATATGCAATGAAGAAATATAAGGAAAATAATAAATAACACATATCATTAATAGAATAACTATGGGGATGTCTTGTCTTATTACACTCGAGTTTGTTTAAACTTACAAAGTTTGCTTGAGAGTTTTAGTAAACCGGAGGGACGTCAGACTGCGCAATAATCGTCATCCCGGGCGTAACGAAGGGTCTTAAACGACTTGAAATACACATTCTTCGCTGCGCTCAGAATGACAAAAAAGCAGGAAAAGTGCTTTTTCACACAGTCTGACGGTTCCCAATGCACCTGACAGAAAAAAATTTGAATTTTCAGCCGGTCAATTCGAGAAGGGAAAATACTTAAGTGATGATGATTTAGGAAAGCCGTAGGATAGTGAAGGCATCCTACGACTTTTTTGATATTAATTATTTTGTATGTTTACATTAACCTTTTTTCCATAGAGTCAATAGAACTTGACATGGATTCAACTTGTCTTATTAGTTGAGCCAGTTCATCCGACACGGAGGGGTCCTTGGTACGGCCATAATTATTGTCTATCATTAACAGTCGAATTGCACTTAAATTTTCTTTCATCTTATCGCTGCATAATTTCAAATTGTTTATTTGATACAGTACACTCTTTTTATCCCTATCGTTTATCATTTAAATACCTCCTATACTGTTTCTAATATTATTCCCTTACATGATGAAAATATTATATTAAATATAAATTTGGTTTTCGTTGCGAGCGTAGAAATGAGCCCTGCGAATGGTGCGTTTGACCTACCATCGATTTGCTTACTCCCTCTGGTCGCGCAAATCGGGTTAGGTCATTCTCCGCAGTCTCGAAACACAAATTTGTTTACTCCCTCTGGTCGTACAAATTTGGTTCTCGTTGCGTTTGACCTACCATCGATTTGCTTACTCCCTCTGGTCGCGCAAATCGGGTTAGGTCATAATACAACCCATACTTTACATATATTAATAGGCAGGGAAAAAGCGATGGAAGGAGATTAAAAATTGAGGTTAATCATTGTACGAAAACATTGGCTCATCAGTGCTCTCATATTATTAATTTTAATAATGATATTATCAGCAATATTATTATATCGTAATAAATATCTGGAAACCGGCACCCTTCCCACTACAACAAAAGCGATAGTTATAGATCCCGGACATGGTGGATTCGATCCGGGCAAATCAGGAAATAGAGGGAAGGATGAAAAAGATATAAATTTAGCCATTTCATTATACTTACGTGAGTATCTGGAACAGAGTGGTTCTATTGTAATTATGACCAGAGAGGAAGATGTAGACCTATATGTAGATGACAGCACCGGTAGAAGAATGAAAACAATTGATTTAATGAATAGAAAAGATATTGTAACAAAAAATGAACCGCATGCACTTATATGTATCCATGTTAATAGTTTTTCACAATCTAAATATTATGGAGCACAGACCTTTTATTCAAAGGATAATGAAAAATCAAAACAGTTAGCCATTATAATTCAGGAGGAATTAATCAGGGTACTAGATAGTAATAACAAAAGAACGGTACTAGAGAATAATGATGTTTATATGATAAAAGGGTTAGATATACCGGCTGTTTTAATCGAATGTGGTTTTTTATCTAACCCTCGGGAAGAACAAAAGTTAAATAACCCTAATTACCAGCAAAAAGTTGCATGGTCTATTTATGTAGGGCTTCAAAGGTATTTTAAAACGTCTTTCCGGGAATAATTATATCGATTATGCCTATTACAAGAGCCCCAATAAGAGCACCCCATATACTAACTTGCATTGTGGGGACCAAAAATTGAGTTCCATAAAGTACAATTGCCGATATAATAAAACCGGATAATCCCCTGCCAAAAGGCGAGGCATGTAAGTCTGTCATTTCTTGAATTAAATAACCAACTACTGAGATAATTACTGCTGCTAGCAAAACTGCCCAAATGCTGTCAATTGTAAAACCCGGTGTCAGAAAGGCCGCAATAGCTATTACTATAGCAGATAAAATAAGCCTTAGTATTAAACCTACCCAACTATCAGCCTGCTGGGTTCTATTGTCATTTCTTTCTTCAGACATGTAAATACACTCCTTTGCAAAATTATAGTCAGCTTATAGCCTAGTATAGTTATTTGTAAAATTAATTAAAATTATTCTTATATTTGAATTTGTTGTTACATAATTTAAATTATATAATTCAGGGATAAATATATAGCAAGATTATTTCTAACTTCTGATCCCTAACTTTTAATATGCAAGACTGTAAAAATTTAATAGGGTAGTTTAACTACCCTGACATTGAGCTGTTATGTATGCCGAATATCATTTGGTGGTGTTAAGTAGTTTAACTACCCTATTGAAAATTAAATTACTGCAATTCGCTTTTCATTTGATTATATTTAGTTCTTGCGTTTTGCACATCCTGATTTGGTGAAGGTTTGGTTTGGTACCAACCCCTTTGTTGCATTGAATTAAATATTTGATATTGAATCTCCTGAGAGCTGGTCAAACATTTGGTTAAATGTTGTCTTAAACTTGGACAAGATGTTTCAGTTATACCGGTGTTATATGCGGATATTACTTGTTTTTCAGAAGCTAACAAATCACTTATTAATTCTTGTTCACTAAGTCCGGAATTACTCATTGGCATAAAAAAACCTCCTTATTATGAAATATGTTTGTTAATGAGAGTGAGAATTTAAGTAGTTTAGTAATTCATTATAATGTTGTTTGTGTTTTTGAGATGATTGCTGACAAAGGTTTTTCAACTCTGTGTCAGTGCAGCGGCCGGCATAATGGCTAAATTTTTTTGTCATCAAGGATTCATAATTTAATTGGTCTTCTAACACCTTCAAATTATTAGAATCAATATTTTTGCCAAATTGCCCTGGTTGCGTATTCATTTGGCTTTGCATAATGTATTACCTCCTTATATAGTTTTGCGTTTCGATATTATTATTTGAAAAAAAATAAAATATATAACTGGAAAATAATACAAATGGCAAAAATAGAAAATTAATTGCTATGGGAAAATAAATATAGCTCAAAAAACTTGACAACATGTTTGCAATTTGATACTTTTATCTGTAATACAACTTTGGGCTTTATTAAAAATTTGTAAAAATCATGCCTTATAATATAAATTAAAACAGAATTGAACGGAGGAAAAGTTTATGAAAGACAAAATTGTAAAAGAAGGGATAACTTTTGATGATGTATTATTGATTCCGGCAAAATCTGAGGTTTTACCAAGTCAGGTAGATGTCTCAACATATCTAACTAAAGAAATCAAGCTTAATATTCCGATAATGAGTGCCGGGATGGATACGGTAACCGAAGCTAAGATGGCTATCTCTATGGCAAGAGAGGGCGGAATCGGTATTATTCACAAAAACATGTCTATAGAAGAACAGGCATTAGAAGTGGATAAAGTTAAAAGAAGTGAACATGGTGTTATTGTAGACCCGTTTTTTTTATCTCCAAATCATACAGTAGGAGATGCTTTAGAATTAATGGCGAGATACAGGATTTCCGGAGTACCAATCACGGAGGAAGGCAAGCTTGTAGGAATTATTACTAATAGAGACACACGATTTGAGACAAATTACGACAAAAAGATATATGATGCAATGACAAAAGACAATTTAATTACCGCAAGAGAAGGCGTAACCATGGACCAGGCCAAAGATATACTTATGGCCCATAAAATAGAAAAGTTGCCCATAGTGGATGGAGAGGGCATGCTAAAGGGTTTAATTACAATTAAGGATATAGAAAAGGCAATACAGTTTCCAAATTCAGCAAAGGATAGTGGCGGAAGGCTGTTAGCCGGTGCAGCCGTTGGGGTTGCTAAAGATACTATGGAAAGAGTGGAAGCACTATACAATTCAAAAGTAGATGTTATAGTTATAGATACCGCCCATGGGCATTCTAGGGGAGTAATTGAAACTGTTAGGGTAATAAAGGAAAAATATGAGGATCTCCAAGTTGTTGCAGGAAATATTGCAACAGCAGAAGCAGCAAAAGAGCTGATAGAGGCAGGTGCTGATGCTATTAAAGTTGGTATCGGACCGGGTTCCATCTGCACAACCAGAGTAGTTGCCGGGATAGGAGTACCACAGATTACCGCTGTCTACGATTGTGCAAAGGTAGCAGAGAAATATGGGATTCCGGTTATTGCGGATGGAGGCGTTAAGTATTCCGGGGATATACCGAAAGCTATTGCAGCAGGTGCCGGCGTTGTTATGATAGGTTCCCTGTTTGCCGGAACAGAAGAAAGTCCGGGAGAAACTATTATATTTAAAGGCAGGAGTTTTAAAGTATATAGAGGTATGGGGTCCATTGAATCCATGAAAAAAGGGAGCAGGGACCGTTATTTCCAAGAAGATGCCGGAAAGCTAGTTCCGGAAGGTGTAGAAGGTAAAGTACCTTACAAAGGATATGTAAGAGATACTATATATCAATTAGTTGGTGGACTGAGGGCAAGTATGGGTTATTGTGGAACACCAACAATAAGAGATTTACAAAAAGACGGTAAATTTGTGCGTATTACAGGAGCCGGATTAAGAGAAAGCCATCCACATGATGTAATAATTACAAAAGAGGCTCCCAATTATAGCGTAGAAGGATAGGATGCACTGGGGACGGTTCTTGCTGCATTTTAATTCTATGATGCGCCAAGAACTGTTCCTACTGTACCATAGATGTATTAGAAAAGGACGATATATATGAAGGATGGAAATAATATTAAAAAATATATAGATGAACAAATTGATGAAATAAAAAATAAGGTAGGCAACAAAAAAGCAATATGTGCCTTATCCGGCGGGGTGGATTCTACTGTTGCTGCAGTACTTGTGCATAAGGCAATAGGGGAACAGCTGATATGTATTTTTGTTGATCATGGATTAATGCGAAAAAACGAAGGCGATTGGATAGAAAACTTATTCAAAAACCAATTTAAAATGAATTTTATTCGTGTGAATGCTAAATATAGATTTTTTAATAAATTAAAAGGGATAAAAGACCCCGAGCAGAAAAGAAAAATCATAGGAGAACAATTTATTCGAGTATTTGAGGAAGAATCCAATAAACTTGGAAAATTTGATTTTTTAGTGCAGGGTACTATATATTCAGATGTAATAGAGAGTGGTGTAGAAGGAAGGGCCGGCATCAAAAGTCACCATAATGTCGGAGGATTACCTGAAGATGTGGATTTTGAATTATTAGAGCCTCTTAGGCAACTTTACAAAGACGAAGTAAGATTAGTAGGCGAGGAGATGGGGTTATCCCATGAGCTTGTATGGCGACAACCTTTCCCGGGCCCGGGGCTTGCAGTAAGAATATTAGGCGAAATAACGGATGAAAAGGCAAACATTGTAAGAGAAGCAGATGCTATCGTTCGGGAAGAAATAAAGAATGCCGGTTTAGAAGATAAAATTTGGCAGTATTTTGCAGTGCTTCCAAACATCAAGAGTGTTGGAGTAATAGATGAAAAAAGGACTTACGTACATACTATCGCTATACGCGCCATTTCAAGCACAGATGCCACAACAGCAGATTGGTTTAGAATACCACACGATGTGTTAAATATTATGTCAACCAGAATAGTAAATGAAGTAAAAGGAGTAAATAGAGTGGTATATGACATTACCTCCAAACCCCCAGCCACAGTGGAGTGGGAATAGTAAAGTTAAAAGATAAAAGCCCATAAAATCAATGGTTGCAGAGGTTGGAAAACTTCAATTGGAACGAAATTGGGTAAAAAAGTTTAAAAGAATAAATAAAAGAATAGTTTTAAGTGGCTTAGAATAAGCTCAAGCCCTAGTCCTTGGGATTGGGGCTTTTGTGATTTTGTGATGCTATTTTGATACTGTAAAAATAAGTAATTAGAGTATAATCTCCAATTGCTTATTTTTTTAAGTGCTTTGATTTTTTTGGATAAGATAGCTTCCAATCATCTAACCAGGTCTAACCAGGGGGACGGTTCTCCTGGTTGACATGTACTTGTGACAGTGATAAATTTA
>CAYLIZ010000079.1:0-6490 GCA_964383985.1 uncultured Alkaliphilus sp. | reverse complement strand
CGGATAATTAAAAAATAATTATGTTGAAAAGAAGCAGCCACGCTGCTTTTTTTTATGACCTAACCCGATTTGCAAGGCAAATCAATGGTAGGTCAAACGCAACGAACACCAAATTTGTACGACTGGAGGGAGTAAACAAATTTGCAGTGTGAGACTGCGTAAAACATTAACTTAAGGTTAAGATTTCCAAAACATAAAAAATTAACTAGGACAATATATAAAATCAGTAATAAACTTTATATTAAAAGGCATATGTATTAAATAAAGCTATAGTTAGGATAAGTTTAAAAACTGTTAGCTAGGGCGATAAAATTAAAAGTCGATGGGGGTGTTATTACAATGAAAGGCAAAGAAAAAAATATAGCAAAAGCAGGGCCTTTTAATATAAAAATTTATGGACATGGGTTGGTGCGCGGGTATATTATATCTTTATTATTTTTCCTTATAGGAGCAATGCTAATAACCTATACAAGTATAGGGGAAAACACCATTCCACTCATTACATCTATTATTATGATAATTGGTATAGTATATTCATCAATTTATTGTTCCATACATCTAAGCAGAAAAGGGTGGTTACATGGTGGGATTATAGGACTGATATACGTTTTGATACTGGTGCTTCTAAGCAAAATTTTTATATCAGATTATTCTCTGAACCGTATAACATTGTATAAAATAGGCTTAGGCATAGGCGCCGGAATAATAGGAGGAATATTAGGTGTGAATATAAAGTAACAGACCTTTTAAAAATTCTTCTTTATGTTATAATGTAATAGGAAGACTAGAATGTTAAAAGTCAAATATTCAAAATATAAAAAAATATAACGCTCACGGTTTCGGATGCATAAAATTCTAAAGCTCATTCTAATATAAAATCCTACAGCTTGCAAACTCGCTTCGCTCAGACAATGCAAGCCGCTTAACGGATTTTATATCTACATTCGCTAAGAATTTTAAATGCATCCTGCAAATGTTCGCTTATATATTTTTATTATATTTTCATCAATTATCTTGTAGTGATACATTATATGAAAGGAGCATTTATATGAAACACATAAAAACATTAAATGGTGCAACTCTTGTAAAAGGTGCTATTAAAGGGGGATGTGGCGAATGCCAAACCTCGTGTCAATCAGCCTGTAAAACTTCTTGTACAGTAGCTAACCAAGAATGTGAAAATAAATAATTACATAAAAATAACGCAGCAGTGTAAACCTACTGCTGTTTTTTCTTTATGACCTAACCCGATCCGACACTCAGACCTTCAAAAGATAATATTTTTCAATTTTGTTAGTATCTTTGTTAAATTGAAGGTATTTTGCTTATTGTTGACTGAGTGTTGGATCGATGGTAGGTCAAACGCAACGAGAACCAAATTTGCACGACCGGAGGGAGTGAACAAATTTGAGTTTCGAGACTGCATTATGACCTAACCCGATTTGCGAAAGGAGTCTTATTCGATGATTCATAAATTTAACCAAGATGATACTTATATGGTTATAGATGTGAACAGCGGTGCTGTTCATGTGATTGATGAACTTGTCTACGATGTTTTAGATTTTTATCAGGACAAGAAAACAGAAGAGATTATTAACTTACTTAAAAATAAATATTCTATCACGGAAATAAAGGAGGCTATTAAAGAACTGGATTATACAAGAGCAGAAGGTCTTTTATTTTCAGATGATCGTTATTTTAATCACGAAGCCTTTAAAAATAGAAAGCCTGTTGTTAAGGCCCTATGTTTGCATATAGCCCATGATTGTAATATGCGCTGTAAATATTGCTTTGCATCCCAAGGTGATTTTAAAGGTGAAAGGGGTTTAATGAGTACTAATGTTGGTAAAAAAGCAATAGATTTTCTGATTGAAAATTCCGGAAACCGCCGTAACTTAGAAGTAGATTTTTTTGGTGGGGAACCATTAATGAATTTTGAAACTGTTAAGGAAATTGTTGAATATGGAAGAAAACAGGAGAAAAAACATAATAAAAATATTAGATTTACTATAACCACCAATGGTCTTTTACTTAATGATGAAAACATGAAATATATAAACGAAAATATGTATAATGTGGTACTCAGTATTGATGGGCGAAAAGAAGTAAATGATGCTATGAGATGTACAGTTAGTGGACAAGGTACTTATGATATAATAATACCTAAATTTTTGGAAATTGCAAAAATGAGAGAGAATCGTGATTATTTTGTCAGGGGAACATTTACTAGAGATAACCTTGATTTTGCAAAGGATGTATTGTATCTAGCTGATTTAGGATTTAAAAGCACATCTATGGAACCGGTAGTTACCGAGGCTTATCATGATTATGCTATTAGAGAAGAAGATTTGCCGGTTATATTCGAGCAATATGAACTTTTGGCTAGGGAATATGTTAAAAGAATTAAAGAGGGAAGGGGGTTTAGTTTTTTTCATTTTATGATAGATTTGCACCAGGGGCCATGCGTAATTAAGAGGGTTTCGGGATGTGGTGCCGGCGCAGAATATTTGGCTATTACTCCGGAAGGGGATATTTATCCCTGTCATCAATTTGTTGGTGATAAAAATTTTAAAATTGGCACTGTTACGGAAGGAATAACAAATACTTCATTATGTAGGGAATTTGGCGATGCACATATTTATAATAAAAGTAAATGCAACAGCTGTTGGGCGAAGTTTTATTGTAGTGGGGGATGTCATGCTAATGCTTATAATTTCAACAACAGTATTCATGAGCCCTATGACATTGGCTGTGAAATGCAGAAAAAAAGGATTGAATGTTCTTTAATAATTCAAGCAAAATTAGCAGAGGGACAAATTAAGCATAAGGTATAAAATAACTTTATTGACGATTATTTGTTCTAAGTATATAATTGAATTTAATATTTAATATGTAAATAGGCTAGGGGGTATAGCATGAAAGCGAGAAATATTATTATATTTTTAATCATTATTGTTGTTTTAGGATTGTCTATATTTACGGCTTTCAATGGACTTAGAATAGGAAAATATGAAATAAAACCTATGAAAAAATTAATTCGACAAGGCCTTGATTTAAAAGGTGGAGTTTATGTTGTATATGAAGCACAGACAAATAAAACCGGTAGGGAACTGGATGAATTAATTGAACAGGTTATAGGAGTATTTGGCAGGCGTGTAGATAGTATGGGACTTACAGAACCGTCTATTACCCGAGAAGGTGGAAAAAGAATTCGTGTTGAATTGCCGGGGGTAAAAAATGCCCAGGAAGCTATAGATATGATTGGAAAGACAGCGCAGTTGCAATTTGTTACCCCGGATGGTGAGATTGTAGTTACCGGTGCCAATGTTGTTAAGTCACAGGCGACATTAGGACAGGGTAATGTTGCCCAGGTAAGCTTGCAATTTGATAAAGAAGGGGCTAAAAAGTTTGCGGATGTAACCGGTAGGTTAGTAAACCTGAAAAACGATATGGAAAAAATAATTTATATTATATTAGACGAAGAAGTTATATCAAGTCCGGTAGTTACCAGTAAAATACCTGATGGTCATGCATCTATTACAGGTAACTTTACAATAGAAACTGCATCTAATTTGGCAGCATTAATCAGAGCAGGTGCCCTGCCCGTAGAATTAGAAGAAGTTCAAACATCAACAATTACAGCTACTTTAGGGGAAAATGCATTAAATAAAAGTTTACAGGCAGCTAAAATAGGGATTATACTCATATTTCTTTTTATGCTTGTTTATTATAGAATACCCGGCCTAGTTGCAGATATTGCATTATCAATATATATTTTGCTTGTAATTAGTATAATGATAGTTTTAAAAGCAACATTTACATTGCCGGGGATTGCTGCTTTAATTCTTTCTGTCGGTATGGCGGTAGATGCTAATGTTATTATATTCGAAAGGATAAAGGAAGAAATTAAACTCGGAAAGACAATCAGAGCCTCCATAGATTCAGGATTTAAAAGAGCTTTTACATCTATTATAGACTCTAATATTACTACTCTTATTGCAGGAATTATATTGTATCAATTTGGTACAGGGCCTATTAGAGGGTTTGCAGTTATGTTGATTGTTGGTATTATTACGAGTATGTTTACAGCCGTTGTAGTTACAAGGTTTTTATTAAAACTATTAGTTGGCATAGACTTGATTAAAAATACTAAACTCTATGGAGTCTAAGGGGGGAGATACCTATGAATATTGTACAAAATCGGAAGATATGGTTTTCTATTTCCGGAATAATTCTTATAATAGGCTTAGTGCTGGGTATTATAAGAGGAGTTAACTTAGGCATAGATTTTACGGGTGGAACCTTAATGGAAATTGAATTTCATAAATATATACCTGCAAAAGAAATAAGGGAAATCACTGACAAGTATGATAAAAATTCAAATATAAATATGTTAGGAATTGACAAAACAACAGTTCAAATTAGAATGAATGAAGATTTTAACAACGAGGAACGTAAGGAGATATTTGAGGATTTTAGAACAAAATATAATTTGGCAGAGGAGGACCTCTTAAGGGCGAATCAATTTGGTCCTTCCGTTGGAAAAGAAATACAGGGCAAAGCGTTGCTCGCAATTGTAATTTCTGTAATCGGTATGTTGATTTATATTGCTTTTAGGTTTGAGCTTAGCTTTGCCATTTCTGCTATTATAGCATTAACTCATGATATTTTAATTGTATTGGCCATGTACTCAATATTCAGAATACCTATTAATAGCCCTTTTGTGGCTGCAATTTTAACTATTTTAGGTTATTCTATTAACGATACAATTGTTATATTTGATAGAATTAGGGAGAATCTTAAGTTTACTAGAAAAAAGGCTGATTATGCAAAAATAGCTAATGATAGCATTAGGCAATCATTTAGCCGTTCTATAAATACCTCATTAACTACGCTTGTTACTATATTAGCTTTATATATCTTAGGAGTAGAACAAATCAGGGAGTTTGCGTTACCGCTGATAGTGGGCATTATAGCCGGAACTTATTCTTCCATATTTATAGCCAGTCCGCTATGGGTTATGGTTAAACAGAGGCAAAAGGCAAAATAGGGTGAAAAAAAATGATGCAAAAAAGATATTGGACATACAATAAATTAGATAATACGAAAATTACGGAATTGATGAATAGTTTGGATATTGCAAAGTCAGTTGCAAAAGTTTTGTTAAATAGGAAGATAGAGAGTTACGATGAAGCCGAAAAATTCTTGTATCCTACTATAGAACAGCTATATGATCCGTTTCTTCTTAAAGATATGGATAGAGTTGTTAACAGGATAAAAGAAGCTATAAAAAATGAGGAAAAAATATGTATATACGGCGATTATGATGTAGATGGAGTTGCAAGTATATCTATTATGCTTAAATATTTTGATTCTATAAATTATCCTGTTAGTTTTTATATACCTGACAGGGCAGAGGAAGGATACGGGTTAAACAAAGAGGCTATTGAAGAAATAGCCAATAATGGCACTGAACTTATTATTACAGTGGACTGCGGTATTTCATCTATAGACGAAGTAAGTTTTGCTAATGATTTAGGCATAGATGTTATTATAACTGATCATCATGAATGTCAAGAGATTTTACCCGATGCTTATGCAATTATTAATCCCATGCAAGAAGATTGCACTTATCCTTTTGATAAGCTTTGCGGCTGTGGCCTAGCTTTGAAGTTAATTCAGGCCCTAACTTCCGGGGAGATTTTTAAAAAATCTATATATAATTATTTAGATATCACTGCTATAGCTACAGTAGCTGATGTGGTTCCTTTAATAGATGAAAATAGGATAATAGTGAAAAATGGATTAGATTATATGCCAAAAAGTGAAAATTTAGGAATTCAGGCATTGTTAGATGTCAGTGGACTTTTGAATAAGAAACTGAACACAGGACATATAGCTTTTGGCATTGCACCAAGAATTAACGCTGCAGGCAGGATTAGCGTTGCACAAACCGGTGTTGAATTGCTTACAACTGCCGATGCCAATAAAGCTGTCGAGCTGGCACAATTATTGGATGCTGAAAATAAGCAGCGTCAACAGATAGAGGAAAATATTTTGAATGAAGCGATAAATATTATTGAAAATGACTCTAAATATGCAGATGATAAAGTTTTAGTTATTTATAATGAAAATTGGCATACAGGAGTAATTGGAATTGTTGCTTCACGTATAGTTGAAAAATATTATAAGCCAACAATCATTTTAGGAATAGAAGACAATACAGCAAAAGGTTCTGCCAGGAGTATTCCGGAATTTAATCTGTTTGAATCTATGAATAAGTGCAGGGATTTGTTTATAAAATTTGGGGGACATCATCAAGCTGCGGGGTTATCTATTAGTGTAGATAATTTAGAGATTTTTCGTGAAAGAATCAATATAATTGCTGAGGAAATATTGACAAAAGAGGATTTAATTCCAAAGATTATGTATGACGACATATTACAAATTAGTGATATTGATGAACGACTTATAAATGAACTTGAACGCT
>CAYLIZ010000078.1:0-6528 GCA_964383985.1 uncultured Alkaliphilus sp. | reverse complement strand
TTGCACGTCTTATTTACACCACGATAAACGAAAGCACTATTTATAAGTTTAAGATTCTTCGCTTTGCTCAGGATGACAGCTTCGCTGTCGTCATTCCGAATGAAACGAGGAATCTTAAATATTAGCTTTCATAGCAATGACAAAAACTATATGTCATTTCACCCTGTCCTTATTTTCCCCGGCAGTTCTTTTGTTAATAATCAACAGCAAACTTAATACCCCCAGAAACATCAATGTAGACAAAGCATTTATTCTAGGATTAATACCCCTTCTCGCCATTGAGTAAACAGCTATTGAAAGGTTGCTTACCCCTTTGCCCGCTGTAAAAAAACTTATTACAAAATCATCTATAGAAAGAGTAAATGCCATTAAAGCTCCCGTAACTATTCCGGGCATAATTTCCGGTAAAATCACTTTTCTAAACGCATAGGAAGGTGTAGCACCCAGGTCCATAGCCGCCTCGCCTAAATGTTTATTTAACTGCCTTAACTTAGGCAAAACAGCTAATACAACATATGGTATACAAAAAGTGATATGAGCCAACAGCATAGATATAAAGCCCAATTCTAATTTAAAAAATATAAATAATGTCATTAGAGATACACCTGTAACAATTTCAGGATTTAAAACAGGTAAATAGTTAATGTTAAGTACCACTTTTTTGCCCAAGAAACTCATATTGTGAATCCCTACAGCGGCTATAGTTCCGATTATGGTAGAAATAACTGCCGAAAGTATTGCAATCACTATAGTATAATAAAATGCATTTTTTATTACACTATCATAAAATAATTCTCCGTACCATCGCAAGGTGAATCCGGCCCATTTTCCTCTAGAACGTGATTCATTAAAAGAGAATACCATCAAGGTGATTATAGGAGCATAAAGGAATAAAAACATTAAAAATGTATAAGTTCTTTTAATAAATCTGGTTACCATAATCCACCACTCTCCTCCGCGGGGTCTTCATATCTGGCCATTATAGCCATAGCTATCAGAATAAAGACCATCATTATTATAGATATTGCAGAACCGAAATTCCAATCATAAACATAGGTAAACTGCTGCTCTACTAAATTTCCTATCAACATAAACTGACCGCCACCGAGGAGCCTCGGTATAACAAATGTAGAAACAGCCGGCATGAATACCATGGTAATACCCGTTATGACTCCCGGAAGACTCAATGGAAAAATTATTTTCCTAAAAACCGTAATTTCATTTGCCCCTAAATCTTTGGCAGCTTCTATCAAAGTTTTATCCATCTTGGCGAGAACTGAATATATAGGTAATACCATAAACGGAATAAAATTATATACCATACCCAAGATTACAGCACCATTGTTATACAAAAGGTTTAATGTTGGGAGATTGAGTGCCCCCAATACATTATTTATAACTCCATTTTTGCCTAATAAAGTCATCCAGGCATAAGTCCTGAGTAAGAAATTCATCCACATAGGAAGTACAAATAAAAGCACCATTAAATTGCGTTTAGAAATATCCGCTCTAGCAATAATCATAGCCATAGGATAGCCTAATATTAAACAAAATATAGTTGATATGAATGCCAATTTTAAGGACCTATAAAGTACCTTTATATAAATAGGGGATATAAAACGCCTATAGTTTTCTAAGGTAAAACCCCCATCCCTAAAACTTAAACTGAAATAAAGCACCAAAATCAGTGGAACAACTATAAAAATAATTAACCATACTATATAAGGATAAGCTAGAATTTTCTGATTTGATTTCATAGTTGGCCACCTCTTTTCATGATATGGATTAAATCCGGTCCTATATTCATGCCTATATAACTTCCTACCGGAGCCATAATAGTACTGTGTATCATCCACTCTCTTCCGTTTTCTCTGACTATCATCTCATAATGAACACCTTTAAAGGTACTTGTGATTATCTTCCCTTTTAACATGCCCGTTTCCGCCGAAGTTATTTCTATATCCTCCGGTCTTACTACTACATCTACTTCCGTATTTTCTCCGAAATCTTTATCCACACAATCAAAGGTTCTGTCTGCAAATCTAACCAGATAATCTCTGAGCATGATTCCTTTTACTATATTACTTTCCCCTATAAAATCCGCAATAAATGCTGTTTTGGGTTCATTATAAATATCCTCCGGGGTGCCTATCTGTTGAATTTTCCCCTCATTCATAACTGCAATAGTATCTGACATAGTGAGAGCTTCTTCCTGGTCATGAGTGACATAAACAAATGTAATTCCTACTTCTTGTTGAATTCTTTTGAGCTCTATTTGCATACCCTTTCTAAGTTTTAAATCCAAGGCACCTAAAGGCTCATCCAGTAAAAGTACTTTTGGCTCATTAACCAATGCCCTGGCTATGGCCACTCTCTGTTGTTGCCCACCGCTTAAAGAGTCCACTGTTCTTTTGCCAAAATTTTTTAATCCTACAAGCTGCAGCATCTCTTCTACTTTTGTTTTGATTTCTTTTTCCGGTATCTTTTTTATTCTAAGCCCGAAGGCTATATTTTCGAATATATTCATATGAGGGAATAGGGCATATTTTTGAAACACTGTGTTTATTTGCCTCTTATAAGGCGGCAAATCGTTGATTTTTTTGCCCTCAAAAAAAACATACCCCTTTGTTGGGTATTCAAATCCACCAATAATTCTTAATGTAGTAGTTTTACCACATCCACTAGGTCCTAATAATGTCAAAAATTCATTTTTTCTGATATATAAATTGATATCATCTAAAACTAATGTTTCATCGTCAAAGATTTTAGTTATATTTTTTAAATCAATTATATTTTGGCTCATTTAAACACCTCCTTAATTCCCCTTATACTGAATTTTTGTTTTTTAATAGTAAACATTTGTCATTAAAAATAAGTATAATAAGGATACACATACTATGTCAATCTATTTTAATAAAATTTTTGAAGATGTTTTTAAGTCTTTATTTTTATAATTTAATATAATAAGAAAACCTTGAAAATTACGCTAAATTTCAAGGCTTCCATAATTAGTTTGTTTTTAAAACATTTAACACGACATACTTCTAATGTACCATATACATACCTTTACCTTGCATATAATTAAATAATTCTTCTCCATGTTGCTGCTCTTCTTTTTGAATGTGATTAAGTACCTCCCTTACATTAGCATTTGTACATTCAAAAATAGTTGTATCATATGTACCGGAAACATATTTCTCCGTCATCAGTAAATCGCTGCACATATCTTTATCGTTATCGTTGTATCTTTTAGATTTAGTCGAACTTTGACCTTGTTGCCCACTTTGCATACTTTGAGATCCTTTCATACTTTGTATTCCACCTTGCTGACTTCGTAAACCTTGTTGGCTCTGCATCCCGCTTTGCCCACCCTGTTGGCCACTTTGCCCTTGCAGGCTCTGCATAGACGGAATTTGTCCACCAAGTATTTGATTAATTGTGTTTAAATGCTGCCGCTCCTGTTGAGCAATACTTTGAAACATTTGTTTTAGCTCAGGGTCTTGTGTTTGACCCGCATATTCAGTGTATTTCCTGATACACATTTCCTCATGGCTCTTTTGATCCTCTAAAAATAATTTTTCTTTTTGTGTTAATTGCAAATTCACAATCAACCACCTCCTGCTAATAGTGTGGCTAATAGCAATTTATTTTATTCAGGTAATTTCTATGACCTAACCTATATAGGAGATCAGATACAACGAGCACCAAATTCCTATTTCCTTAATATACTATAGTGTACTGTAATTTTATAATATATTTCTCATAATAAAGGAGGGAATTGAATTATGTATTATAGCCAACGCTCTTGCCCCGGCGGCACTACACCATATACTATTAGAGCCGGGGATACATTTTATAAGATATCTGTGCAACGGAATGTATCACTTGATGCTATATTAGCGGCTAACCCCGGAGTTGACCCGGATAGACTATCCATAGGCCAGGTAGTTTGTAT
Organism: uncultured Alkaliphilus sp.; assembly: GCA_964383985.1. Classification (GTDB taxonomy): domain Bacteria; phylum Bacillota; class Clostridia; order Peptostreptococcales; family Natronincolaceae; genus JAAZJW01. The sequence continues at coordinate 2,573 of CAYLIZ010000078.1, read as the reverse complement.
ACCTGTAGGACCTACACCACCCCCGACAGCACCATGCCCTACACTAAGAATTGGTAGCAGGGGTGCTTCCGTACAGCATTTACAACAACTTTTAAGAAATGAAGGATATGATCCCGGCCCCATCGATGGTATTTTTGGTGCCAGAACACAATCAGCTGTTATGGCTTTCCAAAGAGATACGCATATTGCTGTAGATGGGATAGTAGGTGTACAGACATGGACTGCACTCGGTGTAGATTGCAATGTTTCACCGCCGCACGCTTGTCCCGCAGGAACAACACCTTATACTATCAGGGCCGGCGATACTTTCTATCTTCTTTCCATAAGGTTTAATACAACAATAAATGCTATTGTAGCAGCTAACCCGGGTGTAAATCCAAATGCTTTACAGATAGGTCAAATAGTTTGTATTCCTAGATAAGATATTAAAGGGCAGACACATGGGTCTGCCCCTACTACATATCTGTCTCGTTGCCTCCGCTTCCCACATCATTTAAACCTTCTACTCAACTCCGCAAAAATTTCTTCGGGGACAACATCCTTCTCCTTTAATAAAACCAACAAATGATACAGCAAATCACCGGTTTCATAAATTAATTCATACCTATTAGGATTTTTGGCCGCTATAATAACTTCTGCTGCTTCCTCTCCTACCTTTTTTAAAATCTTATCTAACCCCTCATCAAATAAATAATTTGTATAAGAATCTTTTTTAGGATTTTCTTTTCTGTCCGTAATAATTTTATACAATCTTTCAATTATATCGGAATTTGCCTTCTCTCCTCTTTTTTCTTCAATGAGATAAAGGAGATTGAAAAAACAACTTCTGGCCCCCGTATGACACGCTACCCCTTTCTGATCTACCTCGATTAAAAGTGTATCCCCGTCACAATCATAGTTTATACTTTTTACCTTTTGAATATGCCCGGATGTTTCGCCCTTGTGCCACAATTCTCCCCTACTGCGGCTCCAAAACCAAGTTTCCCCGGTCTCCAAAGTTTTCTTTAATGAATCCTCGTTCATATAGGCAAGCATCAGAACTTCCTTTGTATTAGTATCCTGCACTATAGCGGGTATCAAATTTTTTTCATCAAATTTTAAATCTTCTAATTTGTACATTTTTATGCTTCCGCCTTTCTTATGCAAATCCCTTTTTTGCCTAAATATTGTTTAAGCTCTTTAATGCCGACTTTTTTAAAGTGAAATAAGGAAGCTGCCAGAGCTGCATCCGCTTTACCTTCTGTAAAAACATCATAAAAATCCCTCAACCTGCCGGCACCGCCGGAAGCTATTACAGGAATATTAACTGCATCTTTAACTCTTCCGGTAATATCTATATCATATCCGCTCTTGGTACCGTCTTTATCCATACTGGTAAGCAAAATTTCTCCGGCACCTAACCCTGCTAATGCCCTTGCCCAGGTTATTGCTTCCATTCCTGTATTTTCTTTGCCGCCCTTTACATGCACATGATAAACATCATCTTTATATCGTTTTACATCGATTGATGCAACAACTGTCGAAGAACCGAAAGCCTCGGCACATTCTGTAGTAATAGAAGGTGTAAAAACGGCAGCCGAACCTATGGAAACTTTGCTTGCGCCGCTCTCCAGCACTTGTCTGAAATCCTCTACACTTTTGACACCGCCACCCACTGTTAAGGGAATGGATATACTGCCGGCTATTTTTTCTACTACATCCAGCAATGTTTTTCTTCCTTCGCTTGTTGCATTTATATCTAACAGTACTAATTCATCCGCTCCCTGCAATTCATAAGCCTTTGCAACCTCAACCGGGTCACCCGCATCGACTAAATCTGTAAATTTTACACCTTTTACTACTCGCCCATTATCTATATCCAAACAAGGAATAATTCTTTTTTCCTTCATTTTCTATACCACCTTTGCGTTAGTTAAATCTATCTTCCCCTCATAGAGAGCCTTCCCGACAATAGCTCCTGCTACACCAATTTCTGATAATTTTTGCAAATCTTTTACTGAAGACACTCCGCCGGATGCTATAACATCTATAGATACATTATCATTCATATTTTTGATTGCTTTAAAATTAGGCCCTTTTAACATTCCGTCCCTTGCTATATCTGTATAAATGATAGTTTTTACTCCTAACTGCTCTATTTTTTTTGCAAATTGCAGAGCATCCACTGTGCTTGTTTTAGTCCAGCCGTCTACCGCAACATAGCCGTCTTTAGCATCTATTGCTACCACAATTTTTTCCTCATATGTATTTATTGCCTTTTTAAGCATTTCCTCATCCTGTACTGCTTTAGTTCCTAGTATTACTCTGTTTACGCCGATGTCAATTAGTGTTTTGATTGTTTCTAAATCCCTGATACCCCCTCCTAACTGGATTGGGATATTTATTTCTTTAATAATTTTTTGGATAATTTCATAATTCTTGCTTTTTCCTTCTAATGCACCGTCTAAATCTATAATATGGAGCATTTTTGCTCCTTTTTGTTCCCAAATTTTTGCCGCTTCCACCGGGTCCTCGGAATATATTTTTTCTTTATCGAATTTGCCCTGTGTCAGCATTACGCATTTTCCGTTTTT
>CAYLIZ010000077.1:0-6553 GCA_964383985.1 uncultured Alkaliphilus sp. | reverse complement strand
AAAAGCCCTGATAAAATTTATCAGGGCTTGAATTTATTAAATAATCCTAGGATTATATAGGATAATGTTTGCAAAATAATAAATTTTCCTTCTTCCATCCAGACTTTACTGTCGGTACCGGAATTGCACCGGTTCTGTCAAAATAGACTCGCGGACTTTACCGCCGGTGGGGATTTACACCCCGCCCTGAAGGACTTTCAATATTTATTTACGATTTAATATTAACATTATTTTAATACTAAGTCAATGGGATTTTTATCAACTCTGACCCCATCGCTTATATTTTTGATTTAGGGACATGACACTAACCTCTTTTCCCTACCGCGCATTTCTGACGATTATTAATATTTTTTCAGTTTTCATGTTGAATTTTATTAGTTGATTTGTTTACTTGTCACATAAAAAAGTTAGTCTAGCATAAAGCTTGATTTTATAATATAATGTAAAGTATCTATGAGTACAGGAGGGACGAAAGTGACTTTCAAAATATTGGCGATAAATCCAGGGTCGACTTCGACAAAAATTGCAATATACGATGATATTAATGAAGTGTCAAGCAAATGTATAGAACATTCCAGGAAAGAGATTGAAAGATATGAAAAGATAACAGATCAATATGAAATGCGGTACGGCAAGATAATGGATTTTTTGAGAGAAAATAATTTTGATATAAGAGAATTATCCGCAGTTGTGGGCAGGGGAGGGCCCCTACCGCCGGTACGAGCCGGAGCATACAGGATAAATAATGTTATGATGGACAGATTAAAAAACAGACCACTAATTGAGCATGTTTCCAGTTTAGGGGCGATAATAGCCAAGGAGATAGCAGATTCTATTGGGGTGGATGCATATATTTATGATTCTATTTCGGTGGACGAGCTGGATGATATTGCAAAAGTTTCCGGTTTGGCTGACATAAAAAGGCGAAGTTTAACCCACTGTCTCAATATGAGGGCGGCTGCCATAAAAGTGGCTGAGGGCATGGGCAGAAAATATGATGAATGTAATTTTGTAGTTATTCATATAGGAGGAGGTACGTCTTTAACCGCTCATAAAAAGGGTAGAATGGTAGATGTGGTAGCAGATGCAGAAGCTTCATTTTCGCCGGAAAGGTCAGGTGGGTTGCCTTCAGACCAATTGGTTGAATTGTGTTATTCTAATGATAAATCTACTATAGACAGGAAGCTCAGAGGTAAAGGCGGCTTAGTATCCTATTTAAATACAAATAGTGCCTTAGAAGTAGAAGATAGAATTAAAAGAGGAGACAGATATGCAGCGCTCATATATGAAGCTATGGCATATCAGGCTGCAAAGGCCATAGGGGAGCTTTCTGTAGCATTAGAAGGTGAGGTTGACAGAATTATAGTTACCGGTGGAATTGCATGCTCAAAAATGATTATAGACTGGATAAAACAAAGGGTTGCTTTCATCGCTCCGGTGGAAGTAGTGCCGGGAGAAAATGAACTGCAGGCTCTTGCATTGGGTGTTTTAAGGGTGCTCAAGGGAGAAGAAAAAGCATATGAATATGATTTGGATTAAGTCTACAGCTTATTTCACAAATCAAGTTTGAGTCATAAGCGGACCTTTTATTTCAAATTGCTGATGATTATAATCATATTTTGTAAATGCAATTATTGTATTTTTTATTAAATGTTCAGATTGTTTGTTTATAAATATAGAAGGAGTGTAGTTTTTATGTCTAGGAACCTGTTTAGAAAAGAACTGGATTTATTGAGACCATATATTCCGGGAAAACCGATTGAAGAGGTGCAAAAGGAATATAATATAGACAAAATAGAAAAATTGGCTTCTAATGAAAATCCTTTAGGTCCATCACCAAAGGCAGTAGAGGCCATCATAAGGGAAGCCAAAAATATCAACTTTTACCCGGATGCTTATGCAATGAAATTAAAAGAGGCTATTGCTGAAAAAGTCAATTTAACCCATGAAAATATAATTGTGGGCAATGGTGGAGAGCAGACACTATCCATGGTAGCCCAAACTTTTATAAATCACGGGGATGAGGCCATAATGGCAGATATTACGTTTGGGTTATATGAAACGAATGTACTCAATATGGGCGGAGTTGTTGTTAAATTACCATTGAAAAATTATAAGCATGATTTGGATGGTTTTGTTGAAAAAATTAACGATAAGACAAAAATAATATATATCTGTAATCCCAACAATCCTATGGGAAACATTCTAACAAAGTACGAAATAAATAATTTTGTAGCCAGGGTACCGGAAGATATTGTAATTCTATTTGATGAGGCATATTATAATTATGCAAAAGTTAATCCGGAATACCCGGAAACGACAGATGTTTTGGCTAAAAGGCCAAATACTATTATACTTAGAACATTTTCTAAGGTAGGAGGTATTGCCGGGGTTAGGGTAGGATATATACTCACATCTAAAGAAATAGCTACACAAATCGGTAAAATAAAAGATGTATTTAATGTTAACTCATTGGCTCAGGCTGCAGCCCTAGCTGTATTAGAAGATGAGGAGCATATCGAAAAAACAGTAAAGTTAAATTATGAGTCTCTGGCACTTATGGAAAGGTACTTTGATGGGAATAATTTAGAATACATAAAATCTAATGCAAATTTTATATTTGTAAATATAAATATGCACTCTGAACCGGTATTTGAGGAATTGATGAAACGGGGTGTTATAATTAGGCCGGGATTTTTATGGGGCCGGGATAATTGGATGAGAGTGAGTACGGGGACTATAGAGCAGACAGAAAAGTTTATTAAAGTACTGGATGGAATTCTTAAGGTCTAGGTTAATTCTTTAAAGATGAGCATTGGGGTAGAGGATTTTTTGTACATTAGGTTAAATATGGTATAATTAGCTTTAGTTTATGGTCGAATCTAAACTAGAAGCCAAAATGTCGGAAATCCATGGAAGCCGGATTCGGTACATTGATAAAATACTAGTATAAATATTAAAAGGAAGGGGCAATGTTAAAAAATGCTTTTTTCTGATTATGATATTGATGAATTTATGAGGGAGGATGTCCCCTATATTGATTTAACAACAAAGATTTTGGGAATCGGAGATCAAATCGGGAAAATAACTTTTGCAACGCGGGAAGATACAGTATTATCGGGTGTAGAAGAGGTTTTAAGGATTTTTAAAAAACTGGATATTAAATGTAATAAATTTTTACCAACAGGCACATTCCTCGAAAAGGATAAGGTTTTTATAGAGGCAGAAGGAATGGCAAAAAATTTACATATAGCTTGGAGGATGTCTTTAAGTATCCTTGAATATTGCAGCGGTATAGCCACTAGAACAAAGGTATTAGTTGATAAGGCCAAAAAAGCAAATCCGGATATCAACATATTAACTACAAGAAAAATTTTTCCGGGGACTAAAAAGCTTTCAATAAAATCAATCATGGCGGGGGGTGCATGGCCGCACAGGCTTGGTTTATCCGAAACCATATTAATATTTAAACAACATATAAATTTTATTGGTGGTTATCAAAAATTGGCGAAAATGATTCCTAAAATCAAAACTGTTGCATTCGAGAAAAAGGTCGTAGTAGAGGTCGAAAACATGGAAGAGGCTATTTTGATGGCAGAATCCGGGGTGGATGTATTGCAAATAGATAAATTGCCTGTTGATTATTTAACAGAAATTGTTGCAAAAATAAGAAGTATTAATCCGGATATAGGCTTAATAGCCACGGGGGGAATAAATGTAAACAATATAGAGGTTTATGCGACAACGGGCGTAGACGCGGTAGTAACAACATCACTATATTTTGGTAAACCGTCTGATATTTCAGTAAAAATAGAGACTGTTTAGAAAATAGATTTAAATTGGTTTATTATACTATAGGGCATATAGATATGTAAATTTAGAATTTAACCTGTTATGTTAGTAGATAAATAGTCTAAATATTTAATAAAAAATCCTAAAATTCGCATCATAGGCACTCCTGTTTATATTCCTACGGGGTAAATTAGGGTTGCAAACTTGCTACGCTTCCCCTAAAGGGACTAGGCAAATGCGGCCGTCGCGAACATGCGCAATTTTTACGGATTTTTTATTTCAACTCGCTGAGAGTTATAATCATATTCTGCAAATGTAATCTCTTTGTATTTTTTATTAAATACTAAAATTAGTTAGCACAACAAGTGAATTTAATAAAAAACAAAGTGCTCTTTTTTAGAAAAAAGGGGCGTTTTATTGTAATATGATATATATTTGAGGAAATTTCACAGCTGATATTTATACAAAAACCCTAGAATTATGAAATATGGACTCCTTAAAAATTAATGCTTTTTAAAAATGATTATTTGTTGGTAATATAGTGTTTGTGCAATGTGAAATTTCCTCATTCAATAAATGCTTATAAAAAATTTTTTTGTGAATACGCGGAAACATAGTGTTTGAATATGCATACAAAATCTATTATAATAATGATGATATTCTAAATAAATGATGATATTCTAAATATAAGAGAAGGGTGATACGATGTCTAAATTTACGGAGAAATGTATAAAATTAAAGGAGGCTTCTCGGTTATTATCGACTGTTCCTACCAAATATAAAAATGATGCACTAGGTTTAGTAGTAGAAAGTTTGAAGAAAAATTGGTCATATATACTTTCTGAAAATGAAAAAGATATAAAAATAGCAAAAGAGGGTGGTACGAAATCCAGCCTTATAGACAGACTTACGCTAAATGAATCCAGAATGCAGGGTATGATAGACGGTGTTAACACCATTATAGATTTAAAGGATCCTATTTGGCAAAGTAACGATGTATGGACTACAGAAACCGGGCTCACTATTAGCAGGATGACTGTACCGCTTGGAGTTATCGGTATTATATATGAATCAAGACCAAATGTTACTGTAGATGCCTTTGCCTTAGCACTAAAAAGCGGCAATTGTATTTTATTAAGAGGCAGTTCGCTTGCTATGCATTCAAATAGAGCATTAGTTAAAGCAATTAAGGAAGGTTTGAGGCAGAGTGAAATAAGTGAAGAGGCAGTTCAGCTTGTGGACGATTCTGATAGAAGTTTAGTAAAAGAAATGTTGACATCAAATGAATATATAGATGTAATAATCCCAAGGGGCGGCGCGGATTTAATTCGTTTTGTGGTAGATAATGCTACAGTTCCTACCATTGAAACCGGGGCGGGCAATTGCCATACTTATATAGATGATTCGGCTGACTTGGAAGATTCTGTTGACATAATAGTAAATGCAAAAATACAAAGACCGGGCGTCTGCAATGCTTGTGAGACAGTGTTAATTCATGAAAATATTGCAAATGATATTTTGCCGAGGTTATATGATGAATTAAATGATAAAGCTGAACTTAGGGGATGCCCTAAAACAAGAGAGATAATAGATATAAAAGAGGCTGCGGATGATGATTGGGCAGAAGAATATTTAGATTATATCCTTGCAATCAAGGTTGTTTCCGATGCAAATGAAGCAGTTGATCATATACAAAAATATGGAACCGGACATTCTGAAGCCATTGTTACAGAAAACTTTACTAACGCAAATTACTTTTTAAGAAGAGTTGATGCTGCAGCAGTATATGTAAATGCATCAACCCGATTTACAGATGGTGGGGAATTCGGTTTTGGCGGCGAGATGGGAATTAGCACTCAAAAAATTCACGCCAGAGGACCGATGGGAATAAATGAGCTGGTTACAATAAAATATACCATAGTAGGGAATGGACAAATTAGAGAGTAGGGATACAAAAATGTTGTCAAAAACAATGAAAAATAGCAGGAAAATCGTAATCAAAATAGGTAGCAATATACTCTCTAATGAAGATGGTACTATTAATCATAATTTTATAGAACAATTATGCGAGCAAGTGTCCTTCTTAATTGGAGAAGGAAAGCAGATAGTGATTGTTACTTCAGGCGCCATGATTGCCGGGATTAGCAGAACTAACAAATGGTCCAGAAAAGAGGATATGAACTATAAGCAAGCTTTATGTGCAATTGGACAAGTAGAGCTTATGGCTGCTTACAGTAGTCATTTTAGTAGGCATGGAATTTATATTGGCCAGCTCCTTTTAACGAGGGAGGATTTTTACGACGAAATAAGAACATTAAACATGAGAAATACATTATTTACATTAGTTGATGAAGGAATAATACCAATTATAAATGAAAATGATACCGTAAGTGTTGAACAAATTAAAATAGGAGACAATGATACACTATCGGCTTATTCCGCAAGTTTATGGAATGCTGATTTATTAATACTTTTAAGTGATATAGATGGCGTATATAATAAAAATCCCAAATATCATAAAGATGCAGAACTTTTGGAGCGAATAGAAAATACAGATAGCATATTAGGAGAAATTGAAATTGGAGAGTCTAATGCTTTTGGAACAGGTGGAATTGTAACAAAGATAGAAGCCGCGAAAATAGTAAATAATTATGGTATTCCAATGATATTAGCTAATGGTAAGACGGAAAATATATTGATGAAATTATATAATAACGAAACCAGGGCGACTATATTTTTGGGAAGCGAGAAGTGAGAAATG
>CAYLIZ010000076.1:0-6625 GCA_964383985.1 uncultured Alkaliphilus sp. | reverse complement strand
AATTTTGAATAACAATAAACATACATTGATTAACACTATAATTTAATATAAACTTAGATGTAGAAAAATTTTTTATTTAGAATAATAAAACATAAAATATATTTTTAGGGTGATAAAAAAGAAAGGTGTGAAAATCAATGGAAGCCAAAGGGTTAACTATGGCAATTATATTTCAAATGGAAAGTTTTAGCGGTAATGAAACTACAGGAATTGTGAAATCTCGTAAAAGAATACTAGAAGGAAAAGTATATCAACATAGTTATATACCCATACAAACATTAAGACATAATATAATAAATCAAATGGGGGTAGATTATAAAGAAGTAGACGATAAAACAGTATTACAATTTGCATCGGAAGCAACAATAGATAAATATCCGGAAGTAGATCTTTTTGGGTATGTTAAAAAAACTGAGGAACAAAAAGTACGTATAGCAATAACGAGGCTTTCAAACGCTGTTTCATTGGAAAACTTTGAATGTGAGGATGGAATTGATAAATCTTATTATGTATATACAATATCTATTGATTTAGATAAAGTAGGTATAGATGAAAATGATAATATTGAAATAGAAAACACGGAAAAGGCGAGCAGGGTTATAAATTTGCTTGATACTATAAGGTACTTACATATTGATGTTAATGGGGAAAAAAAATATTTAGAACCGCTATTTATTATAGGTGGGGTATATAATTTTGAGGATGCAATTTTTCATGATATTATGGGCGTGGAAAATAACAAGGTAGATATAGGTAAAATAAAGGATGTATTAAAAGATGTGCCATATGAAAATGTAGAAGAGGATACTTATTGTGGACTAGTAGAAGGGGTTTTTGATAATGATAGTGAAATACAGAAAGAATTAGATGCAGGAACCATATCTGAATATTTTGAAATAATCAGAAAGAAGGTTACAGATTATTATGAAAGCAATTAAAATTATTATGAAGGCAATTAAAATAATTGAAGGGTGGTAATTAGCTATTACCACCTATTGTAATGTATTTTACTTTCGTTGTATCTATCTATGGTTGTTGGCTCTTCGTTTTTTACACCTACTACGACTAACCCGACAGGTATAATATGTTCCGGTAGTTTTAAAACATCTGTTGTGCCTTTCATTAAATGCTCCCTCGGATAAATACCACACCAAACGGCCCCTAGACCTAAACCGTGGGCTGCTAATAGCATATTCTGTATAGAAGCAGAGCAATCAGATATAAGAAAACCTAACACATCTTGTTTTGTTTTATCACCACAAACTATTATGCCGCATCCGGCTTGAGGCAACATTTTTGCATATTCGTGAAATTGTACAATTTCTTCTATAGTTTTTGCGTCTTTTACCACAACATATTCCCTAGGTTCAAGATTATGGGCCGAAGGGGCTTGGAATCCGGCTTTTAATATAGCTTTTAAATTTTGTTCACCTATAGGTTCTCCCGTAAATTTGCGCACACTTCTTCTGGAATTTATAGTTTCTAAAACATTCATATGTAGCCACTCCTTTATTATTTATTCTTGCAAATTCTTGATATCACATTATACCATACGAGGCAAAATGTATCAAGGAGGATGCTCTCTTTCAGTATTTTTAGACAGCATATTTGCTATGCTATAACATATTGTATTTGTACTTATTTTTGTGTTTCAAATACATTTTGAATAAGTTTAATATTTTTAATAACTATAGGAGCCTTTATTTGGCTTAAATAAAAATTTTTATCTATTAATTGATTTTCTAAATCTTCTATTGATAGTTCAAATTTTTTAAATATATCCTCCGAATTTTTTTTCATTAAATCCTGCCTTATGGAGTCACCAATTTTACCGGTTTCGTTCAAATGTTCCAGAGCTTCTGAGTAGTTGTTAGAAGCTGCAGACAAAATGGAACTTCTAATATAATAATACATTCTATAAACATCGTGATTGCCTATACCATCAAAATAATTTCTAAAACTAGTTGTAGCTCCTGTTAGTTCATTAGCTAATTTTAAGCTATTAAGTATTTCTCTATTCATAACAGATAAGGTTAAATCATTTAATATTTTTTCAAAATCTTCAGTTCTTTCTAAGGATGTTCTTTCTGATGGTAATTGTGCTTCTAAAACATTCCATTTCCTGTGTATTTCTGTAATATTATCATTTATTTTGTTCCATACTGTATTAATATCCGGCGGAGGAGTAGAGCTCTCTGCAAAGCTACCTTTTACTTCGGTTACATCTAAAAGAGGAATGATAATTTCATTTTCAACTATCAGTTTTTGCATATCTATTATTTCTTCTACCTGTTTTGGCTTGTCTTTTTTGGCAGCTTCCGGTTGTTTTTCTTCCTTTGTATTTTCATCTTCTTGCCCTTGCGCAGTCAATTTTGCAGCGGTTTCTATACTTGCAGTTTCTTCAGTTTTAAGGGTTTTTTCTTTTTCGATAGCCGCTTCTATGCCTACTACCGAGTCCAAATCATACATAACTTTTAAGACCTCATCCTCAAGCTCTGTTAAAATCTTAGGCAATTTGGGCAAATCTTCTTTTTTACTAATATCAGGCTTTTGTGGATTTTTATTACAACCCACTAAAATGAGTATAATGAATAAAAGTAATATCAATTTATAATTTATATATACATTCTTTTTTGTCATTTCGTCACCTCTACATATATGTTTTCCAATTTATTTAAAAACATTACATATTTTCAAATGTATTCGCATTTTCAGTATTCTAATCTCTTACATCTAATATTGGTTTAGTTCATAAATTAACTTATTGTGCTAATTAAATATTTAGACTGCTTATTTACCAGTACAACAGGTTAAATTAGTAAAAATGTACTAGAAGGATTTATAACCTATATTGTCGAAATTAATATTAGGATGAAAAGGGTAGCTATATTCTAAAAAATGAAAGTACATAGTAGAAAAGGGGCATAATATGTTTTTAAAAAAGAATAATTTTATAGAATTTACAAATAAAATTATGAGAAAGAATCGAATACCTATTTTAATTCATTATAAGCAATGGAAACAATTATTTTCCGGTAACATGAATAAATATATGGAAAACTTGAGCAAGGAATTGGAAAAATTGATAAGAGAAGAAAAGGAACTGAAGAAAAGGCTAAAAGACTATCAACATAGAAAACGCATATTAATGAACAAAATAATTCACTTATCTGATCGATTAAATGTAAAAGGCGAGCCGGTGGACATAGTAGATATAGAAAATTCAAGGATTGAAATTTTAGATTTAAATGAAGAAATTGATAAAACACGCGAAAATCTCGAAGCGTATGCTCAAAAAATAGAAAATACAAATATGGAATTGTTAGAAGAAACAGCGAAAATATCATATTCAGAAATAGATAAGGCAGAAACCAGAATAGAAACCGTTGATTATGAGATAGGTTTGTTGCGCGAGAGGTTGGGTGAATATTGGGATGAAAAAGAAGCCCTGGAAGAAAAGGTACAAGCCCTATACTCTTTGCTGCATTCCATCATCGGATCGGAAGAAATAGAAAAATTGGATGAGAAGTTTTTTAAAAAATAGAAAAAATATATAAAAAGTGATATTATATTATATGAGGTGACAAAATGATTAAGGGAATAGGAATTGACATTATAGAGATTGACAGAATAAGACAAGCGATGATAAAAAATAATAAATTCATAGATAGAATATTTACTTCAAACGAAAAGGAAATATTTAAAGAAAAAAACTATTCCCCACAAACTATAGCAGGTCATTTTGCTGCCAAGGAAGCGGTGTCTAAGGCCTTAGGCACCGGAATAAGAGGTATGAGATGGAAAGATATAGAGATATTAAAGAATTCCTCGGGCAAACCCTATGTAATATTGCATAATAATGCCAAAGATTTGGCATATAGTATGAATATAGATAAAATATTAATATCAATATCACATAGCAAGGAAAACGCTATTGCTCAAGCTGTGGCCATCTAATTCTTCATAGAGAAAGGAAGGAATTGAATGAGGTTCCGGAAGGTTGTATTTTTGCTAATTATGATTGTTGTTATTGTGACCGCTTGTATAAAACCTTCGGACGAAAGAGCATATTATAAGGCACATAAGAAGATGATGAAAATAAAGAGCTATGAGATTATTGCTAAGATGTCAAGTCATATGGGGGACAGTACTAGGGAATATAAGTTTAAACAAATATTTCAATATCCGGATAAATATAGACAGGAAGTAATTTCACCAATCAGTTTAAAGGGTAATATAACCATATTTAATGGCAAAGTTGCCTGGATTAAACATGCTGCTATTAATCAGACTTGGAAGATGGATAACTTTGAGCAGTCAAATGAACAATTAGTGTTTGTTGGGCATTTTCTGAAGAATTTTGTAAACTCAGAAAGTAGTAGCTATCATAAAGAAAATATTAATGGACAAAATAATATTGTAATTACCACAGAGGTGCCCGGTGGTAATCCTCATTTTTATAAGCAAAGGCTTTGGGTTAGCGTAAAAGACTATACCCCTATACAACTCAGTATCATGGATAAACAAGGAAAGGTAAAGTTTGAGGTCTATTTCGAAGATTTTAAAATAAATCCAAAACTAGATGAAAAGCTATTTTATTTAGATTAAACAAAAGCGAGCAAGGGGCAGAGAAATGATTACAGAAAAAGATTTGAGACCTGTATGGGCAGAAATAAATTTGGATAAAATAAAACATAATATTAAAGAAATAAAAAATATAGTTAAGAAGGATACTATAATATGTGCTGTTGTAAAGGCTGATGCTTATGGTCATGGGGTAGTGGAAATCAGTGAGGTATTACTAAAAAATGGTGTAAATCGTTTAGCTGTGTCCACTTTGGAAGAGGCAATACAGTTGAGGAATAATGGTTATAAAGCAACATCTATTATGGTTTTAGGATATACACCGGAGGAACACGGAGGAACAATAATAGACAATAATATTATTCAAACTGTATATACCTATAATCAGGCATTATATTTTTCAAACCTTGCAAAAGAAAAACATAAGGAGGTGACAATACATTTAAAACTGGATACAGGAATGTCAAGGTTGGGGTTTCAGTCAAATACCAGGTCTTTGAATGACATAAAGGAAATACTTGAATTGCCTAATTTGAATATTGAAGGGATTTTTACACATTTAGCTACAGCTGATGAGAAAAATAAGGACTATACTTATAGACAATTCAATATATTTATGGATTTTGTTGAACGGCTCGAAAAAGAAGGATATTCAATACCTATAAAACATATTTCTAACAGTGCTGCAATTATAGATTTACCCGAAATGAATCTAGACATGGTAAGGCCCGGAATAATACTTTATGGATTATATCCATCGGGTGATGTAAATAAAGAAAGAATTAAGCTAAAACAAGCAATGGAGTTAAAAGCTAGAGTTTCTCATGTAAAAATCTTACCAAAAGGACATAGTATCAGTTATGGGTCAAAATATACTACATTCGGTAGTGAAAAAATAATTACAATTCCTATTGGCTATGCAGATGGATATACAAGAATGTTATCCGGTAAGGCAGAGGTAATTGTAAGCGGAAAGAAAATACCGGTTGTGGGAGACATTTGTATGGATCAGTGCATGGCAAATGCCACGGGATTGGATATCAAAACCGGGGATGAGGTGGTATTATATAGTAGTAATGGCAAAAGCGGTGTAACTATAGATGATATTGCCAAAAAAATTGGAACTATTAACTATGAAATCATATGTATGTTAGGTAAAAGGGTTCCTAGGGTTTATTTGGAAAATAATAACCTTTTACATATTAAAGACAATTTGTTAATATAGAAGTATAGATTTTTGTAGGCTAGTATAATTTTGCCGCAATTATGAAAGACTTATACTATCATACATAGGATTTTCCTTCAGTATATCTAGGGGGTGCGAGATGTCTGATTCAAAACGGATTATGATAAGTCTTCCTGATAGCCTTTTAAGAGAAGTGGATAATATTGTTTCTATGGAAAAGATAAATCGAAGTCAATTTATTCGCGAGGCAATGAGGCTATATATTAGGGAGAAAAATAGAATGGAATTAAGTGAGCAGATGAAAAAGGGCTATCAGGAGATGGGTGAAATTAATCTGGCATTAGCTGAGTTGGGACTAAGTTTGGATATGTCCTCATTAGAGACCTACGAAGCGCAGATGGCGGAGTGTGAATAGAGTGATTATTAAAAAAGGAGATATATATTATGCGGATCTAAGTCCCGTTATAGGATCTGAGCAAGGGGGTGTTAGGCCTGTATTAATAGTACAAAATGATATCGGTAATCGTTATAGTCCAACAGTTATAATAGCAGCCATTACTTCACAAATTAAAAAGGCTAAGCTGCCAACTCATGTTGAAATTAAAAGTGATGATTATGGACTGTCTAAAGATTCTGTTTTGTTATTAGAACAAATCCGGACAATAGACAAAAGACGTTTAGGGGAAAAGATAGGTCATGTGAAGGAGGATATAATCGAAAAAGTGAATGATGCTTTACGAATTAGTTTGGGTTTAGTCGAATTTTAAAAACTTAGGTTGAAATAACTTAGGTTTTTTTTATGACCTTTATGACCTTTATGACCTAACCCGATTTGCAAGGCAAATCGATGGTAGG
>CAYLIZ010000075.1:0-6657 GCA_964383985.1 uncultured Alkaliphilus sp. | reverse complement strand
TTTATAATATATTAAAGGAGTTTTAAAAATCATGGAAAATAAAATTGCAATTATTGGCGGAGGGGCCTCGGGCATGATTGCGGCAATAATTGCATCAAGAAATGGTGCTAAGGTAACAATTTATGAAAGAATGAATAGAATTGGTAGAAAAATATTAGCAACCGGCAATGGGAGGTGCAATCTAACTAATATTAATTTAAAATGGAATGATCTTCAATGTATACATGGTAATGATGTAAAATTCGCAGGTCATATTTTAAAACAATTTACAGTAGAAGAAACTATAAATTTTTTTGAAACTTTAGGAATTGCACATAAAGTAGAAGAAGGAGGAAAAGTATTTCCTATGTCGGACCAAGCCTCAAGCGTATTAGATGTTTTAAGATATGAATTAGAAAAATTAGGTGTAGAAATAATATGTGATACAGAAATTAGAAAGATAAATAAATTTAAAGATAAATTTATAATTATAGATAATGATGGAGTAGAGCATGTAGCTAATAAAATAATAATAGCTACCGGAGGAAAATCAGGACCCAATTTAGGCTCGAATGGCAGCGGATATAAGTTGGCTAAACAATTAGGGCATAGTATCATTAAGCCATTTCCTGCTCTGGTTCAATTAAGATTAAAAGCTCCTTTTTTAAAGGCCATAAAAGGGGTAAAATTTGATGGTATAGCTTCTATAAATGTAGACGGAAATACATTAAGAAAAGAGGAAGGGGAAATATTATTTACAGATTACGGTATTTCAGGTCCTCCAATTTTGCAGCTTAGCAGAGGTGTAGTGGAAGCACTTGAAAATAAGCGACAGCCTATAATAGAAATTGATATGTTCCCAAATTATAGCTATAAAGAACTGCTAGACTTGATAAATATTAGATTTTCCTATCAGTACGATAGGCCTCTAGATTTTAGTTTTGTAGGTTTAATTAATAAGAGGTTGATTCCTATAATATTAAAAGAATCTAATATATATAATGTAAATAGAATATGCTCTGAGGTATCTAATAAGGAAATAGAACAAATTACAAAACTATTAAAGTGTTGGAAATTTAAGGTTATTGGCTCCCGATCTTGGATGCATTCTCAAGTTACAGCAGGTGGCGTAAATTTAAAAGATATTTGTTCAAACACATTAGAGTCTAAAATTGTACCTAATATATATTTTGCGGGGGAATTACTGGATATAGATGGAGATTGCGGTGGATTTAATTTACAGTGGGCCTGGTCATCAGGCTATGTAGCTGGGTTTTATGTTTCAAGATAAAATATTATTTTTGTATTTGAACGATCAGTTTGGGGGCGGACCTATGTGTCTGTTCCATTTGATACTGGTATATAGATTAGATAGTTGAATAAAACAGGAGAATATAATATTATGAAACAGACAAACTTTGTATAAATAACGGGGTGACTTTAGTGAACGAAAGAAGTTTGAGGGTTTTGGAATATACAAAAATAGTAAATATGCTTGGTAAAAAATGCACTTCTTTTTTGGGTAAAGAGAAGGTGAGAGATTTAAAGCCGATCTCACATTTAAATATTATCAAACAACTGCAACAGGAGACAAGCGAAGCACAGAGTATATTAATTAAATATGACAATGTACCTTTAGGTGGAATTAATGATGTCTCACATTATGTTAGAATAACAGAAATTGGCTCATATTTAGATCCGGCTCAGTTATTGCAGCTAAAAGATACACTAGCAGTAGCTAGGAGATTAAAAAATTTTTTTAGGGAAAAAGAAGATAACAAAGAAAATGTATATATTATAATTCGGGGGTTAATTCAAGGTCTTACTTCTTTAAAAGAAATAGAAGATAAAATAGACTTATGTATAGTTAATGAAACAGAAATATCCGATAATGCAAGTGTAGAATTAAAACGTATACGTAGACAAATTATTTCGAAAAATGATTCTATTAGAAATAAATTAGATAATATTATAACTTCAGTAGCCAATCAAAAATATTTACAAGATGCTATAATTACCATAAGACAGGATCGCTATGTAGTACCGGTAAAGCAAGAATATAGAGCTAGTATACCGGGACTAATACATGATAGATCTTCTAGCGGGGCTACTTTATTTATAGAACCTATGGCTGTTGTAGAACTTAACAACGAGGCAAAGGAGTTAAAAATCAAAGAGCGAATTGAAATAGAAAGGATTTTAATGGAGATTTCTTCAATGATAGCTGAAAGGGCTGAAGATATAAAATCTAATCAAACTATTTTAAAAGAGTTAGATTTTATTTTTGCAAAAGGTAAACTTTCCCTCGAAATGAAGGCTGTAGAGCCGGAATTAAATACAGATGGAAAAATAATGATTAAAGATGCTAGACATCCTTTATTAAAAGTTGATGAAGTAGTGCCAAACAATGTTTGGATTGGGAAGGATTTTCACATATTGGTAATTACAGGGCCTAATACGGGCGGAAAGACTGTTGTTTTAAAAACATTAGGTTTGCTAACATTGATGGCACAAAGCGGTTTGCATGTTCCCGCAGCATATGGAACCAAGTTAGCTGTATTTGATGAAATTTTTGCAGATATCGGGGATGAACAAAGTATAGAGCAAAGCCTAAGCACTTTTTCATCTCATATGACTAATATAGTTGATATTATGAACAATGTAACTGCTAAATCTCTGGTGCTTTTTGATGAATTGGGTGCGGGCACAGATCCTACAGAAGGTGCCGCTTTAGCCATGGCAATTTTAGATTACCTAAAAGAAATGGGTACAACCGCGGTTGCGACTACTCATTATAGTGAATTAAAACAATATGCATTATCAAATACCGGAGTAGAAAATGCTTCTGTAGAATTTGATGTAGAAACACTGAGTCCAACTTATAAATTGTCGATAGGTTTGCCCGGAAAGTCTAATGCATTTGAAATTTCAAAAAAATTGGGGCTTCCGGATTTTCTAATTGATAGATCAAGGGATTTATTAACTAAAGAAACTATTCATTTTGAAGATTTATTGCAAAACATTGAAGAAAATAGGTTTGTTGTGGAAAAAGAAAAACTGGAAACTACAAAACTTAGAATGGAAACTGAAAAGTTAAAAGAGGAATACGAACAAAAAAGCGAAAAACTGCAGTTGCGAAGAGACAAAATCATCAGGAAAGCCAAAAAAGAGGCATATAAAATAACTAAACAGGCAAAGGATGAAGCAGATCAAATTATAGACAACCTAAGGGCACTTAAATTTGAATTAGAAGAAAAAGAAATGAACAGGAAAATTGAAGAGGCCCGCCAAAGCATTTCTAAAAAAATGGATAGACTCTCAGAAGGCATGACAGAACGATTAGTAATGAAAACTAGTAAAAAACCTCCCAAAAATCTAAAAGCAGGGGAAATGGTAAAGGTATTATCACTCAATCAAACAGGTTATGTTATTTTACCGGAAGATGAAAATGGAGATGTTCAAATTCAAGTTGGTATTATGAAGGTCAATATGCATGTATCTAATTTAGAAAGAGCTGAACCGGAGGAAGAATCTGAGAAAACCGGTATTGGAAAAATATTTAAATCTAAAATTCAAAATATAAGTACAGAAATCGACGTGAGGGGGCACAATCTTGAGGAAGCAATGCTAGAAGTTGACAGATACCTAGATGATAGTTATATTGCAGGCTTAACCCATGTAACGATAATTCACGGTGTGGGTACCGGGGTTTTGAGCGCAGGGCTTAAACAGATGTTTAAAAAACATAAACATGTTAAAAGTTATAGGGAAGGCGCCTATGGTGAAGGTGGTGCCGGTGTAACTATTGTATATCTTAAATAAATTAATTCATTGTGTTGGTTAATTTCTACGCTTAATAAAAAAATACTAAACGATTACATTTGCAGAACATGTTCATAACTCTCAGCGAATTGAGATGAAAAATCCGTAAAAAATTGCGCATGTTCGAGCGTAGCGAGTTTGCGAATTTTAGGATTTTTTATCGAAATGAGCTGTAAGAGTTATACATGGGCGAAACCGTAATCGTGTGTATTTTTTATTAAGAATCTGACTATATATTAGCACAACAAATTAAGATTTAATATATTAAATATATGTACCGGGAGATAGGTGATTACTGTGATATTAATTAGTGCCTGTTTGCTAGGTGTTAACTGCAAATATAATGGGAAAAACAATTCAAAAGATGAAATAGTTGAATATTTTAAAGATAAAAATATTATTCCAATTTGCCCGGAACAATTAGGAGGACTCCCCACGCCTCGCCTTCCGGCAGAAATTAAAAATGGTAATGGACAAGATGTATTAAAGGGAAAGGCTAAAGTAATAAATAGTGATGGAATAGATGTAACAGAACAATTTATAAAGGGGGCTTATGAAACTTTTAAATTAGCAGAAACTTTAGGTGCAACAAAAGCAATTTTAAAAACAAGAAGCCCTTCCTGCGGCGTAGGGGGAATCTATAATGGAGATTTTAATGGTACTTTAATTGAAGGGGATGGCGTAACTGCGGCCTTGTTAAAATCGAAGGGATTAGAAGTTTATGATGATAGGGATTTTTTATTTTTTGTAGATAGAAAGACTAAGGGAGGATATGCAATGATTGATTTTAAGAAAAGATTAAGCAATATGTTGAGCAAAAGTATTCCACAACTTGCAGAAGATGAAATTTTAACGATGATAGAAATACCACCAAATACTGAAATGGGGGATTTTGCATTTCCCTGTTTTAGATTAGCAAAGGTTTTTAAAAAAGCCCCAAATATTATAGCTAGCGACATAGCTAAAAATTTAGACAAAAGTAACTTTATAGATAAGGTTGAAATCGCCGGGGGTTATTTAAATTTTTTTATAGATAAAGAATACCTTGTAAAGACTGTGCTTGAAGAGGTGCTATTTAAAAAAGAAACTTATGGCAGCAGTTCAATCGGCAATGGGAAAAATGTAATTGTGGAGTTTTCATCACCTAATATAGCTAAACCCTTTCATATAGGACATATTAGAACAACAGTAATAGGGAACTCCTTGTATAAAATATATAAATTTTTAGGATATAACACTATTGCAATTAATCATTTAGGGGATTATGGTACTCAATTCGGAAAATTAATCGTAGCTTTTAAAAATTGGGGGGATGAAGAGGAGGTAAAGGCAGATCCAATACCTACTCTGCTTAATTTGTATGTTAAGTTTCATGAAGAAGCGGAAACCAAGCCGGAACTGGAAGATGAAGCTAGAGAATGGTTTAAAAAATTAGAAAACGGGGATGAAGAAGCTGTAAAACTTTGGGAGTGGTTTAGAGAAGTTAGCTTAGATGAATTTAATAGGGTTTACAGTATGTTAGATATTACTTTTGACTCTTTTACAGGTGAAAGCTTTTATTCAGACAAAATGCCTGCAGTTGTAAGTATGATGGAGGAAAAAGGTATTATGGAAAAATCCAAAGGTGCGGATATAGTAGATTTAGAGCCATTTGGAATGCCTCCTGCTTTGATTAAAAAGGGAGATGGTTCTACATTATATATCACTAGAGACCTTGCGGCGGCTATTTATCGAAAAGAAACTTATGATTTTTATAAAAATATATATGTTGTAGGTTCACAACAAATTCTTCATTTCCAACAGTTAAAAAAGATATTACATCTTATGGATTTAGAATGGGAAAAAGATTGTGTTCATGTGCCTTTTGGAATGGTAAGCCTAGAGGATGGGACTATGTCTACCAGAGAAGGCAGGGTGGTGTTTTTAGAAGATGTATTAAATAAAGCCATAGAAAAAACAAAAGATATTATAAATGAAAAAAATCCGGACCTTGAAAATCTTGATGAAGTAGCTAAACAGGTAGGCATAGGGGCTGTAATATTTGAGGAATTATCTAATAACAGAATAAAAGATTATACTTTTACATGGGACAAGGTTTTAAATTTTGAAGGGGAGACCGGTCCGTATGTACAATATACACATGCAAGGGCCGCCAGTGTGTTAAGGAGGGCAGGAATTGATATAGATAATAAATTTAAACCGGAATTATTAATCGATGATATAACTTTAGAAGTATTAAGACAGATTCAACAGTTCCCGGAAATTATTAGGGATGCGCAAAGAAAGAATGAACCGTCCATCGTTACTAGGCATATTATTGATATAGCACAAGCCTTTAATCGTTTTTATCATGAGCATCCTATACTAGTAGAAGATGAGGAGTTAAGGAAGGCAAGGTTGGCTGTGGTTTTTGCAGTTAAACAAGTCATAAGTATAGGATTAGGATTATTAGGAATTCAAGCACCGGAGAGAATGTAATTTATAGTTTGTAGATACTTATTGGGAGGTAACAGATTTGGATGATAACAGAAAAGGTGTTGATATACTTTCATGTATGGCGTATGGGGATGCATTGGGATTTTTAAAGGAAAACAGTAATGAATACAGCCGTTTACAGCCTTTCAACTATTCATATAATCAAAATTTAAAATTAGAGATGCAAAAAGGTCAGTGGAGTTATATTACACAGCTAACCCTGATTAACTGCAAATGCTTTGTTGATAATAAGGAAAAAAATCGGGTTTTAATAGATTATACAAGAATGGCAGAAGAAATTAAGTTATGGCAATATTATAGATGTGATACACCTTCAAATTATATGTATAAATTAGACTTAGGTAAAAATTATTATACAAG
>CAYLIZ010000074.1:0-6670 GCA_964383985.1 uncultured Alkaliphilus sp. | reverse complement strand
TCTTGTTTTCTTATTTTGTCCAACACCTCATCATCTTTCAATTTCTTAACATACCTGTATCGGTTGTCGTAGAATTTATTATCAAATTGACATATGGAAGTATATTCGCAATATTTACAAGATGTACTCTGACCCTTTTTAAATGGCTCTATTTTAATATTCCCTTTCAATATTTCTTCTCCAATTTCTTTGATGAGTCTCCTTACATGATTAAGAAGTGCTTTGAAATCTTCTTTTTCTAAGGCAGATGAAGATTTTGTAATTTTACCGGCTTGCGTTATGCCGGCGGGTATAATATCTGAATATGTTCCTGTTTCTTTATCCATTTTTTTGATAATATTTACATCCTTTAATACTAACCCTTTCATCTTCAGCTTTTTGTTTATTTCCTTTTCCACTTCCTCTACTGCTTTTTGCGTAGTTTTTATCATTGGATCGTCTATTTTGAAATAAAATATACCACCCGGATGTACCTCTATATTATATTTTTTCTTTTCATTGGATAGTATTGCATCTAAATAAACTAATAACTGGATTTTAAAACCATAATAAACATCAGAAAGACTAAAATCATTGTTTCCTGATTTGTAATCTATTATCTTAACATAACTTCCATCTTCTTCTTTTAATATATCAACTCTATCTATTCTACCTTCCAGATAGATTTTCCCCCCGTTATCTAATTCAATTATAATGGGAGGTATATCACCTTCGAATCCAAAAATAATTTCATGCCCCACAGGAACAAATTCGCCTTTCTTTATATGCTCTGTTAATGTCCACACAGCCTTTTTACTGATTCTTTTTAGCCTGTTAACCAAATATTTATATCTATGTGTGCTTAACATAACACCATGTTCAAACTGCGGCACCATTTCATCTATTACTTTTTCAACTAAATAGTCATTCTGCTCCTTAGTTAAATCTTTCCAGTCAATTCCTTCACTTATCATTTCTTTGCTAAACTGTTCCATAGAGCTATGAAAAAACCTACCTATATCAGGATTAGACAGCTCATATTCCTTTCTTTCTCTTGGCCTCAAACCATAGGTAACAAAATGATAAAAAGGACAATACGCAAATCTCTCTAATCTGGAAACGCTGGAGCGAATAGGAATATCGTATAATCGTCTAGAACTTTTCTCGCCTATATAAGCAACTTGATTTTGATGAAATAGCCCTTCAATCATCAAATTACGCATTTCTTCCCATTTAGGTTGTTTAGCATACCAACTGTAAGCATCCCACCAAATGTCTTCCATAGGTTTATTATCCAAGTTTAGTCTTATGTTTTCAGTCATATGTTTAAATGTACTCACAGGTGTGGTTATAAGATGCATTTGGTTTTCTAATGTATTTACGATATTACTCTTTATATTTAAATTTTTAAACAGCTTTTTTAAACGATCTATTAGAATAGAAGGTCTTAAAGCTCGCCCCTCCTGATCTGCCAAAGCATAGCTTACCCATAGGTATTCTGTAGGCTTTGAAAAGGCGGAATATATCATAAACCGTTCTTCTAACAAAGAAGTCTCTAAAGTTGTACCTATAGAAATTCCCCTTTTTTCCAATAAATTTCGCTCATGGTCCAACAATATTCCTCCATCTTCCCTATTAAAAGGAAGTACACCATCATTCACACCTACCACAAATAAGGCTTTAATATCATGGCTTTTGGACCTTTCGATATCACCCACCAACACCTGGTCTATAGTAGTAGGAATAACCCCTATCTTGCAGGCCGAAAACCCTGCTTCCAGGATTCTCCCGTATTCTCTCAGGGTTGTGCTTTCATCAGATAATATTTCTATTAACTGATCAAATATTTCCACAATTTTATTCCATATCTGAGTGTTTTCATTTACATATTCAAAATACTTTTTCTCTCTGAGTTCTTCTATCCAATTATCCAATTTTTCTTCTATATCAAGTTCTTTAATGAATTCGAACAGCGCTTTTGTAATATGTCCAACCTTTTTCTTACGATAAACCTTTTCTTCAAATTTTATAAATGGGGCAATAAACCTTTCTCTTAAATCATTATATTTCGGCAATTCCTCTTCATCGCCCTTTGTAAAAGGGTTAAAGTAACCGTTTTTCCCTTTAATCCCATATTGAAGTACATAATTTTCTAATTTTTCTATTTCATCTTTAGTAAAATCGCTGAAACCTGTTTTTGAAAATCTGAACACATCCTCATACAGATATCCCCTAGCTAATATTCTCACACTGGACAAAATCAATTCTATCATAGGGTTATTCATAATGGATCTTTTTTCGTCCATAAAATAAGGTATGCCATATTCCTCAAATATCCTTTTTATTATCATTTCATATTGTTCTAATCCGCCGGAAATTAGGGCTATGTCTTTCCACCTATATCCCCTATTTTGAACTAAATGAACTATTTGGGCTGCTACATTTTCTATTTCTGTACAGAGACTAGAAGCAGCAAAAACTTCTAAATTAATGATATCATCTGTATATTGTTTGTACGGATAGCTATATAGTTCCTTTTCTATATGTTCAATCTCTTTGACCTTTGGCAAAATATCTCTTTCGGTTATATCCAGATTTATTATTTCTTCCTTTAATTTTAATTTCCTTGCAATTGTTTTTATCTTTAAATAGGTTTTCCTAGAAATATAAAATAAATCCCCATCTTCCTCCCTAGAATTTAATTCCATAGTAAAAGTAATAGTAATATTTTTTGCTTTTTGGGCCAGTTTCTCTATAACCCTGAATATTTGAGGAGTAAAACTTTGAAACCCGTCTATCCAAATTTCTGCATCTTCCAAAAATTCGACCTTTTCTATATTTTCAATAAGCAAATTTATATTATCTTCATTATCTATGTATTTATCTTTTAAATATGAATTAAACCTTCCATAAATTAAAATAATATCTTCAAGCTTTCGCTTTAATATTGTATCCTCTTCCATTTCATTAAACTCCATGGTAAGCTCTATCGGACTTATATCATGCTGCTTCATTTCACAAATAAGCTCATTTAATTTTGTAATAAAACCGTCCTGTTTGGAAATAGATTTATAAATTGAAAGCTCTTTTGAAGATTCATCTGCAATCTTTCTCAAAATCATATTTTTACCCAGCTCATTTATTGGCACCCTTACAAGTCCCCCAACTTCGTTAAATACACGATGGGCAAGCCTTGTAAAGCTCAGCACCTCCGCCCTCATGATACCTTTTAATTCTTGTTTCCCTATTAAATCCCGTTCTGCTTGCAGTGTAAACTGTTCCGGAACTAAAAGAATTAATTTATTATCGCCTTTTTCTTTTAACCTTTTTTTTATTTCTTCAAGGGCAAGATAGCTTTTTCCCCTGCCTGCCCTACCAAATACATATCTAATGGCCATTGGACTGCACCTCATTCTCTTTTTAGCTTTTCCATAACTGTATTTAATCTGCTCACAATAAAAAAGGCATTTTTTAGATATTTAAATTGAAATTCTGTTTTTTTGTCTATAACAGCACTTTCATTGCTATATTTGTTAAATATTATGGAAGCATCATAGTACCCTTGTTTATAAAGTTTTGAAATATTTTCGCCGGAAAAGTCAAAAATTCCATTTAAATACCTGATTCTTTCATCCACAAACTGCATTTCATAAATTTTATTTTCAGTAAATTCATGTTCAATTCTGGTTCTTATACTCATTGGGTCGAAATGAACAATATAGGCAGGTGTATCAGTTTCCATAGATCTAAGCAACCCTATCGGAATATTATCTCGAATTCCACCGTCCATGTATCTTTTACCGTTTATAGTAACTTTCCCCATCAATTTTGGAACACTGATTGCTGCTTGTACAACATTTTTGATATACCCATCATCTTTAGAATTTAGTTTAAAATATTTTAATTCTAAACTTGGATAGGATGTTGCAGTAACATATAGCTTTGTCATAGATTGAGAGATCATTTTAGTGTCTAAAATATTTTGTATAATAGTTTCATAATGTCTGCTTTTTATTATTTCCCTATAAAAAGATTTAAAGCCGGTGATATTTAAACCCTTCCAATATTCTCCCGCCAAATCTAATCTATCACTGAGAAAAGCAGTAGCATTCAATGCACCAATTGAAGTTGCTATAATATATTCAATTTCTAAATTATCTCTGTTATCCTCTATATATTTTAATATTCCATATTCATATGCACCATTAGCATATCCACCGGATAACACTAAACCAATTTTCATCTTCATCTTATCACCTGTTCAAAAAGTCCCTGTTTCCCATAATTATTTTAATTATTATAATAAAGGCTTTCCGTAGGATATTCCGGATCGCTGGTTATATCAATCCCAAGCCTGTTAAAAACTTGCTCATCATTTCCGCTCAATATAGTAGTTGAATGAGCCTGGCACCCCCTTAACATAGATAACTTGTCCATGGCTACCTGTGCCGTCGGATTAGTAGCAGCGCATATGCTGAGTGCAATTAATATCTCCTCACAACTTAGCGCTACACTTCTGCTGCCCAATGTTTTAGACTTTAAATTCCTGATTGGTTCTAATATAACCGGAGAAATTAAGTGAATCTCATCAGATATATTGGCTAAATATTTGACAGCATTTAAAAGTACGGCCGCCGTTGCATCCATTACATCTGAACCTTTACCGGTTAAAATTTTTCCATCATTGAGCTCCATTGCTACTGCCGGACATATTTCATTTTTATTAGTTTCTTCCCTCAATCTAGCCGAACGCTCCCTTGCAGGTATAACCACTTTTCTATCTTCCGGCCTTAGTTCAAGCTCCTCCATAATCAACTTAGACCTTTCAAAGGTTTCCTTTTCTACATAACCTTTTTTATATTCACATCCGGTTTTAAAATATCTTCTAATAATTTCCTGTTTAGATGCCTCTTTAACAATATTATCATCAATAATTCCAAATCCTACCCTGTTTACCCCCATATCCGTTGGGGATTTATACATAGATTCTTTTCCCATTATTTTTTCTATAATCCTTTTAACTACAGGAAAACTTTCAATATCTCGGTTGTAATTGACTGCTACCTCATTATAGGCATCAAGATGGAATGGATCAATCATAATTACATCCTTTATATCTACAGTTGCAGCCTCATAGGCTATATTCAAAGGATGCTTTAAGGGAATATTCCATACCGGAAATGTTTCAAACTTTGAATAACCCGCCACGTTACCCCGTTTATACTCATGATACAATTGATTAAGACAAGTTGATAATTTCCCGCTTAAAGGCCCCGGGGCCGTTACCACAACAATAGATTTTGTTGTCTTTATATATGGATTTGTTCCATAACCTTCATCACTTACAATTGTATCCACATCAGTAGGATACCCTTTAGTGCTTCTGTGTATATATACTTTTACACCTCTTCGCTCAAGCTTATTGATAAAAACATTAACCGCCGGTTGTCTATTATATCTTGTTATGACAACACTATTTACATCAAGCTTATATTCCCTTAAGTCGTCAATAAGCCTCAAGGTTTCCATATCATAAGTTATGCCAAAATCTCCCCTTATTTTATTTCTCTCAATATCCCCGGCGTATACACAAATAATTACCTCAACTTTATCCTTTAGTCTCTGCAATAACTTTACCTTTGCATTTTCATCAAATCCCGGCAAAACCCTTTTTGCATGAAAATCAGATAAGAGTTTTCCCCCAAATTCCAAGTACAACTTATCATATCTATTCACTCTCTCTAAAATATACTTTGACTGCTCCTTTAAATATTTTTTGTGATTAAATCCTATTTTCATCTGTATACCTCACTTTGTCTGCCATCACCTAAGTCCTTATCATTAATATATTTTTACAAATACCGCTAACTAAAACCTCAAAGTTCCGATTCTCAATTATTACATAATTTTAAATCAAAGTAAATAGGCCTCCCCTACCCTATTATCATATCAATATTTCCCTCCCATGTTAACATTACAACCAAAACATTTATTTTATTACTAATTCTACAGGACAATGATCGGATCCTAATATATCTGCATGTATATCAGCACTTACTAATTTATCCTTAAGCCTTTCTGAAACACAGAAATAATCTATTCTCCACCCTACGTTATTTTTTCTAGCGTTAAACATATACGACCACCAAGTATAAGCTCCTTCTTTATCCGGATAAAAATATCTATATGTATCTATAAATCCGCTCTGTAAAAACCGGGTAAATTTTTCCCTTTCCTCATCGCTAAAACCTGCATTTTTTCTATTAGCCTCAGGATTTTTAAGATCTATCTCATTATGGGCAACATTTAAATCCCCACAAACAATTACAGGTTTTTTCTTATCAAGATCATTTACATATTTCCTAAAACAATCATCCCATTGCATTCTATAATCCAGCCTTGCAAGCTTTGGTTGGGAGTTAGGGGTATATACCGTTGTTATATAAAAGTCTTCAAATTCTAATGTAATAACCCTACCTTCTTTATCATGTTCTTCTATTCCTAACCCATACAGCACTGAAATAGGCTCCTGCTTAGTAAAAATAGCAGTACCGGAATAGCCTTTCTTTTCTGCATAGTTCCAATACTGATAATAACCTTCAAGCTCCAAATCAATCTGTCCTTCCTGGACTCTGCTCTCTTGAATACAAAATATATGCGCATCTAATTTTTTAAAATAATCCGGGAATCC
>CAYLIZ010000073.1:0-6694 GCA_964383985.1 uncultured Alkaliphilus sp. | reverse complement strand
GTTTTCAATTATTATGGTGGTCTACTTTTAAAGATTAGCATAAACACTTGTACTTTTTATAGTAATCTAGGCTTAGATAGCTGATATGAAATAGACATTGAAATCTACCTTCGCAGGGGGATATAATATATATAGTTATTAACTTGGGTTAAGGAGATGATAATATTGCAGAACTATTCTTTGAATAAACTACAAGAAGATATACAGAAAGCTATGAAACTTTCCAAATGTAGAAAGTGTAAGTGCATGAAAAAAAGTTTAGAAACTATGAAAAATGAACTTTTAAAAACTAGAAATAATGAATTTTCAAAGCTTTTAAGCCAATTAGAAACTTCAATAGAAAAAATAGAGCCTAGCGAATATACTTGACTTGGATGCAAACAATGCTGGTCAGCAGATATTACAAATGCTTTTGATGAATTGTTTTCTGAATTAAGTAGTATTCATTCAGTAGAAAACAATTTATCTAAAAGTGATGATTTAGATATATTGCCTGCTGTTGGTGAGTATCATGTACTTTCATTAGGGAATGACTATCCGGTAGCAATATCTACACTAGGAAGCATTGAGTTAGCTAACAAAATATCAGAATCTCAGCAAAAGGGTTTGAGTATTGTAGGGAAAACAGAAACAGAAAATATAGGTGTCGAAAAGATTATAAAAAACATCTTAGCTGTACCTTCCATTAGGTATCTTATACTTTGTGGAAAAGACTCAAAAGGTCATTATAGTGGCAATACTCTATTGTCACTTGTTGAAAATGGTGTTGATAATAGTATGAGAGTTATTAATTGCAAAGGAAAGAAACCTGCTTTATTAAATACAACAAAAGAACAAGTAAATGCCTTCAGAAGCCAAATAAAAATTATTGATATGATTAAATGTAAAGATTTAAATAAAATATTAAGGAAAGTACAAGAGCTTTCCGAAAAATCTAAATTTTGTTGCGTATATGATGAGAATTACTCTAAAAATAACAGGGAACTAATAGCAGAGTCAATAGAAGTAATTGAAGCTAAAGAAAAGGATGTTAATAAAGTTAAATTAGATAAGGCAGGATACTTTGTAATTGTACCTAAAGCTAATAATACAATTTTAGTTGAACATTACAATTATAATAATCAGCTAATTCGTATCATAAAAGGAGAAAATGCAAGAAATATCTACTGGACTATAA
The DNA here is from genome assembly GCA_964383985.1 of uncultured Alkaliphilus sp. Taxonomy (GTDB): domain Bacteria; phylum Bacillota; class Clostridia; order Peptostreptococcales; family Natronincolaceae; genus JAAZJW01. The sequence continues at coordinate 5,517 of CAYLIZ010000073.1, read as the reverse complement.
TTGAAAATGAATGGGTAACAGAAATGAGCCACGCTGCTTATTTAGGAAAAGAACTTACGAAAGCAGAAATGTCTATAAATCTAGGGTTTAAATATATTCAAGACAAAGCATAACATTATTGATGAGCATCCTTTCTATTATGCGCTGTAGTGGTAGATTAAATGTCAAGTGGACGTTTCGTTTGTCACCAAATAAAAAAATGGTATACTCGAGAAGGGTGACAAAATTGGCGAGATTAGCACGAAAAAGAAGTAAAATCGGTATGTATTACATTATGTTAAGGGGAATTGACAAGAGAAATATTTTCTTACATGATGAAGATAAGAAGAAATTTTTATATTATCTTTTTAGGGCAAAAGAACTCGGTGGAGTTGTGCTTATTTATACGATAAGGGTAATTCGTTATCACAGTACTTTAACTTATTATTTTTTCTTCGAAGCAAATATAGCTTCAATAATAAGTTGAAAACCTATAGCTGCGACAATCAAAAATGGCCTTATTAAATACATCATCTTCATTATATCCATCATCAATAAAATCTTTTATTCTTTCTAATAAATTAGAACTTACCTCTTCTTTTAATTCATTCAATTATTTTTTTGCAAATTCCCAATTTTTTTTGTTAAATTCATACATATTTTTGTCTAAAGCAGTTATTTTATAATATTTTCTTCTACCACCTTGGGTCTCATCTCCCCAATATGAATTTATACTGCCTGCCTCTTCTAATCGCCTAAAGCTTGAATAAAATGAATAATATTTATGCGGCTAGATTAATAATAATTACATTTTATAGCGAATTTGTAATATAGTAATATAATAATGAGAAACAACACAATTAAAATATTAGTTAAACGAAATTAAAATAAAAAATAATTTATATAATATACAGCATATACAACAGCTTTAGTTTTATTATATTGATATTTTTAAAAGGGGGTTTATAAAGTTGGGTAATTATTTAAATCAATTTAATGAAACAACGGTTATACTAATATCATTATCCACTATGTTACTATCGGGTTTCATAGTAACTAGAATTACTAAAATGCTCAAGTTGCCCAATGTCAGCGGTCTTATTATTGCAGGTATGTTAATTGGACCTTTTGGTTTAAATATAATACCTTTTGATATTATAAATAATATGAGTTTTGTAGGTGATATTGCACTAGCGTATATTGCTTTTGATGTTAGTAGATTTCTAAAAAAAGAGGCCTTTAAAGAAAGCGGTTTAAAAGTTATTGTAATTACTGTAATGGAATCCTTAATGGCAGGGGCTTTGGTTGCGTTATCTATGCATTTTATTTTTTCATTCGATTGGAACCTTTCATTATTATTAGGTACTGTTGCCATGGCTACAGCGCCCGCAAGTACAATGATGACAATTAATCAATATAAAGCAAGTGGAAAATTTGTTAATGTATTGATACAGGTAATAACCTTAGACGATGTTGTTTGTTTAATGGCGTTCAGCGTTGTTACCGCTTTTATAATCGGGACTACAAATGAGGGATCCTCGGTTGCATTAATTATTATGCCGATTTTATACAATATTATATCTCTTGTTATAGGATTTGCACTTGGTATTATTTTAGGCAAACTATTAACCCCTAATAGAAGTGATGATAATAGATTAATTCTAACAGTAGGATTGTTATTAGGACTTTCAGGTCTATGTTCGATATTTGATATATCTCCACTTTTAGCATGCATGGCATTTGGAGCAACATATATAAATACAACACAAGATGAGGAGTTATATGCGCAAATGCATAATTTTACTCCCCCAATATTATCACTTTTTTTCGTAATATCAGGGATTAAATTAAATATTAGTTCACTGTATGAATTAGGAATCGTAGGGGTCGCCTATTTTATTATTAGGATAGTTGGGAAATATATAGGTGCATATATAGGAAGCAGGGCAATTGGGTTAAGCGAAAAAATTTATAATTATTTAGGTCTAGCCATTATTCCGCAGGCTGGAGTTTCAATAGGTCTCGCATTCCTAGGCCAACGTTTGCTGCCTTCGAGTGTAGGTGATCGTATGCTGACAGTTATTCTTGCATCATCTGTTTTATATGAATTGATAGGGCCTACCTGTGCAAAGATTGCATTAGTGAAATCCGGAGCTATAAAAGATGAAAAGATAAATAAATAAGAAATGTTTATTTATTAATTTAGGGTAATAAGATTCTTATTAGGGGCTGGCATAGCCTGAACAGAAAAAAATAAATTTAATTGTAAAAATAATTGTATAACTTTACATGGTTATATAAAAGAAAACAATGTATATTAATTGAATATAATAAAAATGGTAATTGACATATGTCATAAATGGGGTATAATAATTATAGATGACATATGTCATAAACTAAATATGATGATAATTATAAATGGCATATGTTACAAATCATTAGGAGGTGAATCATATGCCAAGAGGCGATGGAACTGGTCCAACAGGTGCCGGATCAATGACAGGAAGAGGTCTAGGATATTGTGCCGGTCCGGATACAGCAGAATATGGTGCCGGTTTCGGAATGGGATTAGGATTTGCTTGTAGACGCGGTTTCGGGCGTGGTTTTGGACGCGGTTTTAGAGGAGTTTTTATCGCGGACCAAGATTCATCTAAAACACGAAAGGAACTGCTTCAAGAGAGAAAAGATTTTCTAAAAAACCAACTTGAAGCTGTTGATAAGCAATTAGAAGATTTATAATTAACTGCAGAAATAACCGGAGTATTCTCTGGTTATTTCTGTTTAAAAATGAGGTAAAAACTATAGATAAACAACTTAGATATTTAATAAGAAATACGATGAGATTACATTTGCAGAATATGATTATAATTCTCAGCGAATTGAGATAAAAAATCCGTTAAGAAATTGCGCATGTTTGAGCGTAGCGAGTTTGCGAATTTCAGGATTTTTTATTGAAATGAGCTGTAAGAATTATTCATATTCGGAAACCGTAATCGAATGTATTTTTTATTAAATTTTGAATTTGCATATCTATTAAAGTAAATGAAATGGAGGGAATTCAGAAGGCTTTAGAAGGCGTATGTGGAAGTTATGGGAACATACTGTTTTTGTACTTAATGTATAAAATAAATGATGAAAATAGATACTAAATTGTAGTACGTAACACAAAAAAATATAAAAAAAATATAAAAGGAAGATATATAATGACGGAGTTAAAGAAAAGAACAAAATCAGGGTGGAAGTTAGATAATAGCTATGTCGACTTGCCCGGACTATTTTTTTCTAATTTAAACTTGAGCCCGGTGCACCAGCCAAAGTTGGTTGTTCTTAATCATTCATTGGCAAAATCCTTGGGATTAAATATTCAGGATTTGCAGAGCGAAGAAGGTGTTTCAATACTTTCCGGAAATCGGGTTCCAAAAGGAGCTATTCCCATTGCCCTGGCTTATGCAGGACATCAATTTGGATACTTTACTATATTAGGGGATGGCAGAGCCATGCTGATTGGTGAACAGATTACTCCCTTGGGCGATAGGTTTGATATTCAGTTAAAGGGATCGGGTAAAACCCCTTATTCCCGTCATGCCGATGGTCGGGCAGCATTAGGGCCGATGTTGCGAGAATATATAATAAGTGAAGCAATGCACGCTTTGGGTATTAAGACTACTCGCAGTTTAGCGGTGGTGACAACCGGTGAAACAGTAATACGTGGGGAAAAACTACCCGGTGCAATTTTAACACGAGTAGCCGGCAGTCATTTGCGTGTTGGCACATTTCAATATGCTGCAAAATCAGGCACTATTGAGGACCTTAGGGCTTTAGCTGATTACGCATTGCAAAGGCATTTTTCAGATAATGATGTTGGTGAAAATCCTTATCTTTTTTTACTCAAAGAGGTAATCAAGCGTCAGGCCGCCCTAATTGCCAAATGGCAATTGGTGGGTTTCGTCCATGGGGTGATGAATACTGATAATATGACTATCAGCGGGGAGACCATTGACTATGGTCCCTGTGCTTTTATAGATACTTATGACCCCGATACGGTATTTAGTTCTATTGATACTTATGGGAGATATGCCTATGGTAATCAACCTCCTATTGGACAATGGAATCTTGCTAGATTTGCCGAAGCCCTACTGCCATTATTACATGATGAGTGGAAACAAGCCATAAAATTGGCCCGGGATGCTATTGCGGAATTTGTTGGGTTATACAATTATAATTGGTTATCCGGAATGAGAGCAAAATTAGGAATATTTAATGAAGAATCAGGAGATAGGTCCTTTATGGAAGGGCTTCTTGATATTATGCATAAATATAGTGCTGATTACACCAATACTTTTCTTGCATTAACTTTCGATAAATTCGAAGATACAGCCTTATTTAAATCTGAAGAATTTTCACAATGGTATGAACTATGGCAGGCCAGGCTCGATAGGCAGAAAGAGTCAAGAGATTTATCTCATCAACTCATGAGAGATTCAAATCCTGCATTGATTCCTCGCAATCATAGGGTAGAAGAAGCACTTGAGGCTGTAGAAGAATGGGGAGATTACAGTGTTATGACACAATTTCTTGATGCTCTTTCGGATCCCTATGCTCATTCCCCTGAACAGGTCGAATATTCCGAGCCACCGGAACCAACAGCTGAACCTTACCGAACTTTCTGCGGCACATAGGCAACAGTCGTTCCCTTGTTACCATTATTTATGATATTATATTGATATACTTGGCATAATATACTATATTTACATATTTAGTTTTACATAACAAAAAGACTGGGGGTGTTTAGGTGTCTTATTTATTAAATAATGAAAACATAAAAGAGGAAAATATAAACATTAAAGGTATACCGTGCATTAGACTTATTCCTAAAGGAAAAAATGAGACGTTTTCTACAATAATATTCTATCACGGTTGGAGTTCCACCAAAGAAAATCAAAGATTTAGGGGTTTTATATTGTCAAACTTGGGATATCAAGTAATAATTCCGGATGCAATATACCATGGCGAAAGAAATACTACTATAGACTATAATGATGCTAATAATGCAGCTAAATATTTTTGGAGAGTTATTCTAAATAATATAGAAGAATTTAATATTTTAGCGGAAGAATTAGTAAGAAAATATAACTCGAACCCAAATAACATAGCTGTAATGGGTCATTCTATGGGGGGATTTAGCTCTGCCGGAGTATTTACCCATAACAAAAGCATAAAAACAGCGGTGATATTAAATGGCTCTTTAAATTGGAAAATGTCTAATAATATATTTTCAAAACAGTTGAATATTGACATAGCTGAAGAAAAAAAACTAACCGAAAAGGTAGAATTGTTAGATCCAATGAATAATTTACATGAACTGGTTGATAGATCACTACTTATATTACATGGTGCTGAAGACAATGTAGTATCTAAAATACCACAACAAACCTTTTATGAAAAAATAAAACCCTTATATAAAGATGAAACAAAAATAGATATGATAGAATATCCAAATCTAGGCCATTTCGTGACTACGAATATGATGGAAGACGC
>CAYLIZ010000072.1:3712-6767 GCA_964383985.1 uncultured Alkaliphilus sp. | reverse complement strand
AAATTTAATATAAAAATACACGTTCATACTAGTTTCGAATATGAATAATTCTATATCTCATTCCAATTAAAAATATTACAACTTGCAAACTTCCCAACACTCAGTTTGTAATTATTGTAGATACATATAAATTAACGCAAATATAAATAAACCTAAAATATTTACTATTATAATCTGAGTGTCGGGTCAAACATGCAAGTTGTTTCGCAGTCTCGCAACTCAAATTTGTTCACTCTCTTCGTTCGTACAAATTTGGTGCTCGTTGCCTTTTTGTCCAACGAGCTTTTTGAAAACAAAAGATTGTAAAAATTGCACATGTTCGTGACGGCCGTAATTGCCTAGTCCCTTTAGGGGAACGTAGTGGGCTTGTTAATTTTAATGTTCAATCTAGTTATTATTTAAAGTTACTTGATGATATGTTTTCTTGCCTCTCCTAATCATTAGCATGCCATCTTCAAAGAAATCAAGTGTAATAAGGGTATGAATATCGGTTATTTTATCATCATTTACTGTAATTCCACCCTGTTGTATAAGCCTTCTGCCTTCTCCACGGGATGGGATTAATTCCGCCTTAGATAGGAGTGTAATAATATTCATACCATCTATAAATTCACTTTTAGAAATTTTGGTTGATGGCACAGAGCCACCTAATGCACCCTTACCAAACAAAGCCCTTGCGGCTTTTTCGGCTTTTTTGGCTTCTCCTTCACCGTGAACCAGTTTAGTAACCTCAAAGGCAAGAACCTCTTTAGCCTTGTTTATTTCGGCACCCTCTAAGGAACTGAGCCTTTTTACTTCATCCATAGGTAAAAATGTAAGTAGTGAAAGGCAGTTTTTAACGTCTGCATCTGCAACATTTCGCCAGTATTGATAAAACTCAAAAGGCGATGTTTTATCAGCATCCAGCCAGACTGCACCGGATTGGGTTTTGCCCATTTTATTCCCCTCGCTTGTAGTTAAAAGGGTAAAAGTCATACCATAGGCGGCTTCATTTTCTACTCTTCTGATTAAATCGACACCTGCAATAATATTTGACCACTGGTCATTTCCGCCCAGTTGTAGGCGACAGCCGTATCTTCTGAATAATTCTAAAAAATCATAGGCCTGCATAATCATATAGTTAAATTCAAAAAAGGATAACCCTTTTTCCATTCTATTTTTAAAGCATTCTGCTGTTAACATTCTATTGACCGAAAAATGTCTGCCTATCTCTCTTATGAAGGAAACATAATTTAAATCTAACAGCCAGCTGGCGTTATTTTCCATAATGGCATTGTCTTCTGAAAAATCAATAAACCTTTCAGTCTGTTTAATAAAACAATTTTTATTATGGGTAATTGTTTGGAAAGTCATCATCTGCCTCATATCTGTTCTTCCGGATGGATCACCAATCATTGCCGTGCCGTCACCTAGTAAAAATATAGGTCTGTGACCTGCCCTTTGAAGATAGGCCATAGCCATAAGTTGCACGAAATGACCTACATGTAAGCTATCTGCAGTCGGGTCAAAACCTATGTAAAAGGTAACTCTTTCTTTTCCAAGCATTTCTCTAATTTCATCTTCATGGGTAGCTTGTTCAATAAAGCCACGTTCTTTTAAAATATCAAAAGCATTCCCCATTGCATATCCTCCTCTTTAAATCAAGTAGTATTTTTCAATACTTCCGACTTGTATAATATGTTTATAACAGTTAAATGTAAAAAATAAAAAGTTATCAGGTCCATAAGGACGAGACAACCCGTGGTATCACATATTTGTAACCATGGGGGTTACTTACTTTCTCCAATGTTTCAATAGTTATTTATACTTTTATATTTTGCCCTATTATATCATATATTAAACGGGAAATATACCCTTTCCATAAATCAATATATTTATATAATTTTCATTATCGCTAAAATTATTAAAATGACCCCCGACAACCAAGAAATATTAAAACTTGATTTTTCAACGAGCTTTCTGCCTATTAATAGTCCTAATTGAACAGCTATGATGCCATAAAACAAAGAAAAAAATATTACCTGAACATAGTTGATACCTGTTAAACTGCTGCTAAAACCAATAGCTAATGAATCTAAAGAAAGAGCAATAGCTAGATACAACGCTTCTTTAGGATTGAGGTTTTTAGACTTGTTAAAATCTGCACTGGTTTCATCGATGTATATATTTATTATCAAATCAGATATTTTTAATTTTACTTTCCTATTTGGAGTAGAGGATTTAGCGATATAGCTTTTAATTAGGCTTTGAAATAAATAGAATATACCCAAAAGTATTAGTATCAAGAAACTAATTAGCAGAGTTATGTCTTTGGGTATAAATTTTTTTACTATAGATCCTAAGAATAAAGAGAGGGCAAGGAGGGAAGAACAGGTAATATTAATAATAGTCGTAGATACAAATGGTATTTTAATTTCATTTGTTCCATAGGCAATACTAGCCACAAATGCATCTAAGGATAATGTAAACACTAATAACAAAGTTTCTATCATAGCACTACCTTCTTTCTAAAGACTATTTACTATATTGTGCAGTATAGTAGGGGCTAACTTTTGTATCAGCTTGATTCCGGGCTATAAAAAATAGATATTAATATGATATTCAATTGCCGATTAAATGGTTACATAATAGGTAATGGATATCCATATATAGGTGATATCTGTATATGACAGATGTTTATTAGAAAAAATTTTGAATAGCAGTACAAAGTATCAATATGCTATAATGTTAATGATAAAAATTAATGATAGGAAAATTGAAATTTACAGGCAAATTATCATTATACGAAAAATTATAAATTAAAATTTATTTTAGGAGAGAAGGATGAAAAGCATATTTTTTTATAAAACAGCAATAGGTAGCATTGGAATTGCAGAAACCAATAACAGCATTACAAATGTGGATTTTGTTGATATAAATGATATAGTTAACGATATGAATGCAAAAAATATAAATAGTGTACAAACTAAGGATATTGAAATAAATGAAACACCTCTCCTGGAAGAGGCGGGGAAACAATTACAACAATACCTCGAAGGCAACAGAAAATATTTTG
>CAYLIZ010000072.1:0-3612 GCA_964383985.1 uncultured Alkaliphilus sp. | reverse complement strand
GAAGAGGCGGGGAAACAATTACAACAATACCTCGAAGGCAACAGAAAATATTTTGATTTACCATTGCTACCCACTGGCACAGAGTTTCAGAAAAATGTTTGAAGGGCTTTACTAAGCATACCTTATGGCGCAACATGGAGCTATAAACAAGTTGCGAAAAAAATAGGTTCACCTAAAGCCGCAAGGGCTGTTGGTATGGCAAATAGTAATAATCCTATTTCTGTTTTTATTCCTTGTCATCGCGTTATAGGGTCAAATGGCAAGTTAGTTGGATATGGTGGCGGATTACACATTAAAAGATATCTTTTAAATATGGAGCAACAAAATATAAACAATTAAAACATAAACGTCTTAAGATAGATTAATTAGTAATAACTTCAAACTCAATAGGGGGGAGTAGAGTGCCAATTCATGTTGTATTATTAGAACCGGAAATCCCACAAAATACAGGTAATATTTCCAGGACATGTGCTGTTACAGGGAGTATACTCCACTTAATAGGACCCCTAGGATTTTCCATAGATGAAAAGCGGGTAAAACGGGCCGGACTTGATTATTGGGACATGTTAGATTTAAGGTATTATAACAGTTATAATGAATTTTTAGAAAAGAATCCTAATATTAAAATGTACTATTTGACCACTAAAGCGGAGAAAAGCTACATTGATATAAAATATCCAAAAGACGATTGTTTTATAATGTTCGGTAAAGAAACTGCCGGAATTCCAAAGGAAATACTAGACCGGAATAAGGATAGCTGTATAAGGATTCCCATGTTAAATTCAGAAAGGGCAAGATCCTTAAATCTGTCCAATTCTGTTTCCATTGTGGTATATGAGGTGCTAAAACAATATAACTTTCCAAATATGAAATAAATGTTTGGATTGTTTATTTAACAATATAGATCTTCAAGAATTATGGGAAATATTGCTAATTGTCTAAAGAGAGTGTAGAATAAGGTTAAAGTAATAAATTAATAAGACATATAATATATATTTAGATAATGGGAGGAATAGTAATGAATAATATTCAAATTATAATAGATAGCATGATTGATATGCCTGAGGATATTTTAGATAAATATAATATCATAGTCATGCCATTAACTATTATATTTGGGGATGAGGAATATAAGGATGGCGTCGATTTAACAGATACACAGTTCTATGAAAAACTATCAAAATCGAAAGATTTGCCCAAAACATCACAAATAAGTCCTAGTACATTTATAGAAGTATTTAGGGAAGTTTTAGATAAGAGAAAGAAAATTTTATGTATTAATGGATCATCGAGAGCTAGTGGCACATTCCAATCCGCGGTAGTAGCAAAAAAATCGTTGGAAAGTGATGAAATTGAAGTTTTTGACACCATGGCATTATCTCTTGGTGCCGGAATTTTTGTATATGAAGCAGCAAAAATGGTATCAGAAGGGAAGGGCCTGAAAGAAATTATTGAGCGCCTTAATGCAATAAAGATGCGGGTAGATCATATCTTCACTGTTGATACATTGGAATATTTAAAAAAAGGCGGCCGTTTAAATCCGATGAAAGCTACCATAGCGACTATGTTGAATATAAAGCCGATTTTAACTGTTGTAGACGGATTAGTAGAACCATTGGATAGAGTTAGGGGCAGAAAAAAAGTAATAGGTAAAATGATAGAATTGGCAAAGGAACGCGGAAAGACATTTGAGGATAAGGTAGTAGGGATTTCTCATGTTGATTGTAAGGATATGTTAGATCTCTTAAAGGAGCAGGTAACAAGGGATTTAAAACCAAAAGAAATAATAATTGCAGGAATAGGGTGTACAATAGGAACACATGCCGGACCGGGTACGTTGGCTATATTTTATATTACATAAATAGATATAGGGGTATATAATTAGGTTTAGTACATACAATTAGGCTTAAAATATTCGAAATAATATGGTCGGGATTCTATAAAATCATCATTATGTTACAAATTTAATAGTTTCAGGAATTTTTTTAAAAAATAATATAAAAAACTTTTCAAAAGTGGTTGATACCAATCAATATATGTACTATAATAGAGTCTGAGATAGTGGTTAAGGCAATAGTTAGGGTTTGGAAATAAAAAATATTAAAAAACTAGTTGATACTAATTGATTTATATACTATAATAGAACTCAAATACAGTAATTAAAGTATTTAAACAAAATCATATTACATAGGGAAAATCAGTTGATACTAATCGATTTATATATTATAATAGAATTTGGCTGGGATATTTAAGTAAAATTACATTAAATGATATGCATGAGGGGCAAGGTTTAGGTTGAACATTGCTGAATGTTAACGGATAAACTAGATAATAATACATATAATCAGTTTATAGCAAAATTTATGGCCGCAAAGCATAAGTAATCCTATATCCTACCTATCTTATTAGATAGAGGTGGAATTAAGTGAAGGCAGTAGTTATCACAAATAATCCGGAAGTTAAGCGAAAGTACGATAAAGAATACAGTGTGAAATTCATTGACGGAAGTTTGCTGGATGTATTAATAGTGGTACGGGATAAGATACACGAGGGACACAAATTATTAACTCATCCTTTAGCAGGTAGCGTTAAACCTAATGAAACTCCTTATAAAAGCGTGCTTGTTTCTTATGATAAAGAAGATTTAGATTTAGACTCGTTGATAATGATATCATCTAGTATAGAAACTGTTCAAAAGTTTATAAATATAAAGAGACCCATTAAGTGGGAAGATAGAATATTAAAAGACTTTATGGAAATTGATTTAGATTTGATAAGTAGTGGAATAGAAAGTATGCGACAGTAATAAGGCAATAAATAATGGCAATAATAAAATAGACGAGATAATAAACATATGTTTATAGTAATAAGCATATATCAAAGGTTATAAATTCATGTAAACAAATGGGCCTATAATGGCAACGAAAATTATTTAATTATAGGCCCTTATAAATAAAGGGAGGTGAAGCTTGTGCGCTTAGAATTAGGTAATATTTTCATCAAAGATGTACAGTTCGGTGATTCTACAAAAGTAGAAGGCGGAGTACTATACATTAATAAGGATGAAATGATCGAAGAAATTGGTGGGGATGAACACATTAAGAGTATTGACATCGACATAGCTCGTCCGGGGGAAGAAGTTAGAATTACTCCTGTTAAAGACGTTATTGAGCCAAGAGTCAAGGTTGAAGGTTCAGGAGATATATTCCCGGGAACAGTGAATAAGGTTACCACTGTAGGTAGTGGTCGCACACATGCTTTGAAAAATGTGGCAGTAGTAACAGCAGGAAGAATCGTTGGTTTCCAAGAGGGTATCATCGATATGTCAGGTCCTGGAGCAGAGTATACACCATTTTCAGGTTTGAACAACGTAGTTGTTGTTGCAGATGTAGTTGATGGTTTAAAACAACATGCTCACGAAGAGGCCGTAAGGATGGTAGGTTTCAAAGCTGCTACTTATTTAGGAGAAGCTGCAAGAGATTTGACACCTGATGAAGTAAAGGTATATGAAACAGAACCATTACTGGAGTCAGTGAAAAAATATCCGGATCTACCAAAGGTAGGATATGTTTACATGCTTCAAACTCAAGGTTTACTTCATGATACATATGT
>CAYLIZ010000071.1:1633-6825 GCA_964383985.1 uncultured Alkaliphilus sp. | reverse complement strand
CTTAAATAACATCAGGTTGTTCAAATCTATAAATCAAAAATTTCTCCTTTTTATCAGTGGCTTCCGGTACTACAATTTTATTGAGTAACTGAAATGGAGTTTCCTCCTTAAGAAACTCTTTATACTCCGGCATTGGATAATAAAGAATTATATCTACGGGTCTTTCTTCTTTTCCGACAGAATGCAAAATATTATTTATTACCTTTCTGAATATTTTAACAGAAAACGGATTAAAAAAATAAAATTTGTTATCTGTTGATTTTACTTCATATTGTTCCGCGAGGCCATACTTTAACTTAATAGGAGCTTTTATATGTTTTGCTTTTTGCCTATAGCGCAATTTATTATCTAACGCTTCACCATATGTCTTATCATTTATTTCGATACCTGTAACAGGTATATGGAATTTATTGTGTATATAAAACGCGACACGACCTCGGCCACATCCAAAATCCACAACTTTGTCCGTCTTTTTAAACTTATAAAATTCAAAAAGTCTGTCTAATGCAGCATAAGGTGTTGCTTCGTAACGATTATAATGAATTGCCCTATTTAACCATTCTCTTATGCCCACAGTTTTAATATAGAGCAATTTATCGTATTTTTTTTCGTTCTTTTTGCCCATTTATGCACTTCCTTTAACGATAATTTAATAATAGTTTAACAATGATTCAACAACGATTTAGCCCCTGTTTCCCTTCCGTTTCCTTTATAGCCATTTTCGCATTTGCACCCTCGGTAAAATAGGCAGAACCTAGTATTAATATACCACCAATTACCTTAACAATAGTTATGTTCTCCCCTAAAAATATGATTGCCATAATTACGGCAGATACAGGATCTATATAACTTAATATAGCAATGGACTGAGCCTTCAGCTCTTTAATCGATCTAAAGTAAAATAAATAAGCAATACCGGTGTGTACAACACCCAACAACAACATATTTATCCATGATTTTGTTCCCATATTTAACATACTTATATTAAACTGCAACAAAACGATTGGCAGCAAAACTGTTGCAGCTACCATAAGCTGCAATAATGTAGTTTCAAAACCCGAAAGATTCTTAATATGTTTATTAATTAAAATAACCGTTGCGTATAATATTGCTCCCAAAATTACGTAAGTCATTCCAAGCACATGATTATAGGCACCGCTGCTATTGCCGCCATCCGCATTAATAATTAAAAATAGTCCAAGCATAGCTGTAAAAGCACAAATAACTTCAGTTAATGTAATTTTTTCTTTTAGAACTATAGGAGATAACATTATTACAAATATTGGTGCAAGGTAATATCCAAGTGTTGCATTTGATATAGTGGTATATTTATATCCCTGAAATAATGCAACCCAGTTTAGTCCCATGCTAGTTCCGGATAATATCAACAATAGGCCATTAGCTTTTATATCCTTAATAGATATTTTTATTCTCAGCACTACACCTACCATCACTAAAAATAAACTGCCTATAATAGCTCTTATCAACGCAATTTCCAAAGATGATAAATTTATATTTCTTACAAATATGCCTATACTACCGAAAACAATCATAGCAGCGATTATCGATACCCTGGCCCTCATAAAAATTCCCCCCCATTATGTCCAATAGTTAATATGAGCAGGCAAACACGGTTGCCTACTCATATTTTATTCCATAACCAAATCTTCTATATTTTTTCCCGGAGGTACAATAGGTAAAACCATTTCGTCCCGATCAATTTCACAATTTATAACTACAGGTCCATTTACATCCATTGCCTTTTTAAGTATTTCCTCTACTTCCTCGTTTTTAGTAATATTAAAACCCGTAGCACCAAAGGCCTCTGCCAATCCAACAATATTTGTTTCCTTCTCTAATGTCGTACTGGAAAATCTTTTATCATAGAATAAATTCTGCCATTGCCTTACCATTCCTAACACCTGATTATTTAATATAACAACAATTATAGGAATATTATATTTTACAGCCGTAGATAATTCATTACAATTCATATGAAAACAACCATCGCCGGATATGTTAAACACCCGCTTATCAGGCGCTGCAACTTGCGCCCCCATAGATGCGCCCAAGCCATAACCCATTGTGCCTAATCCACCCGATGTCAGGAAAGTACGAGGTTCTGTGAATCCATAAAATTGCGCCGTCCACATTTGGTTTTGCCCAACCTCTGTAGCAATGATAGCCTTGTCCCCTGCTACTTCTTTGACTTTTTCGACAATATACTGCGGCTTTAGTTTATTATCTCTCTTATAAACCAAGGGATACTCCCTTTTTATATCAGCTATTTGTTTAAGCCAAGGTGTATTATCTTTTTGTTTTATTCTTTCATTTAACATAGGTATAACCTTATTAATGGAGCCTATAATAAAATGATCTGTCATAACATTTTTATTTACTTCTGCCGGGTCTATTTCTATCTGCAGTATTTCAGCTTCCGGAGCAAAATTATCTACATTGCCGGTTGCTCTGTCGCTAAACCTAACCCCAATCGCAATCAATAAATCACATCGCGTAGCCGCAACATTCGAGGCTTTTGTTCCGTGCATTCCCAGCATTCCCGTAAAAAGTTTATCCGTAGAAGGAAAGCCTCCTAATCCCATTAAACTGCTGGTTACGGGTGCTTGAACTTTTTGTACAAATTTCCTTACATCTTCTGAGGCACCTGACCTCACAACTCCGCCGCCGATATAAACTAACGGCTTTTTAGACTTTTCTATCAATCTTATTGCATCTGATATGTCCTCTTCTTTAATTGTTTCTGTGACATCCCTAACGGGCCGGGGTTCTTCATAATTATATCTGACCATTTGGGCTGTAATATCTTTTGGAATATCTATTAATACCGGTCCCGGCCTCCCTTCCTGTGCGATATAGAAAGCCTTTCTGACAGTATCAGCTAATTCATTGACATCTTTTACTATAAAATTATGCTTTGTAATAGGCATAGTAATACCTACCACATCAACTTCCTGGAAACTATCCCTGCCAAGCAATGGTAATGCTACATTTGCTGTTATAGCAACCAGGGGAACTGAGTCCATATATGCTGTAGCAATGCCTGTAACCAGATTGGTTGCACCGGGCCCTGATGTTGCCATACATACACCTACTTTACCCGTTACCCTGGAATATCCGTCCGCCGCATGGACCGCTCCCTGCTCATGGGCCGTTAAGAAATGCATAATTTTATCGCTACTCTTGTAAAGTGCGTCATATATGTTTAGTATAGCTCCCCCCGGGTAACCGAATATCGTATCTACACCCTGCTCAATTAAACAATTTATTACAATTTCAGCACCTGTTATCTGCACATACGCCACCCCTTCTTATTTTTTTAACCAGCTCATCATTTTTCTGAGCCTTTTACCAACTACTTCAATCGGATGGTTTTGTTCTCTCCTTCTCATCGCATTAAATGATGGTCTGTTTGCTTTGTTTTCCAAGATCCAATTGCGAGCAAATGTGCCGTCCTGAACTTCGCTAAGTACTTTTCTCATCTCATCTCTGGTATCTTCTGTGATAATTCTTTTGCCAACTGAATAATCTCCGTATTCTGCCGTATCGCTTATAGAGTATCTCATATAACTCAATCCACCTTGGTTGATCATATCGACAATTAACTTCATCTCGTGCAAACATTCGAAATATGCAATTTCGGGACTATATCCGGCCTCTACCAATATTTCAAAACCGGCTTTGATGAGCTCAGTAACACCGCCACATAGCACAGTCTGTTCACCAAATAAATCGGATTCTGTCTCTTCCTTAAATGTAGTTTCCAGTACCCCTGCCCTTGAACCGCCAATTCCGGCCGCATATGCTAGTGCAATATCCATCGTATCGCCGGTCACATCTTGATGGACTGATACCAAACAGGGCACTCCCTTCCCTTCTTGGTATTGACCTCTTACTGTATGTCCCGGCCCTTTGGGAGCTACCATAAAAATATTGACATCCTCAGGAGGCACTATTTGCCCAAAATGTATGTTAAAGCCATGGGCAAAAGCTAAATATTTTCCGGATGATAAATTATCTTTAATGCTTTCTTCGTAAATTTGTACTTGTTTTTCATCATTTACCAACATCATTATTACATCGGCCTTTTTAACCGCATCTGCAACTAAGGCCACCTCCAGCCCTGCCTCTTGTGCTAAATTCCATGATTTACTGCCTTCATATAACCCGACTACTACATCAACGCCGGATTCATGTAAGTTTAAAGCATGGGCATGCCCTTGGCTGCCATAACCGACTACAGCAACCTTTTTACCTCCCAATAATTCTAAGTTACAATCGTTTTCATAATATAACTTTGTCATTCTAATAACCTCCTTTATTTAATAATACCCAAAAAGAATCTCCGTCTCTGCATAATTGTACATTTGCAGGGACGGAGATATATTCCACGTGTTACCACCCTAATTGTCTCTAAAATAAGAAACCGCTCAATAGGTTCATACAAACCACTATCAGATTTATATAAACCCTTCGCCTATAACGGGACTTCCCGTTTATCCTTACTTTAATAGATATTTTTCAGGATAACCACTCCGGAGTGACTCGTATTTTACAACAGTATCGACTTGCACCAAACATCGACTCTCTAGGACTGTTCTAATAAAATACCTTTCTCCATCATAATGTTTAACTCATTTTTTTATGTGTTGCAGTCTATAATAACAGAAACAAAATGCGTTGTCAATATATTTTGCTTGACATTTTTAAAAAAACCTGATATTATTTCAACAAATTATAAATCAACAAATTACAAACTTGTTATCAGCAATGAGGGAGAACATATATTATCGTGAAACAGTTTCAGAGAGCCGGTGGTAGCTGCGAATCGGCACTGTACATAATATATAAATCACTCCTGAGCCGTATCTTTGAACAGTTGTTTTAAAATAGTACCTAATAAAAGATACCGACTAGTCTCGTTAAAGACTTAGGTTTGTTAGAACTGAAGGGGTATTCGATTGTTTGAATGCAATAAGGGTGGTACCGCGAGTAATAGCTCGTCCTTGTAAAATACATATTTTCAAGGACGGGCTTTTTTATGACCTAACCCGGTTCGCACGACCAGGGGGAGTAAGCGAACCGATGGTAGGTCAAACGCAATGAGAACCAAATTTGTACGACCGGAGGGAGTAAACAAATTTGTGTTTCGAGACTGCGTGGTTATGACCTAA
>CAYLIZ010000071.1:0-1533 GCA_964383985.1 uncultured Alkaliphilus sp. | reverse complement strand
ACGACCGGAGGGAGTAAACAAATTTGTGTTTCGAGACTGCGTGGTTATGACCTAACCCGGTTCGCACGACCAGGGGGAGTAAGCGAACCGATGGTAGGTCAAACGCAATGAGAACCAAATTTGTACGACCGGAGGGAGTAAACAAATTTGTGTTTCGAGACTGCGTGGTTATGACCTAATCCTTATTAGAGGTAAGAGGTCAGAAATTAAAAGTTGGAAATAATATAAATGTAGATCATCCTAAATGAAGTGAAAGATTCTATTTTAAATTGGAGGTAAAAATCATGAAAATATTAGCAAAACCTTACGAAACCGATTTTAATTTTTTAGAAGCTAGAGATCGATTAAAGGGTGTTATAAAAGAAACTAAAATGATATATAGCTGTGATTTCAGCAAAGAATTTAATAATTCTATTTATATAAAACCGGAAAACTTGCAAACAACCGGCGCCTTTAAAATTCGCGGCGCATACAATAAAATCGCAAAAATGACATTAAAAGAAAAACAGCAGGGTCTGATTGCCTCGTCTGCAGGTAATCATGCTCAGGGGGTCGCTTTTGCAGCCCGGGCACTGGATGTTAAAGCTACTATAGTTATGCCGAGAACAACACCTCTTATAAAGGTAGAAGCCACAAGAGATTTTGGGGCAAATGTAGTATTGCATGGAGATTGTTATGATGAAGCATATACAGAAGCCATCAGACTAAAAAAAGAACATAATTATATTTTTGTACATCCATTTGATGATATAGATGTTATAGAAGGTCAGGGAACTATAGCACTAGAAGTTTTGGAAGAACTGCCGGATTTAGATTGTATAATAGTCCCCATAGGCGGTGGTGGGCTGATAAGCGGCATAGCAATTGCGGCAAAAATGATAAACCCTGATATTAAGATTATAGGAGTAGAACCTGAGGGTGCACAATCCATGAAAATATCCGTAGAACAAAATAGACTTGTTTCCCTCGATAAGGTCCATACTATTGCTGATGGTGTAGCAGTTAAAAATCCCGGTACTTTAACATTTTCCCTTGTTAAAGATGTTGTGGATGAAATAGTAACTGTATCTGATTTTGACATAATGGAAGCATTTTTAGTTCTTTTGGAAAAACACAAATTAATTGGAGAAAATTCGGGTGTTATGCCATTTGCAGCACTTAAAAAGATTAAAGAAAAAAATAAAAAAATTGCCTGTATAGTAAGCGGCGGCAACATTGATGTTTTAACCATATCCTCTTTGATAGATAAGGGTCTCATTAGCAGGGGGCGTATATTCGGTTTTACTGTAAACCTTGCGGATAGACCGGGAGAGCTTTTAAAGATTGCTGAAATACTCGCTAGAATGAATGCTAATGTTGTTAAATTGGGCCATAATCAATTTAAAAATTCTGACCGTTTTTTGGATGTTCAGCTTGAGGTGACCGTTGAAACTAATGGGCATAAGCATATTGCTGAAATTGTCGCCGAATTAAATAAAGAAGGTTATACTATTACACGTGCCTAAATTTTCCTGATTATTGCACATAAGTTTA
>CAYLIZ010000070.1:0-6830 GCA_964383985.1 uncultured Alkaliphilus sp. | reverse complement strand
GAATTATTTAATAATATATTTACGGAATTATCTAATAATATATTTACGGTTAATAGCATATATTAGAATTGTAGTTAGAATACAACCTCAAATACATATATTTAGTTTGAATCCCTAGGGTCAGGGTATAACTTAAGTGCCGGGAATAATTTTGTATGGAGGCATTTTTTCCATACTATTAAAAATAAGCATTAATTTTTTAAACGAGTAAAACTAATATAAAAAGAGGAGGAGAAGTTTATGGGTAAACTGCAAAGATCAGCATTGTTCGAAGTGTATGAAAGATATGGCGGTAATGTAGTTGATTTCGCAGGGTGGGAAATGCCAATAGAGTATGAAGGATTGGTACCTGAACACAATGCGGTAAGAAATGCTGCAGGAATGTTCGATGTATCCCACATGGGCCAAATTACAGTAATCGGTAAGGATGCGGAAGCATTTATGCAGTATATGGTTTCAAATGACGTATCAGCTGCCGGAGACAAACAGATACAATATACACATTTTTGTAGACCGGATGGCGGAATAGTGGACGACTTCTTGATTTACAAGTACAATAAGGATCGCTATTTGTTAATAGTTAATGCAGTTAATGTGGACAAAGATTTTGATTGGTTGAAAAAAAATAAGGGTGACTTTGATGTAGAAATAGAAAATCTTTCCGATGAATTTTCTGCAATAGCACTACAAGGCCCAAAGGCAGAGGAAATATTACAAGAACTTACAGACCTAGACCTTTCAAAAATGAAACCTTTCCGCTTCGAAGGTGATGTTATAGTAAACGGAGCAAAAGCCCTAGTTTCAAGAAACGGCTATACAGGCGAAGACGGATTTGAAATATATCTCGGAAATGATGATGTAGTAGCATTATGGGATAAGCTGTATGAAGTCGGAAAAGATAAGGGACTAGTACCGGCAGGACTCGGCGCGAGAGATACTCTAAGATTTGAAGCAAATCTTCCGCTTTATGGAAACGAAATGGGTGACGATATCAGTCCATTAGAGGCAAACTTAGGTTTCTTTGTAAAGATTGATAAAGAAAGCGATTTTATAGGCAAAGAAGCCCTGAAAAAACAAAAAGAAGGCGACCTGAAGAGAAAAGTTATGGCATTTGAATTGAAGGGCAAAGGAATAGCCAGACAAGGCTATGAAGTTGAAGCAGACGGAAAAACAATCGGCTTTGTAACTACAGGGTATAAGTGCCCAACTGTTGGCAAAACTCTCGGTAAGGCTATGTTAGATATAGAATATGCAAAAATAGGTACACCAATACAAATAAGAGTTAGAAAAAAACTTATAGACGCTGAAGTTGTAAGCGCTAAATTCTTAGGATAAAAATCCTGAAAAGTAACTTTGATTTCAATTTTTTCAAATAAAAAAATATAATTTTAAGGAGGAGTAAAATTATGAAAATAGTAGAAGGAAACCTTTACACAAAAGATCATGAGTGGGTAAAAATTGAAGGAAACGAAGCTTATGTTGGAATTTCAGATCATGCACAAGATTCATTAGGTGACATTGTTTATGTTGAACTACCGGAAGTTGGCGATGAGTTTGACAAAGGTGATGCATTTGCAGTTGTTGAATCTACAAAGGCAGCCTCAGACGTGTACATACCAATTTCAGGTAAAGTAGTAGAAGTTAATGAGGCTTTAGATGACGAACCGGAGCTTGTTAATGAAGACGCTTTTGCTAACTGGATTGCTAAGATAGAAGTATCAGGAGATCCGGATACAGGCGATCTTATGGATGCAGCAGCATACAAAGAATTTTGCGATAACGAATAAAACCCGGGAAACAAAACACCTATAGATAAGGAGGGTTAGTATGTCCAGTGTTCATCACAAATATTTGCCTACCACAACTGAAGATGAAAAGCAGATGCTGAAGGCAATAGGAGTAGACACCATAGAAGATCTATATAATGATGTGCCTAAAGAGTTTCTATTAGATAGAGAACTTGACTTAGAAGGACCTCACTCCGAGCTGGAAGTTGCTCGTAGAGTAAAAGGACTTAGCAATAAGAACATAACCACAGATGAAAAGGTTTGTTTCTTAGGAGCGGGGGCCTATGATCACTATATTCCATCATTAATAAAACATTTAGCAGGAAGAGGCGAATTCTTTACTGCATATACACCGTATCAACCGGAAATAAGTCAAGGTACTCTGCAAACAATATTTGAGTTCCAATCAATGATAAGCGAACTGACAGGCATGGAAGTGACCAATGCTTCTATGTATGACGGTGGAACTGCGGCTGCTGAAGCATCTTTCATGGCAACTGATAATACAAGACGTAACTCTATAATTGTTTCTAAAACCGTTCATCCTGCAGTTAGAGAGGTTTTAGCAACTTATCTCAATATAAGGGATATAGAGTTAGTAGAAATTGATATGGCAGACGGAGTAACCGATTTAGATAAACTTAAAGCAGCACTTGGAGATGATACCGCCGGTGTTATTATTCAAAATCCTAACTTCTTCGGTATTATTGAAGATATGACAGAGGTTGAAAAAATAACACATGAAAACAAATCTTTATTGATTAACTATGTAGATCCTATTTCTTTAGGAATACTAAAAAGTCCCGGAGAAATTGGTGCTGATATAGCGATTGGTGACGGACAGCCACTAGGGAATGCTTTAAAATATGGTGGACCATACATAGGATTCTTTTCGTCTACCAAAAAACTTGTAAGAAAGATGCCCGGTAGAATAGTAGGCCAATCTGTGGATGTAGACGGTAAGAGAGCATTTGTTCTTACACTACAAGCGAGAGAACAACATATCAGAAGGTTCAAAGCGACCTCAAATATTTGTTCAAATCAAGGTTTAGTAGCTCTTATGGTTGGCATGTATCTATCTACAATGGGTAAAGAAGGTATAAAAGAAGTAGCTACACAATGTGCACAAAAAGCACATTATGCAATGAAACAGGTTACAAAGAGCGGAAAGTTCAAACCTCTATTTGAAGGCAAACCATTCTTTAAAGAATTTGCAGTAACTAGCGATATAGATAGTGCTAAAGTTAATGAAGAATTATTCAAAAATGACATTTTTGGTGGATTTGAACTAAGAAGAAAATATGAAGAGTTAGAAAATGGTTTACTAATCTGTGTGACAGAAAAGAGGACTAAAGAAGAAATCGATAAATTAGCTAGTGTCATGGAGGTGATATAGTGATTACTAATTATGATAAACTAATAATTGAAGTTTCTAAAGAAGGAAGAAGAGCATATGACTTACCTAAATGTGACGTAGAAGAAGTAGCCCTTGACAGTTTAATTCCAAGCGAATTTTTGAGTGATAGGGAGCTGGGACTGCCGGAGGTAAGCGAAATAGATGTAATTAGGCACTATACCAACCTATCTAACAAAAACTTTGGAGTAGATACAGGATTTTATCCATTAGGTTCTTGTACTATGAAGTACAATCCTAAAATAAACGAAGACATGGCAGCACTTCCCGGGCTTGTCAATATCCACCCATATCAGCCGGAAGAGACTGTACAAGGAGCCTTAGAACTCATGTATGGTTTAGATAAAATGCTGGCAGAAGTAGCAGGTATGAGCAGAATGACTCTCCAACCTGCAGCGGGTGCGCATGGTGAGCTTACAGGGGTAATGATAATAAAAGCTTATCATAGAAAAAGAGGGGACTATAAGAGAACTAAGATTATAGTTCCGGATGCTGCTCACGGAACAAACCCTGCTACAGCAGCCGTTGCCGGATTTAATATTGTAGAAATAAAATCAGCTGAAGACGGCTCGGTTGACCTTGATTCTTTAAAATCTGTGCTAAATGATGAAATTGCAGGATTAATGTTGACAAATCCAAGTACTCTTGGACTTTTTGAAAGAAACATTAAAGAAGTTGCAGAATTAGTTCATGATGCCGGTGGACTACTATACTATGATGGTGCTAATATAAACGCTATTATGGGAATGGCAAGGCCGGGGGATATGGGATTTGACGTTTGTCACTATAATTTACACAAAACAATGTCTACCCCTCATGGTGGCGGAGGACCGGGTAGCGGTGCAGTAGGCGTTAAAGACTTTTTAGTACCTTTCCTTCCTTCTCCATTGATTGAGAAAGATGGGGACAGATACTATTTGGACTATGACAGACCGGATTCTATTGGTAGAGTGGTAGATTTCTATGGAAACTTTGACGTGTTGGTAAAAGCATATTCCTATATCTACGCATTAGGACCAAAACTTAGAGAAGCAAGTCAAAGAGCAGTACTTAATGCAAACTATATATTGGCCGGTTTAAAAGAAAAATACGAACTTCCATATGATAGAATATGCATGCATGAGTGCGTATTTGATGCACTCAAAAAGGGTATTGCGGATGATATAACTACTTTAGACATTGCAAAACGTCTATTAGATTATGGATTCCATCCACCTACAGTTTACTTCCCACTTATAGTACACGAAGCGATAATGATAGAGCCGACAGAAACGGAAAGTAAAGATACTCTGGATTCTTTCATAGATGCCATGAACAAAATAGCAGATGAGGCTGCAAGGGATCCTGAAATACTGAAAGAGGCTCCTCATGATACTATAGTAAGAAGAATCGATGAGAGAAAAGCAGCTAAAGACTTGATACTAAAGTGGCAAGATGCACAATAAAAACAACAAATAAAATACAATAAAAAGTTTGATTCAGGTAGGGCTCTGGCTCTACCTGAATACTGATTTTATTTTTAGGTTTGGAAAACAATGTTAAGTATTTTTGGAATGTTTATATTTATATGTAAATTGATATGATGATATATATAAGATTTGTTTTAAGGGTTTAGTAATGCATTAAAGTTAAACTATAAATTCATATAAAATATTAAGGAGGAAGAATAATGTTTGGACAAGATGGAAATTTTGAAGAAGCACTAAAAAATAGCATATCAGCATCTATAAAAGATAGACTCGAAAATGCTTGTGAAACTTGAGATCCTAAAGCTGTAATAGCGGCCGCCTGGGGCGTCAAGGAAAAATTTGATCCAAGTCAAGCAGATGCATTAACAGAATATCTTAATAGTATAGCGGACACAGAATTTACAGTACCATCCGGTGAAGAAGTAAAATTTTTAAAGGGTGGAGTAAGAGTAAAAGGTGACGATGCAACATTGATTTATAGATACCAAGTAACAAAACACAATTTATAATATGAGCTTTAAAATACCCTCTGTTGTATATAGCAGAGGGTATTTTTCTAAGGTAGGCTGGGGAGTGGATTATATGAGCCTAAAAGTGCTGTTTTTAGGTAAATGCCAATACGAAAAGGCTTTAGCTGTTCAATATGATATTTTAGAAAAAAGACAAAATGGGAAAATACAAGATACTCTGATAATGGTTGAGCATCCCCCAATTATTACACTAGGAAGACATGCTGTACAGTCAAATATTATAGTTTCAGAAGAAATTTTAAACGAACAAGGGATATCCGTTTGCAAAACAAACAGGGGTGGCGATGTAACATATCATGGATATGGGCAAATAGTAGGATATCCTATTGTTGGTTTAAGGGACAAAAAAATTGGCATCAAGAAATTCGTTACTAAAGTGGAAGATGTTTTTATAAATTTGTTGAAAAGCGAGTTTAATATCAAGGCCGGCAGAAACGATAAACATATCGGCGTTTGGGTGGGCAATGAAAAGATAGTTGCAATTGGCTTGGCAGTAAAACAGAAAGTCACTATGCATGGATTTGCATTTAATGTAAATACAAACTTAGATCATTTTAAATTAATAGTGCCCTGCGGTATAGTGGATAAGGGTGTTACATCCATAGAAAAAATCACGGGTGCTACTGCAGATTTCGACAATATGAACAAATTAACTATAGATTATTTTTGTAAGAACTTAGATTATGATGGATATGAAATAACGATGGTTAAACAATAGCTTAACAATAGTTAAACGATGGTTGGGTCAGATTGCAGGAACGACCTATGATTGCCCTAGGTTGTGGGGGCGACCTGTGATAGTCTTAGACTGTAGGGGCGACCTGTGGTCGCCCGTTATAAGGTATATTATAATCAGGTGGTTAAAGATTACCTTTATATATGGATGCAAATAATTTGGGTCATAAAGTTGT
This sequence comes from uncultured Alkaliphilus sp., assembly GCA_964383985.1. Lineage (GTDB taxonomy): Bacteria > Bacillota > Clostridia > Peptostreptococcales > Natronincolaceae > JAAZJW01. The sequence goes on along the minus strand of CAYLIZ010000070.1, from coordinate 719 downwards.
ACAAAATAAATAACAGGCGGTGAGCAAATGGCTGTAAAAAGAAAACCGGAATGGCTCAGAATAGATATGTCAAAAGGGCGTAGTTTAGATTATGTAGAAGATATGCTTAAAAAATATTCATTAAATACAGTTTGCGAAGAGGCTAATTGCCCAAATAGAATGGAATGTTTTAGCAGAAAAACAGCAACTTTTATGATATTAGGAAAAGAATGTTCAAGAAATTGCAAGTTTTGTAATGTTTCACATGGAACATTAGAAAAAGTAAACCCTAAAGAACCGGAAAATTTGGCGAATGCGGCAGTGGAAATGGGTTTAAAACATGTTGTAGTTACTACGGTTACCAGAGACGATCTTCCGGATGGGGGAGCAGAGCATTTTGCAAAAGTTGTAAATGCCATCAGGGCCAAAGATAGCAGTATTATAATAGAAGTACTTATATCTGATTTAAAAGGACAAAGAGAAGCAATCAAAACAGTGGTAGATTCTAAGCCTGAGATTATTAATCACAATGTAGAGACAGTGCCAAGATTATATAGCGAAATCAGGCCTATGGCTATATACCAAAGGTCACTAGATGTTTTAAGATTAGTAAAAGAAATGGATGATACAATATTGACTAAATCCGGCGTTATGGTGGGTCTTGGTGAGAAGGAAGAGGAAGTAATAGAGGTAATGAAGGACTTAAGAAATATAGACTGTGATTTTTTAACTATAGGTCA
>CAYLIZ010000069.1:4227-6956 GCA_964383985.1 uncultured Alkaliphilus sp. | reverse complement strand
CCTAGTAGGTCATAATAACGAAAATGGCATTGAGGTATTTAATGCACTAAAAGAAAGTGTAGAAAGAGGTATTATTTTGGTAGATAAAACAGACGAAAGTGTCTATAGAATATTAAAACTAAAGGAAAAATATAATTTAAAAGATTTAATCATCTAAGATTTAAATATTGAAGAAATTAACAAAGAGATAGATAATTTATTTGGAAAATAGAAAGGGTAAAAGAGTAAGAATATCAATGAATTGGAATTTTATATCATAAGGTTAATTAAATATATATGTCTTGTTCCCTTGGATCAATCTTTGGGAACATTTTTTTAGAGGTCCATTTTGTATGTAAAAAGGATAATATTATATGGAAATATTGATGGGTAATTTGGCAAATGTGATACAATTAAATCAATATAATCTATAATTATACACAATAGATACAGATAATGATATTTACAATTTTATAACAGATGCTGTTCAATTACTACAGAAAAGATTGCCTGTTTTAGGATGATATGTCTTGGTTTTCTGTCGTTCTGAGCGAAGCGGAGTGTAATGAAAAATTCTTATAACATATTAAGCGAAATAGTCACAGGGGGTTTTATAGTGAACGAAACTATTAGATATAAACAAACAGGTATAAATATTCAAGCAAAAGCCAATATGATTTGGAATATAGCAGACATACTAAGAGGACTATACAAACCTCATGAATATGGAAAAATAATACTTCCAATGACCATAATAAAAAGATTTAACGATGCCTTAGAACCTACAAGGGAAAAAGTATGGGAAACTTACGAAAAAGTTAAAGACTTTGAAGTAAAAGACGTATTTTTGAAAGAAGCATCAGGGTATGACTTTTATAATACTAGTCCTTACTCATTTACAAAATTAGTAGCAGATTCAGAGCATATAGAAGATAATTTTAGGGCATTTATAAATGGATTTTCTGAAAATGTAATAGATGTTTTACAAAACTTTGATTTTGATAGAGAAATAGGAAGGTTAGCAAATGCTAATATGCTATTTTACATAATACAGGAATTTAATAAAAAAGAATCTTATATGGGACCGGATCTAATATCAAGTGTAGATATGGGATATATATTCGAAGAATTAGTAAGAAGATTTTCAGAATCCTATGACGAAGAAGCAGGAGAACATTTTACCAGTAGAGATATAATTTATTTAATGACAGACTTACTAATATGTGAAGATAGAGAAGTATTAATGAAAGAAGGCGTAGTAAAAACAGTATATGACCAAACTATGGGAACTTCCCAAATGCTAGGTTGTATGGAAGAAAGATTGAAAGATTTAGATAAAAACGCAAAAATAACACTTTTCGGGCAAGAAGTTAATCCGGAAACTTATGCAATAGCAAAGGCAGATATGTTAATAAGAGGTGGAAAGGCTCAAAATATGAAATTAGGAAACACATTAACGGAAGATGCCTTTCCAAATTACACTTTCGATTATTGTATTAGTAATCCGCCTTTTGGAATAGATTGGAAAGCAGAAAGAAAGGCAGTAGAACAAGAAGCAAAACTTGGAGATAGAGGGAGATTTGGTGTAGGATTACCTTATGTAAATGACGGACAACAATTATTTGATTTAAACGGTTTATCAAAGCTAAAAGACACAGGTAGAATGGCAATAGTGCATAACGGTTCTCCACTATTTACAGGAGATGCAGGAAGCGGACCCAGTGAAATAAGAAGATATATTATAGAAAATGACTGGCTGGAAGCTATAATACAATTATCTAACGATAGCTTTTATAATACAGGTATAACTACATATATTTGGATAATGTGTAAAGACAAACCAAGCCACAGAGTAGGAAAAGTACAATTAATAGATGCATCTAAAACCTTTGAAAAAAGAAGAAAGTCTATAGGAAATAAAAGAAACGACATAACAGAGCAATGTAGAGAAATAATTATAAAAGCCTATGGAGAATTTAAAAATAAAGAATACATTGTAGGGGATAAAATATGCGAGTCCAAAATATTCTACAATACAGATTTCGGATATAATCAAATAACTATAGAAACCCCTCTTGGATTAAAGTTTAAAATAGATAAAGCAGGAATAGAAAAATTAAAAGAAGAAACTCAATATAAAAATTTAGCTAAGCTTACAAAAGCACAGCAAAAAGGAAAAACAGAAGAGGAAATTGAAAATTTAATAAAACAAGGAAAAGAAACTCAAAAGAAAATAATAAATTTGTTTGAAAATATAATAGATGAAGAATGGTTAGACAGAGAAAAATTTATAAAAATGATAAACAAACTTTTTAAGGATAACGATGTAGAATTAAGAGCACCTCTTAGAAATGCAATAGTAAAAGTATTTGGCGAACATAATGAAGAAGCTAACATATGCAGAAACAGTAAAGGGGAAATAGAGCCAAATACAGATTTAAGAGATACAGAAAGAATCCCTTTAAATGAAGATATAGAGGAATATTTTAAAAGAGAAGTTTTACCTTACAACCCGGAAGCTTGGATAGATAAAGAAAAAACAGTAGTAGGCTATGAAATACCTTTTACCAGATATTTTTATAAGTTTGAAGAACCGGAACCGGCAGATGAAATATCTAAAAGAATATTAGAAATAGAAAAAGATATAAACGAATCACTAATGAAGTTATTTAGTGAGGATGGTGAGAAAATTGGGTAGAAAGATGAAAGATAGCGGAATAGAGTGGATAGGGGAGATACCGGAGGGGTGG
>CAYLIZ010000069.1:0-4127 GCA_964383985.1 uncultured Alkaliphilus sp. | reverse complement strand
AATATAATATCCAAAACTAAAGAAGTTATAGAAGAATATAAAAAATACAAACAATCTCTTATAACAGAAGTAGTTACAAAAGGACTAAACAAAAATATTACTATGAAAGATAGTGGTATAGAGTGGATAGGGGAGATACCGGAGCATTGGAAAGTAATTAGACTTGGTTTTTTGGGAAGACTTCAAAATGGTATCAATAAGGCGGGGGAGGAATTTGGGTTTGGATATCCGTTTATAAATTATGGAGATATATATAGAAACTATGAATTAAACCAATCAAAATTTTCAGGATTAGTCAATTCAACGGAAAAAGAGAGAGAAAATTATAGTGCAAAAAAAGGGGATGTACTTTTTACACGAACTTCAGAAACTAAAGAGGAAATAGGTTATGCAGCTACCTGTTTAGAAGATATTGAAGATAGTGTATTTACAGGGTTTGCCATAAGGTTTAGACCATTTAAAAAATCTAAACTTTTACCTGAGTTTAGCAAGTATTATTTCAGAAGTGAAATCCATAGAAAATATTTTGTTAAAGAGATGAATATAGTTACTAGAGTTTCTTTAAGTCAAGAGTTACTTATGAAATTACCAGTATTACTCCCCCCACTCCCCGAACAACAACAAATATCTTCCTATTTAGACCAAAAATGTTCACAAATAGACAGCATAATATCATCAAAAGAAAAACTACTAATCGAAATGAAAAATTACAAAAAATCTTTAATATACGAAACTGTAACCGGTAAGAGGGAGGTGGAGTGATGGACTACAAAGAAAAAAGATTCGAACAAGATATAGAAAGCTACTTAATAAACTATGGCGGATATGAAAAAGGTGATATGTCAACTTACGATAAAGAAAAAGCTATAGACATGAACACCTTACTTACATTTATAAAATCTACACAGCCTAAACAATGGGAAAGATACGAAAAAATATATATAGAAAAATCCGAAGAATCACTATATAAAAGATTTGACGAATCCGTTAAAATGCATGGACTTTTAAATGTTTTAAGAAATGGCATAATAGATAGAGGAGTTAAGTTTAAACTTGTATTTTTTAAACCTGAAACCACTTTAAATAAAAAAACAATAGATAACTACAGCAAAAACATATTAACTTGCACTAGACAGTTTTATTATTCTACAGAAAACAACAACTCTATAGACATGGTTTTATCTTTAAACGGTATACCGATAGTAGCATTAGAACTTAAAAATCAGTTGACAGGTCAAACAATAGATAACGGAAAAATACAATTTATTAATGATAGGGATCCAAAAGAAAAGTGTTTTCACTTTAACACTAGATTTTTAGTATGCTTTGCCGTAGACCATTACGAAGCAGAGATGACTACAGAGCTGGAAGGTAAGGATACTTTATTTTTACCATTCAACCAAGGTTCTAACGGGGCAGGCAATGTAGGTGGAAAAGGAAACCCGGAAAACCCCGATGGCTATTCCACTTCCTATCTATGGGAAAAAATTTTAACAAAAGATACTTTGATGGATATAATTCAGAGATTTATGCATCTCGAAGAAAAGACAGAAGTAAGTTTTAAGAATGGTAAAGAAATAAAAACTACAAAAAAAAGATTAATATTCCCTAGATACCATCAATTAGACGTAGTTAAAAAACTAATAGAAGATGTAAAAATAAATAAAACAGGTAAAGACTATTTAATTCAACACAGTGCAGGTTCCGGCAAAAGTAATTCTATAGCCTGGCTGGCCTATGGATTATCAAACCTACATGATAAAGATAATAATCCTATATTTACATCTATAGTAATAGTATCAGACAGGAGAGTGCTGGACAGGCAATTGCAAGAAACTATTATGAGCTTTGACCATACCCCTGGAGTAGTAGAGACTATAGGGAAAGACAAAACTTCTCAAGATTTAAAAGATGCTTTAAACGATAATAAAAAAATAATAGTCACTACATTGCAGAAGTTTCCTATTATATACGAAGAAGTAGACGATGCTAAAGGCAAAAGATATGCAGTAATAGTAGATGAAGCACATCAAAGTCAGTCGGGAAGCAGTGTCAAAATGATGAAAACAGCTTTGGCCGATACGGAAGAAGCGCTTAGGGAGTTTGTAGAATTAGAAGGCATAGAAGAAGAAAAAGCTTTAGATAGTGAAGATAAATTAGTTAGAGAAATATTATCCCAAGGTAAGCATAATAACTTATCCTTTTTTGCATTTACAGCAACTCCAAAAAAAGAAACTATAGATTTATTCGGAACGGGAACAAAATATGGCACTAAAGAAGCTTATCATAATTATTCCATGAGACAAGCTATAGAAGAAGGTTTTATATTAGATGTACTTCAAAATTATATGACCTATGAAACTTGTTATAAAATAGCAAAAGATATAGCAGAAAACCCGGAAGTACCTTCATCTACTGCTGTTAGAACTATAAATAGATTTGCTTCTTTACATCCTTATACTCTTCAACAAAAGACTCAAATAATTGTGGAACAATTTAGAGATATTACAAAAAATAAAATAGGTGGCAGGGGAAAGGCTATGGTAGTTACAGCATCAAGACTTCATGCCATTAGATATTATAATGAAATTAAGAGGTATATAGATATAAAAGGCTATGATGATTTAGAAATATTAGCAGCTTTTTCAGGTATTATAAATGACATGGGTGTAGAATATACAGAGGAGAAGATGAATAAAAGAAAAGATGGGACAACTATTAGGGAAAATCAATTGGCTGCTGAATTTGCCTCAGATGATTTTAATATGTTAGTAGTAGCAGAAAAATATCAGACAGGGTTTGATGAACCTTTACTTCACACTATGTTTGTAGATAAAAAACTAAGGGGCGTCAAAGCGGTACAGACTCTTTCGAGATTAAATAGGATAGCACCGGGTAAAGAAGATACTTTTATACTAGATTTTGTCAATACTAAAGAAGAAATAGAAGAAGCTTTTAAACCTTACTATGAAACCACTATTTTAGATGAAACTATAAATGTAAACCTTATATATGACACTCAGATATTACTTAGAGATTTTAGATTGTATAACGATGAAGATATAGAAAAGTTTACTAAAATATATTACAAAGAAGGCAAACAAACAGATAGGGATTTAGGTAAAATAACATCCCTTATGAAACCTATCGTTAGGGGCTATATAGAATTGGGCGAGGAAGAACAATATAAATTTAGAAAGACTATTAGAAACTTTACAAAGTGGTACTCTTATATAATTCAGATAACCAGAATGTATGACAAAGAATTGCATAAAGAATATGTATTTGCGTCTTATTTGCAAAAGCTTTTACCTAGACCGGAAAGAATAAGTTTAGATTTAGAAGATAAATTGAAGTTAGAATTTTTTAAACTAGAACAAACTTTTAAAGGGGATATAACTTTAAATCCTACTACAAAGGAAACTACTCTAAGTTACGGGGAACTGGATACATCAGGTTCATTAAAGGATGATGAAGATTTTCTGGATGAAATAATAAAAAGAATTAATGAAAGGTATGGCAAAAATTTATCTGAACAGGATAGAGTAGTTATAGATCATATATATAAAGAAGCCAGTCAGGGTGCTAAAAAAGATTTCTTAACGATTTATGCTAAGAAAAATGATAGTGAGGTATTTAAAAACAGTATATTTCCAAAAGATTTTGAAGATATAGCCTTTAAATTATACAGGAAAAATAAAGAAAGGGATAATGTATTTAAGAAATTATTTCAAGATAAAGAATTTTATAATTCAGTAATGTTAGCTGTAGGCGAGATGGTATATAGAAATTTAAGAAATTAAGGGAGTAGGATTTAGCCGGTTGCAAGGTTTTAACAATATCCTTTGCAAGCCGGCTATATAAATATTATCTTATCAGTATTAGGTCATTATCAAGGAAAATAACAAGGGATTTGGGCGAATTGGTAGAAAATTAAAACAACAAAGTATATAATATAATTATGCCGATTTAATGTTAGTATAATTTTAAATTGCACAAGGCCGAAAAAAAGAAAAAATTGTTGGAGCAGAAGGTGAGACTAAAAAAGTAGGTGGAAGAATTGACTTATCATGATAAAAAGAAATTTATAATTGATATTTTGTATATTATAACTATTGTAGGCGTTT
>CAYLIZ010000068.1:2727-7229 GCA_964383985.1 uncultured Alkaliphilus sp. | reverse complement strand
GATTCGGCGGTTCTATTTGCTTGTCAGATATAATTAAGAAAGAAGAGATTAAATTTATGGGTAAAACATTAGGTATAATAGGTGGAATGGGGCCTTTGGCCACAGTGAATTTGTTTAATAAAATAATTATTAATACAGATGCACAAAATGATCAGGAACATATACACATGCTGATAGATAACAATACTAATATTCCCGACAGAACTGCTTTTCTATTAGGGAAGGGAGAAGACCCTACCGAAGAACTGATTAAATCCGCAATCAGGCTGGAAAAAGCAGGTGCTGATTTTTTAGTCATGCCCTGCAACACAGCTCATTATTTTTATGAAAATATAAAAGAAAAAATAAATATTGATTTTTTAAATATGATCGAGGAGACTGTAAAATTTATACAATTAAATTATCCAAATAATAAAAAAATCGGACTATTAAGTACGGACGGGACTTTAAAAGCCAAAATATATGATCTGTACTTTAATAAACAAAATATTCAGGTTATAAATCCTAGAAAAGAAACACAGAGTTCTATTATGGATATAATATACGGAATTAAAGGGGGAAAAAAAGAAATTCAGATAGATGGAATATACAGTGCGGTAGAGGAATTTAAGGCTAAAGGAGTGGAAATATTTATATTGGGTTGTACCGAGCTTTCTGTAGCAAATGAAATATGCGTGTTAGAGGGAAATTTTGTAGACGCTTTAAATGTAGTAGCAAAGAGAGCTATAGAATTTGCCGGGAAAAAGGTTTTAAAATAAATTAAATTAACTTGTTATGCCGGTAAATATAAAAAATAATTAATGCAAAAAAATTAATAAATAATGTATAGACTTCTTTTTTCAGGTCAATAATTAAAACAGGAGGAAGGATTTAGGTTGTAATATAGGTGTTTTTTCTTGTCCCCCTTTAATATCTTATTACAATTTTAAATCCTTTTCCTGTTTATTATGCGGTCGGAAAGGAAGAAAATACATTATGAAAAAATATTCCTTATTAGGACTTATTTTAATTTTATTTACAGGATTTCTATATAACATATCAGCACAAGCCACCAAAAATGTAGATATACAAGGATTACAAGAAGAAATGCTGCTCTTGGAAGCCGTAGAAGCAGGTGGTTTTCAAATGGAGGAATTTAATATAAATATATCAACTTTTATTCCTGATACATTTCTAACTATGGAAGAAATAAAATCAAAACAAAAAGATATAATGCAAATTTTAAATATAGATGAAAAAGTTACAATTATCGATATGAGCAACATGCATGATTCTCAACATCAAAGTGATTTCGAGGAATTGCTTGATACCGAGGAAGAAATCATTTTAGAACAGAAGACAGAAGACGAAGGCTATAACGAGGTTATAACGTTCATACCGAGCGAAGATGGAAATATGACAGTAATAAAATTACTCAGTAACCAAATAGAGGAACAACCCGAAACACATATTATTGTTGACATAGTTCAAAATAAAGGATATAAAGGAATAGTGGGCATTAGTAATCAGGTACAGAAATTTATGGAAAAGTATCAAAACAAAGTAGAAATCACTATTAATTTAACAGGAGTACAATCAGGCAAACTTAACAAAGCAGAGGAAAAACAAAAGCAGGAAGACATATTGAATTTTTTAAAGGCAAAAGAAACAGAAGTCTTAGAAGACGAATTTTTTACCAGCATCACTGCCTACAGTCCACTGATCAGTTCCTATATCACCTATGGAGGAAAAGACGTAAATATTCAGTTAGCCATGAGATATAGCGAATACGAGGACAAAACATATTTATGGATTGCTACTCCTTTGATAACTATAGCTTACTAATCCCATGTTAAATAAATATATTTCGCAGTCGCGTATATTAGCAGTTAGAGGTTGGAGATTAGAGGTTAGAAAAAACCTAACTGTATGTCATTCTGAGATGGACAGTATTAATGGTGCCTACGAAGGATCTAGGCTTTTCGCCAATACTCAGAGTAACAAGGTCATAAAAAGTTTTAGAATTTGGGAGAAATTAAAACTCCTTCTGAATTTAATCTTAGTTTATATAGGGACAAGGATTTAAAATTTAACTGATATAGAAAGTGAGGAAGGAGAGTTGTGTAAAATTATCGTTGAAAGAAGTGGGCCCCTGCAGGGAACAGTTTGTGTAAATGGGGCCAAAAATGCTGTTTTGCCAATATTAGCCGCAACTTTATTATCTGCGGAAGGCAGCTGTATTTTAGAAGAAGTACCTGCTTTAATTGATGTAGATGTAATTTGTGAGGTGTTGTCAAGTCTTGGTGCAGATGTAAAACGTCCGGGAAGGGACAAGATAGAAGTGCTTGCCCATTGTATAGATGAAGTAGAAGCGCCTTATGAATTAGTCAGAAAAATGAGGGCCTCCTTTTTAGTTATGGGACCCTTGTTAGCCAGAATGGGAAGAGCGAGAATTTCTATGCCGGGGGGATGTGCCATAGGCATAAGACCCATAGATTTACATTTAAAAGGATTTAAAGCATTAGGTGCAAAAATTGAATTGGGCCATGGTTTTGTAGAAGCATCGGCGGAAAAATTAATTGGAAATAATATTTATTTAGATTTCCCAAGTGTGGGCGCAACAGAAAATATTATGATGGCGGCTGTATTAGCCGAAGGACAAACATTTATTGAAAACGCAGCAGAAGAACCGGAGGTTACAGACCTGGCAAGCTTTTTAAACAAAATGGGCGCGGATATCAGAGGTGCAGGTACAGATACTATTAAAATTAATGGCGTAAAAAAACTTAAAGGCGCCACCCATACAGTTATACCGGATAGAATAGAGGCAGGAACCTATATGATTGCATCGGCAATTACCGGAGGAAATGTCTTAATAAATAATGTAGTGCCGGATCATTTAAAGCCCATTATTGCAAAACTCAGGGAATGCGAGGTAGATGTAAAAGAGGAAAATGGCGGTTTAAGGGTTGTAGCACATAATAGGCCAAAGGCTGTGGATATAAAAACCATGCCCTATCCCGGTTTTCCCACGGATATGCAGTCCCAATTTATGGTTTTAATGAGTATTGCAGAAGGTACAAGCATTGCTATAGAAACTGTATTTGAAAATCGGTTTATGCATGTCAGTGAATTAAAAAGAATGGGTGCGGATATCAGAATTGAAGGACGCAGTGCCATTATTGAAGGTAAAAACAATCTTTTGGGCGCACCGGTAAAGGCTACGGACTTGAGAGCAGGAGCGGCTTTAGTTTTAGCAGGCTTGGTAGCAGAAGGAACAACAGAAATTATGGATATTCATCATATTGATAGAGGGTATGTAAATATAGAGGAAAAATTGAGGTCTTTAGGAGCGAATATATACAGAAAATAAAATTTTAATTCTAACCCCTTAATTTGTCACATATAACTTATACTAGATGGCAGAGAGCCAAAGATTGGAGTGCCGGAGGGTCCCGTCCCCGTGATTCCTCGACCTCTAGTATAAGGAGCTGTGGCGAATGAGGGGTATTTTTTTCGGAATTATTTTTTTGATTGTTGCCATTTTACTCATGCCAATGTTTATAATCTCAAGTTGCGATATATCTATTTCAAATAGGGACATGTCATCAAAACAGCAGATTGTAGAATCGGATTTGATTATAACTGTATATAATCATAATACGAAAAAAAATATGGAGTTAGGGTTAGAGGAATATATCATAGGAGTTGTAGCCGCAGAGGCACCGGCTGCCTTTGAAATGGAGGCCTTAAAAGCCCAAGCAGTAGCAGCCCGAACCTATGCACTTTGGAGGAAATTTACGTATGGCGACAGGGGAGGAAACCCTGAGCATCCCGGGGCAATTGTGTGTACTAGCCATCTTCATTGTCAAGAGTGGCTGTCTGTAGAAGCGCTCAGGGAAAGGCATGGCAAAAAGTGGATGAAGGAATATCTGCCCAGAATTGAAGAAGCGGTGGCGTCCACCAAGGGTATTATTATGACATATAATATGCAACCGATAGAGCCATTATATCATTCCACCAGTGGAGGTCTTACGGAAAATTCGGAGGACGTATTTGCGAGGACTGTACCTTACTTACGCAGCGTATCAAGTCCTTATGAGGAGGGTTCTCCGGTATTGGTAGATAACTGTAAGATTACCATAAAGGATTTTGTGGCCGGGATTAAGGCGAAGCATAAGGATTTTAAAATAAATACAAGAAAAATTGCATCTGAAATAAATATATTAGAAAGAAGTAATGGGGGTAATATCAAAAAAATAAAAATAGGCAATAAAGAATTAACAGGGAGAGAGGTCAGGGAACTGTTTGATCTTAGGTCTGCCAACTTTTCAGTAAAGGTCAAAGGCAAAGATATACACTTTACAACCAAAGGCTATGGTCATGGTGTAGGTATGAGCCAATGGGGAGCTAACGGAATGGCTAAACAGGGCAGTACATTTAGCGAAATTTTAAAGCATTATTACCAAGGGGTTAGCCTCAGTGTTTTAAGAAGCCATAAAGATAATTAACGGTATAGAGGT
>CAYLIZ010000068.1:0-2627 GCA_964383985.1 uncultured Alkaliphilus sp. | reverse complement strand
CCTTAAATTGTATAGAACCCTTCTAAATGGCAATAATAGAGCAAAAGATGTAATTTTGTTTTATTTTGTATTAGGAGGTGGGTTTAGTGTCGTCAGAAAACAATAATAACAACGATAATAAAGATAATAAAAACAAGAAGACCAAAAAAATATTCTATCAAATTATGGACAAACAGGGATTTTACATTATTTTAATACTATGTTTAATTATTGTTGCTGCAACAGCTTTTTGGGTTGATAATCAGAAAGGGGATTATTTTATCGGGGGGGACCCTACTATTCCATTTGAAGAAGATGAACAGCCGGAGGTTATTTTAGTAGAGGATGATGAAGACAACGACAAAGAAGCTGATGAAACGAAGGAAACAGGTAAAATAGGTGAAGGGAAACCTGAAGAAGATGAAAAAATACCTTCTAAAGATCCCAAAAAGGATTCAAAGGAAAAATCGAAAGAAAAAATAAAGGAAACCCCTGCAGAAAAGGATGGTAAAAACGGAAAGACAAAGGAAACTTTCGCTTCAGGAGATAGCGGCGAGATCTCTATTACAGAAGATATGGCCATACCGGTAACAGGCAAATTAATATTACCCTTTGCAGATGATCGCCTGGTGTATCACAAAACCTTAGATCAATGGAGTACTCACAAAGGAGTAGATATACAGGCAGCCGAAGGGACACCGGTAAAGGCAGTGCTTGATGGTGAGGTAGTAGAAATTCTTAATGATACCATTATGGGGATTAGTATTGTAATCAAGCATGATAATGAGTTATTGACCATATACAGCAATCTCTCTACAGATGCGATGGTAGAGGTAGGAGAAAAGGTTAAGAAAGGACAAACTATCAGTGCAGTAGGCAAAACAGCATCTGTCAAAACATTAGAAGGTCCATTATTACATTTTCAGGTACTCAAGGATGATAAATTTGTAGATCCGGAGCTATATTTGGGAGAAATTTCAGTATAATAATTAATTATATTTTTTAATCAAATATCCGGTATGTTTATCCATAAAATAATTCTAAAATGCTAACCCCTTTCATATTATAGACTAAGACACTATAATAGAGGGGGGTTAGCTGTGAAGGAGTATATAGAAAAGCGGGCTGTTGAAATAGCTGATTACATTATTAAGAAAGGAGCGACCGTTAGGCAGGCAGCTCGTGTATATGGGGTCAGTAAATCAACAGTCCATAAAGATGTAACAGAGAGACTTCCTAAGATAAACCCTCTGAAGGCTCGTCAAGTAAAAGTTGTACTTGATATCAATAAAGCAGAAAGGCATATAAGAGGTGGCGAAGCTACGAAGATGAAATATAAGGCAATGAACAAAAAAAGATAAAATAATAATAGTTTGCTATATACCAGTCATTAATCTATCGGCTTATTTAGTGTAAGCTGATAAATTAATGACTGGTATTATTATGTTCTTATTACCCCTTCGAAACCGTAATCGAATGTATTTTTTACTAAATACCTTGCTCAACCATCGTTCAACTAGCTATTGTCTAAAATAAATATTAAATTGCTAATAAAGAAGGGATTTTTGTAAAGATGGCGAAATATACATAGTTGAGAAAGATAGAATTTTTTATTAGATAATTATGGTTAATTAATATTATAAAGAAGATAAAAAAATAAATAAACATATGAAAGTGGGGAAAAGAATGATTGGATTCGGAGCAGATATTGGTATAGATTTGGGAACCTCCAGTGTTTTGGTATTTGTAAAGGGAAAAGGTATAGTATTGCAAGAACCTTCTGTAGTTGCGATTGAAAAAAATACAAACCAGGTATTAGCTGTGGGAGAGGAAGCACGCAGAATGCTGGGAAGAACACCCGGCAACATAGTTGCCATTAAACCACTGAAAGATGGGGTTATTTCGGATTATGATGTAACAGAAAGGATGTTAAAATATTTTATCCAGAAAACAATCGGAAGAAGGTTATTTTTTAAACCCAAGATAATTGTATGCGTTCCAAGCGGGGTAACAGAAGTTGAAAAAAGAGCTGTTATAGATGCTACCAATGAAGCAGGGGCAAGGGTCACGTATTTAATAGAAGAGCCAATCGCTTCAGCTATAGGTGCAGGAATAGATATTGCACAGCCAAATGGGCATATGATTGTCGATATAGGTGGGGGAACCACGGATATTGCAGTTATATCCTTGGGGGGCATAGTTGTAAATACATCCATTAAAATAGCAGGCGATAGATTTGATGAAGCAATTATTAGGTATATGAGAAAAAGACATAATATTATGATCGGTGAAAGAACGGCGGAAAACATTAAAATTAATATTGGTGGTGCATATTCAAGGGAAGAACAAGTATGCATGGATGTAAGGGGAAGAAATCTTATTTCGGGTTTGCCGGTTAATATAAAAATAAATAGTGAAGAAATCTTAGGTGCATTGAAAGAATCTGTATCATCTATTGCATATGCCGTACATAGCGTGTTAGAGAGAACCCCCCCGGAGTTAGCCGCTGACATTGCTTATCATGGAATAATTATGGCCGGTGGCGGTACTCTTCTTTGGGGTTTTGATAAATTAATTAAAGAGCGGACAGGCATTTCCGTACATATTGCAGAAAATGCAATTTCTTGTGTCGCAAATGGTACAGGCGC
>CAYLIZ010000067.1:4159-7774 GCA_964383985.1 uncultured Alkaliphilus sp. | reverse complement strand
TTAAACAATTGTACATTAATCCCTCATCTAAATTAAACTGTTTATTCAAGAACCTCAAACTGTTTTTTAATCAATCCCTCCAAAATATAATACAATATTATACTTGAAACAATAAAAATCACAGTTAATCCTATGAATATCAGATTCATATTAACCTTACCTATTAAATTAAATATTAAATATCCTATCCCACCGGCATATAAAGTGCCTAAGCCCATTCCAATCAGTACATTGAGATTTTGCTTCATAGCCTGCTGCGGATTAGTCCATGTCAGTAACGGTCTTATTATATCTATTATCATGCCTATTTGTGTCATCGGAATACTGCCTAAAAGACCAAGCACAGTTATAAGAATAATTGTTGATATTTTAAGCCTTATAATAAAAGCTAAAGCAACTAATAAAGCAACTAATCCTAATATTTGAATTGCAATAGAAGATAAAATTCTTCCAATTATCTGATCCCTTGCTTTTATAGGCAGTGTCCTTTGTATCCAAAAATTTTTACCTTCTCTGGAAAAGGTAGTAGCGCCTATACTATTTAACATCCCCAAAGATGTTATAAATCCTATACCCACTAAAGCTATAAATTCAGGTTTAGTTTCTATAAATTTAACTACCGATTCCATAGATTCTTCTCCGCCGGATATAGCAGTCATAACCATTATTATAGGTACCACAATTACCCCACCAACAGAATTAAATAAATATATTGGTGTCTTAAAAAGCATTATTATTTCTTTTTTAGCTAGAGCCAAATATGGCTTTGTTTGTTTAGTTAAGTTTCCTACAGACAATCTTTTCCTAGCTTTACCCTTGGATGCAGAAAATTCAATATTTCCTATTAATCCATCAAAGAAAAGATTTTCAGACAAGAATATCATAATTATAAAACCCAACACTCCTACACTTACGAATATTAACAAATAACCTAATCCCATTATATTTGAATAATTTGATAAGGATAGGGATGCCCACATAGATGGTGGAAATCCTAAGCCTAAATTTTTAACCAATAAATTTGAATCCTTTACTAAATTTATTAGAAAATCATCTCCTTGAAGCAAAGCTTTTTGAGTTATAGTATTTATTTTAAGTTGAATATATACCATTAATATAATAAACAGTACTGCGCTCAATATTCTAATTAAATCCTTTTTTCTTCCAATGTTTGTATACTTCATAAAGAACATTACCAAAATAGAAGACAAAATCAACGGTATTACAGGAAGCATCACAACTAATAAGAAGGAATATATCCAATAAAGAACTCCTTCACCACCCCTTGTTCCGTAAATAAATATAAATGGTAATATAATAGGTAACAAAGTCAGGTATTCACTAATCATCAAGGTTGCAAATTTTGAACCCAGTATATAGGATGGTTTAATAGGTAATGGAACCAACTGAGCTAAATCATTTGAAAAATAGTATTTAGACATTACATAAAGCAATCCAAATATAAATACTATTATCTGAGCTATTAGAAAGCCTGACAATAAAAACATGGATCTTTGACCTATTTGATTATATATATTATAGATCTTGCCTAATGATTTTACTAATAGAAAATAAGTCGGTAAAAGCGATAGCATAGCTATACCAAAAACTATAATCTGCCATCTATTTTTCTTGTTTTTAAAACTATATGCTATAGAGGACAAACCAAATGTAGTATTAAAATCCGTTTTAATTAATGAAATTATCTTTTCCATTATTCTGTCAACTCCAAGAATATATTTTCTAAGGTTTCTTTTTTTTCAGCATGAGACCTCAATTCCTCCATAGTACCCATAGCTACTAATTTCCCCTTATTGATTATTGCTATCCTATCGCAAAATTTCTCTGCTACCTCCAATACATGGGTTGAAAAAAATACAGTCTTCCCTCTGTCGCACATTTGCCTCATAGTTTCCTTAAGATTGAAGGAAGATTTTGGGTCCAGCCCTACCATAGGCTCATCTAATATAAATAATTCCGGCTCATTCATAAGAGCGGACGTGAGGACTAACTTCTGTTTCATCCCACGAGAATAACTCCCTATTATATCCCCTACAGCGTCTTTTATATTGAACATGTCTAGATAATATTCCATCTTTTCCTCTCTTTTATCTTTTGAAATCCCATACATATCCGCTATAAAATTTAAATATTGTATGCCCTTTAATTTGTCATATATTTCCGGGCTGTCCGGCACATAGGAAATCATGGACTTAGCCCTTAATGGCTCTTCCCACACATTAACTCCACCTACCATAATACTGCCGCTGTCCGGCTTTAATAAGCCTACCACCATTTTTATAGTAGTGGTCTTTCCGGCTCCATTAGGCCCTAAAAATCCAAACACCTCTCCTGTTCTGATATCTAGACTTATATCGTCCACGGCCTTTATTGCTCCCTTGTTATAAGACTTAGATATATTGCTCAATTTTAACATGGTTTTCCCGATTTCTAAGATTATATGCCGAAAACCGGGGTTGCCACCACCTTTCTTCTTCATCCTTTTATTTATATTTGTTGTTTTCAATTATTATTTGATGCCCCAATTGCTTATATGCAGATATATCTGATTTGAAATTTGCCCTAGGCAGCATAAATCTTTATCCTTTACAGTTAATATATGTATTATATAACGCTGATTTAGTTAGTACAAGAAAAAACATCGTAAAAAATCGGAATTCTCTGCCAACACCCGAAGTAATATATTTGTATATTTGCATATTGACATTTGCAACCACTAGTTGTAGTCTATAATAAAATCAAGGGAGTTATAATAAACATTTCAAAAATTTGTGATAAAATCCATGAAACAAGATAATTGACAGGGTAAATTCTTGAAAGGAGAAGAATATATGTATAAGGATAAAGCGATTCATAATATCCTGCAGATAGAAAAGCTAAAAGAAAAACTCGCCGGCATCTGCCAAGAAATCTATTACCTTTTTATAACAGGATTTAATACGGGCCTTAAGTTACAAGAACTCATCAATCTTACAAAAAAGGATTTAATAGAATTTAAAAAGAACAAGGCAGATGAGATAATAAAACCGCATTTTTGGAAAGAAATTGAGAGTTATATGGAAAAATTCAAAGATGAGGACTATATTTTCCCTAAAAAAGATACAAATACAACCTTTAACGAAGAAGAGGCATGCAACATTCTCCGCGATGTCGCACGTGATATAGGAATTGATGGCTTTGGAAATGAAACACTACCTAAAACCTATGCATATTTTCATTATCAGAAATTCAGGGACATAGAAAGGCTGAGAAAAAGGTTCGGCCTAGTGTCTCCCACCGCTACCCTTCATTATATGGGCTATAGAGATGACAGATACCTATGTTTTCACTGCAATATCGGCTGTATTTGGAATAAAAAATAATGAAAACCTTTTATATATCCAAATTCAACTGTTCCGTCTAATTTAAAACTTTTCTTGACATATACTTTATTAAATGATAAATTATATATTGTAAATCTAATAATAAGCTCTTATAAAGAGTGGTGGAGGGACTGGCCCTATGAAACCCGGCAACCGGCATACTGTGTGATATGTATGGTGCTAAATCCTGTAGGTGTGTTAACCTAAGAGATGAGAGGAAAACGCCTTATAA
>CAYLIZ010000067.1:1424-4059 GCA_964383985.1 uncultured Alkaliphilus sp. | reverse complement strand
CATCATTACAATATTAAAAAATACCCCTTGCCAAAGAAAATATTCGGAGTGTTCGGACATACCATAAACAAATTAAATGTAAAACTACTTAGGGGCTTTGACGATTATTTTTATGTACCGCATTCCAGACATACGGAAGTTAGAAAAGAAGACATAAAAAATATTCCCGAACTAAAAATCCTATCAGAATCAAAAGAAAGTGGCGTTTATATAATCGCTTCTGAAAACGGAAGACAAATTTTTGTAACCGGACATTCAGAGTACGACCCCTTAACCCTCAAGGAAGAATATGATAGAGATGTGGCTGCCGGTAAAGAAATTGAAATACCGCAAAACTACTTTCATGATAATGATCCATCTAAACCCCCTAGGGTTATTTGGAGGAGCCATGCTAATTTATTATTTTCTAACTGGTTAAACTATTATGTATATCAAGAAACACCTTATGATATTACAAAAATTGCCAGTAGCAAATAATAGCATATACACTACAAGGATAGTTTTTATTTATTAAAAATCACCCTTATTGTTATGAATTTTATTATCAATTGATAACCCTTGTTAAATAAATTTAAGATATTGCAATTCTATGGTTTACAAATATATAAATTTTGCATATAATAATTGCATAGATTCCAATTGATAATAAGGAGTTGCCATTTATTATGAATGAAAACACATCTAAGATCAAAAATATTAATAGAACGGTAATTATAACAATTTTGATGAATATATTGTTATTAATTATCAAAATAATAGCCGGGTTAATGGTCAATAGTACTGCATTAATAGCCGATGGACTTCACTCCGGTTCCGATGTAATAACATCTATAGGGGTCATTATAGGCATGGTAATGGCACAAAAACCCAGGGATGAAGAACACCATTATGGTCACGAAAAAATTGAAACAATAACCACATTTCTGCTGTCAGTGGTATTAATTTATGTAGGTATAAAAATTGGATATAGTGCATTCATAGCTATAATACAAAAGAAAGAAGTACACTTTACTTATTTTGCACTATTTGCTGCCTTTATTTCTATAGTTATAAAGGAGGTACAATATAGGATTGTCTTTAAGATTGGCACAAAAGAGCAAAGCCAAGCATTAATAGCTGATGCGTGGCATCATCGTTCTGATGCCCTCTCTTCGGTGGCTTCATTTATTGGAATATTAGGCTCAAAATATGGCATATATATTTTAGACAGTTTAGCCGGTTTAGCTGTTTCTGCAATTGTAATAAAGGTTGGTATCGAAATTTTTATAGATTGTTTCCAACAGTTAATAGATATTTCCATACATACTGATGAAATAGATAATATAAAAGATATCATTGTTAATAAAACCGATACCAAAAATATAAGCGATATACGAACCCGCCAACATGGATCAAAAGTTTTTGTTGATATTAAGATATGTGTAAACCCTGACATCAGCGTATGCGAAGGGCATGAAATAGCTAAGGAAGTAGAAAATATAATTAAAGAAGAAATAAAAAATGTAAAAGATGTAATTGTTCATGTTGATCCTTATTGCTATCAAGAATGCATTAAAGAAAAGCCTGGAGATATTCCTCCGGACTGCAATCAATATGATAAACAATAATTAATGTTATTTTCTATTTGTCGAACAAATTATAATATCTATATAAAATTGCTATTAACCTTTCTAAACTTACAGCCTCTTTAGGCATACTGCCATCGGTTAAATTTATTTCTTTACTAGTTGCCCATTCCATGGCATCTTTAGCCCATAGGCTTATGTTGTTATCCGCATTATTATCCTCCTTATATTCCACGCCTACAAATGTTAATATACCCTTAGAAATACCTACCGCCGCTCTATACAAAAAATTTTTATCCTTTAACAATTTTCCCTCTCCGGGATTGTTAATAAAGGCTACTTCTACTAACACGGCAGGCATTTTGGTATTCTTTAATACAAAAAAACTTTCATATTTCACTCCTCTATCCGTTAAATTTATTTCACTTACAAGCGCCCTTTGTATAGCATCGGCTAACTTCGTGCCCGAATCAGAATTTGCAAAAGCAAAAGTCTCGGTACCTATAGCTTCAGAATTAGAAGAACTATTGGTATGGATGCTTATAAAATAATCCGCCTTGTTGTCATTTGCCACCTTAACCCTGGCAGCTAATTCCATCCTGCTGTCATCTTGTCTGGTTAACACAGCATTGATACCATGATTCTGTAATATCCGTTTAATATTAATAGCAATATTTAAATTTATATCTTTTTCTTTTAAACCGGTAGGTCCCACAGCACCCGAATCACTTCCACCATGGCCCGGATCTATATATATTTTCACTGTACCCCTTCTTTCTTTATAATTTTTGCTTAAATTTTTGTTCTTTAAGATACGCCAGGTATATTGCTTCACGCTTTTTTTCCCTTTCTTTTTTCAATTTTATAATAGTTTTATAAAACTCATCCCGCGTGGGAAATTTACGCCTGCCTATTTTTATATCCCCCTTCAATATAATTATCGCAACACAGACTAAAATGTTATCATTATTTAAAATTAACTCATTACATTAGTTAACTTTTTTAAGATAATCTACAAGAATTACACATATGTAAGACCCTAATAATATACAATCCCTATCAAATATCTA
>CAYLIZ010000067.1:0-1324 GCA_964383985.1 uncultured Alkaliphilus sp. | reverse complement strand
GAAATTATAAAATGTTACGTATAAGACAGCTGCGGCAAGAAAAAGGCCTAAAACAGAATGATTTAGCCAAAAAATTCGGTATATCGCAACAAACTATAAGCAGTTATGAAAAGGGAATACGAGAGCCTGACATTGCTACATTAAAAAAAATAGCAGATTTCTTTGATGTATCATTAGATTTTCTTCTAGGAAAAACCGATATTAGAACACCTATAGAAACATTAGCCCTCAGTAGATCTGATGGATATGAAGATGATTTGCCTGATGAGGCGATAAAGGAGATAGAAACTTTTAAGGAATTCATCAGGCATAAATATTTGAACGATGGGTAAACAATAGTTTAACAATAGCGAAACAATAAATAACAGCTTTACTGTTGTCATTCCGAGTGAAACGAGGAATCTTAGGTTATGTCATAAAAACTATCGTTAAACTATTGTTAACATCGGGGGGATGTTATGAAACTTGAAATGTTATTTGATTTAATAAAAAGGGAAAATATTATCGTTGAATATGTAGATTTTTCGCCCACTATACAAGGTATATATTATAAAGCAGATGGTTGCCTGCCTATAATAGGCATTAATGAAAACATAGTATCGGATAAAAAATTGTTTACCTGTGTGCTTGCGGAAGAATTAGGACATCATTTTACATCTATAGGCGATTCTTCGGCAGAATGTTATAATATTGCCGATAGGATAAATTTGAATAAAACAGAACTTGCTGCTTTAAAATGGGCTACGGAATATTTACTTCCTTTAGATGAAATTATAAATGCAGTAAAAATGGGAATTGGAAATATAGAAAAACTTTCGGATTTTTTGGGTGTGACCGGTGAGTTTTTGTTAGAAAGGTTTAAATTTATAGCAAAAAAACAATCATATATTAAAATACAAGAAAATTTATTTATTGTCCTTACAAATCTGCCGAATATTTACTTGTTCAAGGGGTTTTGTGAAAACGAAAGAAATAATGGCAAGTTGGTAGCAGAAGAAAAAGCAGAATACAATATTTAATATCGTACTTGATATGAAAATTACAAAAATTATATCAAAACTGTTTACTTTGCCTTTTATAGTATAATCTCAACAAGATAATCGGAAAGATAATCGGATTTACGAAAGTGTGATTGCCTTAAATAATTAGCTTAAATTATTCTTATAATCACCCTGTTGTGAGCAGAAGTGATTGTTTTTTCTCTTTAAGGAGTATTTAAAATCAAAAATTATATTTTTATGATAAAATAATAATTGATTTGTTATGCTAGTTAATCTTTTATTAAATATTCAACTACCAACACAACGAATTAATTATTAAAATT
>CAYLIZ010000066.1:0-7794 GCA_964383985.1 uncultured Alkaliphilus sp. | reverse complement strand
ATTCTGTCCGTCTCGGGATGACAAAGATGTGGGGCTTTCATAGCAATGACAAAATAACAGAAAACATAGTACTAAATTTCTCAATACCTTCTTATCTACCGCAACATTTTTTGTATTTTTTACCGCTTCCACAAGGACAGGGTTCGTTGCGTCCTATCTTACTCTTTTTTCGTACAGTAGTACCGCCTGTATTTTCCCCTCCATGGCTTGCATCCATCGGTTCTGTTACCGGTTCCCT
This sequence comes from uncultured Alkaliphilus sp., assembly GCA_964383985.1. Lineage (GTDB taxonomy): Bacteria > Bacillota > Clostridia > Peptostreptococcales > Natronincolaceae > JAAZJW01. The sequence continues at coordinate 7,556 of CAYLIZ010000066.1, read as the reverse complement.
TTCAACAACTACTTCTTTTTCTATACTGAACAGGTATCTAACTGTATCTTCTTGTATGCTATTTGTCATTTCCCGGAACATATCAAATCCTTCAATCTGATATGCCCTTACGGGATCCTCTTGGCCGATAGCCCTTAATCCAATACCTTGACGCAATTGATCCATCGCATCTATATGGTCCATCCATTTCATATCAACCACTTTAAGCAAAATTACCCTCTCTATTTCCCTCATATGTTCCAGTCCGAAATCCCGCTCTTTTTGCTCATATAAATTATTAACTGCACTGATTATCTGTTCTTTCAAGGATTCTAGAGTTAAATTTTCAACATCTGTAAAATTGAGCATATTGGAAGGTAAAAATATATTATTAAGATAGCCCTTTAAACCATCTAAATCCCATTCTTCCGGGTATCTCGCATCGGCAGTATATATCTCTATTGCTCTGTCTACGATATTCTCCACTAGTCCAAAAATATGATCCCTCATATTTTCGCCCTCCAACACTTTTCTTCTTTCTCCATATATAACTTCTCTTTGTTTATTCATTACATCATCATATTGCAACACATGTTTACGTATACCGAAGTTTCTGCTTTCCACCTTTTTTTGTGCATTTTCAATGGAGTTAGTTAAAAGTTTATGCTCAATGGCCTCGTCTTCATCAAGCCCCATCCTTTCTACCAATCCCAGCATACGATCCCCACCGAAGAGCCTCATTAAATCATCTTCTAAGGATATATAAAATCGGCTTGAACCCGGGTCCCCTTGACGCCCGGCACGGCCTCTAAGCTGATTATCTATTCTTCGCGACTCATGCCTTTCTGTGCCTATTGTATGCAATCCGCCTAACTGTTTCACCTTTTCATGCTCTTTATCCGTTTCCACTTTTACCTTTGCATAGATTTCTTCAAATTTCTTTTTGGCTTCAATAATCTCTTCATCCAAAATTTTACCATGACCGGTTACCGCAGATAAAACTTCATCACTATAACCCTGTTTTTTCATCTCGCGTTTCGCTAAAAATTCCGGGTTACCGCCTAAAATAATATCAGTACCGCGGCCTGCCATATTAGTAGCGATAGTAACAGCGCCCTCGCGCCCGGCTTGTGCAACTATTTCGGCTTCTCTTTCATGATGCTTGGCATTTAAGACTTCATGTGGAATCCCTTTTCTTTTCAATGCCCTAGAGAGTTGTTCGGAGTTTTCTATAGATATAGTACCTACCAGAACAGGTTGGCCTTTTTTATGTTTTTCCTCAACATCTTTTATTATAGCGTCTATTTTTCCTTGTTCTGATTTGTATACACAATCTGATGAGTCATCCCTGATTATTGGCATATTAGTTGGAACTTCGACAACATCCATATTATAAATAGCCATAAATTCTTCTTCCTCGGTTTTAGCTGTACCGGTCATACCTGCCAGTTTATCATACATTCTAAAGTAGTTCTGAAATGTGATAGTTGCCAAAGTTTTAGATTCCCTTTGTACCACTAATTTTTCTTTTGCTTCTATAGCTTGATGCAACCCCTCGCTGTAACGGCGCCCAAACATAAGTCTACCCGTGAAGTCATCCACTATGATAATTTCGCCATCCTTTACAACATAATCTATATCCCGTTTCATCAGATTATGCGCTTTTAATGCCTGATTGACATGATGTGACAATTCCATATTCGAAATATCTGAAAGATTTTCTATTCCAAAATGTTTTTCAACCTTCGCAACACCTTTTTCTGTCAAAGTAACAGAGTTTGCTTTTTCGTCTATCGTAAAATCCTTTTCATTTTTCAGTAATCTAACAAACTGATCTACAACAAAATATAGCTTAGTGGATTTTTCGCCCTGCCCTGAAATAATAAGCGGCGTTCTGGCTTCATCAATCAAAATACTGTCAACTTCATCCACAATAGCATAATTTAATTTTCTTTGCACCATGTCTTCTATATTAATTACCATATTATCTCTTAAATAATCAAAACCAAATTCATTATTTGTTCCATAGGTAATATCTGCATTATATGCTGCCCTTCTTTGTTCGTTTGTTAATCCATGGACAATTACCCCAACTGTTAAACCCAGAAATGTATATATTTTGCCCATCCACTCCTTGTCCCTTTTTGCCAAATAGTCGTTAACCGTAACTACATGTACACCTTTTCCTTCAAGTGCATTTAAATATACGGGCAAAGTAGCTACCAAAGTTTTACCTTCCCCGGTTTTCATCTCCGCAATTCTTCCCTGATGAAGTATTATGCCACCATAGAGCTGTACTCTATAATGTTTCTCATTTAAGACCCTATATGCAACTTCTCGTACAGTGGCAAAAGCCTCCGGTAATATATCATCCAAAGTTTCGCCTTTTTGCAGTCTTTCTTTAAATTGCTCTGTCTTGCTCTTTAGTTGTTCATCAGTTAATTGTGCATATTCAGGTTCCAAAGCCTCTATCTGATCAACAGTTTTATCCAGTTTTTTAATTTCTCTTTCGCTGTAAGTACCAAAAACCTTTTTAAATAATCTTTTCAATGTGTCCACCTCTACCATTTCTATTATTGATATATGCCCCAACATTATATTCTAACATTAATATTTTTACAATACAACGATGCCGGAATTTATAATCCCATTTTTCTATCCCTGTAATCAAACCTTATAGTTTTAGGTGAGTAATGATATCTGCCGACCTGCATTATACTTTGGGTAAATATTAAAATCCCAAGGGATATTAATATATCACCGATACTAAAAATTTGTTTCAAAGGATAGATTGAAGGAGTAGCAAATCTTTTAGCTAAATAAACTGTAAAAGAAGAGGCCTTATTAATATCAATATAATTAGGCATTGCTCCTATTTTAAAAGATTGAAACATGTTTTTAAATCCCATTTTTTCTAATAAAGCAACATCTATTGGCATACTTCCACCATTTAGCACTAATGCAGCAAAATTAGCGACGGCACCTATTAAAATAAGCCATACTGATTTTCTTTCTAAATTAAAAAATAAAACAATAAACAACATAATATAGGAAATAATATATAATAACATCCTATTATTTATAGCCATTTCATTACCAATAGAAATTAATATAGATGTACCTATTTGTAGAATTAAAGCAAAAACTAACAAAAACGAAGACCTAAACATAAATTTCCCTAAATATTCTATTTTCCCCCCGCGAAGTTTTCCTATTATTATTCCCAGAACTAATCCTTCAAATATCATTCCATACACTCCTTCTGAAAAAAATTGTGCTTCTCCTGCTATCCATTATTCTCTCAATATTATAAATTCTCCAAACATTCCTTCTTTCCCTTTAAAATATATAAATTTTAACAAAGTCAATTATAACAAAATTTGTTCATTTATGCTATAAGCCCTGCCATCTCTTATTTTAACATTTATAAATATCCGATTTTTATACCTAATAAAAATACAAAGGCCTATATTAGCATTAATAAACAGGATGATTTTACTCATCCTGTCGTATTTGGCCCTATTATTAATTTTGCTAATTATGATGGTTAATTTTTTATTAAGAGTTTAGCCATTAATTAGCACAATAAACTAATTTTATCATTAAAAATGGGGTTCTATTAAACCATAGTTCCCATCCTTACGCCTATAAACTACATTTACATCATTAGTTTCCGCATCTACAAATACATAAAAGTCATGGTCCAAGAGTTCCATCTGTAAAACTGCTTCTTCGGGGTCCATTGGCTTTATAACAAATTTCTTGGTTCTAACAATTTTAAATTCTTCCGTATTATCCTCATCATAATCCTTAATATTTTCAAAACGAATTGTTTCATACCTGTTAATACGATTTTGAAGTTTGCTTTTTTGTTTCCTAAACTGCCTTATCAGTTTATCGACTACCCCGTCAATAGACTTATACATGTCATCCGTAGACTCTTCTGCTCTCAATATAGACCCATTAAAAGGAATCGTCACCTCTATAATGTGTCTATTTTTTTCGACTGATAATGTAACCTGTGCCTCCAATTCCTTGTGAAAAAATCTGTCCAGCTTTCCCAACTTAGATTGTATGGTATCCCTTAATGCATCTGTAACATCGAGATTCCTTCCACTAATTATTGTCCTCATAGAACTCAGCTCCTTTCAATCCACAAGGTACAAGCTAATATCAATTAACTTTAAATACAAACTTTTTGTGTTATATATTCCTCGGCTAAGATTATAATATTTAATGCTATGCATGTCTTATTACTAGTTATTTTACCCAAATATACCTGTAACAAACTAAAATCAACATTTTTCCTACGAGAATATAAGAACATATGACTACTTTAAGACTAATTATTCTATTATCTTACATATTGCCTTATCACTGCATTTAGATTGTGGATAAAAACCTTGCATGTGGATATGTATATAGGATATTTGTGGATAATGTGAACAAGTCTGTTGATAACTTGTTTTAAACGTGCAGCGCTGTGAATAGTTTGTGAATAATTTTGGACAACCTATTTTTTTGAATGGTTTTACCATATTCTACAAATTTTTAAACATTCACATGTTGATATGTTTTTCCTTTGTTTTTATATATTTCTCAATATTTGGACAAGCTATTATAATTTAACCAAAAAAGGCCCCTGATATATAAATATATAAATATATCAAAAGCCTCTTTTTAAGAGTACATTAAAGCTGACCTGATCTTTGCCCCCACACTCGCCTGCCGGGAGGTTCGCTACAAAACTTCTTCACTACTACCCCTCTCAGATTTATCATCCGGCAGGTCTTACACCTAATCCGCACCATGCTCAGTAGTAATTCTACTACCTTACGTGGGTCCTTTTGCCTGCGGCTAGCATGGACTTTCAATCACAGACCTTTAAATGTACTCTGTTAAGTATAACTAATTTATTGCTTTTTATCAAGAAATATCGAAACCCCTTCAGTATCTTTTTTAGAATAGCCTTGAACAGCCCTTTTGCCCGCCCTTACCTTTTTGAGCTCATTTTGAACAGATTGCAGATTTTTCTTTACTTTTTCAACGTTAGCAATGTCAATTTTCTGTATTTTCTCTGTTAATGAATATATTTCTGCGATTTTATTTTGTAACACTTTCATTTTGTCTTTTTCGTTAGGTTTCAAACCCTCTAATGTCTCAATTACAACACTACTTTTTAAAAGGTCATATTTTTTTACAAATTCTTTATCTAAAACATCAATTCTGGTCATTATGTTTTGTTTTTGTCCTATTAATTCGTCAAGTTTTTCCGCTTCCCCACTTTCTATATTCTTACTCTGTTGTCCGGATAATGTTAAGAGCTGTTTGAGCAAAAACAATTTGCCCTCGCTCAGTCTAATTAAATTATTTATTAAATCATTTTTTTCCACGCAATCACCTATCTTTTGACCTTAAGGGTCTTCATAGCTTCCTTCCAGATGTCCCTGAGTTCCTTAACCATTCCGGCGGCTTCATCCAAATACTTAATATCTTTATGTATATTTGCATCAACAAGTAAATCTAAAATATAAATATAAAGACTTCTCAATCCTGTAGATACTTCATAATCCATGTTTAATGTAATATTAAGCTCTTGTATAATATCCTGCGCCCTTAAAATAGATTCATTAGCCTTTGGAATATCTTTTTTTTCTGTATATATCTTAGATAAACCGATAAACTTCAGCGCCCCATTATAGAGCATTAAAGTCAACTCCTGCGGACTTGCTGTCATAATACTGCTCTGTTTATACTGATCATAAGGATCATTTACTGCCATTGTTGTTTACCCTCCTAATAACTAAATTACCACATTATTGTTATCTTCCCATCTGTCCTAACTGAGACATCAACCAAGTGCTCTGTTGATTCATTTTTTCTAGAGCCTTTTCCATAGCTGTAAACTGACTCCAATAACGCTCTTCACGCCTAATTAAGTTCATTTCTTCCCTAGCTATTCGCTTGCCTATATTCATAATATTTCTGTCCATTACACTTATAGATCCACTTGTTACAAAATCAATAAGCATATTAGACTGAACATTTCTAAGAGTATTAGCATCTTCGCCTGCTCCGGCCCTTCGCACTATATCTTTCATGCCGACAATCACATCATCGAAAAGTCTTTCTATAAGCCCGCTATTTGCATGTTTTTCTGCTAAAGCCTTATTTCTTGCTTCAATTTGGTCCGATGTAGGTTTTTCTCCAAGTTGGGGCACTGTAGTATCTGATGTTTTGAATAATAAATTTATAACTCCGTCAGGATTTTCTATGATTGCACTTCTCAATTTTTCCTCATTTATTTCCAGTTTTCCACCACTTTGATAATTGCCCGTGGTTATGCCTATCTGAGTTATGTGAAAAAAGCCATCCAGTCTATTTTCATCTTTCCCCGTCTCATATTCCCAACCATCGTATACATTGCCATAAAAACCGTCTCTCATGGTTTGAAGCATTTTGGTTATAGTTTCATCGTTGCGAAGAAGTCCGCTTTTGGCCTTTTCCTCCCATAGCTCTATTTCCTTTTCTGTCATAGCTTCTTTTTCTTCTTTTGTTAAAGGCTGAAAATCCCTATAATGTTTTTCCTTTAAAAATCCATTTAATTCGTCTATTAATTCATTGTAATTGTCTACAAATTCTTTTACTTTGTCAAATATACCATCCACATCTGACTCTACTTTTATTGTCACTTCTTTATCCTTATCAGCTGATTGCAATTGATAGTTTACGCCGAACATTGTGAAGTTGTTGGAGGGTTGTTTAATTATGTTAATTTCATTTGGGTCGCTTTCATTAAACCAAAATTCAGCATCTTGCCCTTTTGCACCACCCGGCCCAAAAACAGCACTTCCTCCGCCAAAAATATTTTCAGCTAATTCCCCCTCCAATACATTTTCAATCTTAATAAACTGCTCAGAACCTTGCTCTTTAGTAGTAATCATCAACTTTCCAAGATTAGCATCGTAAGCGGCTCTGAGACCGAGGCTTATTTCTTCGTCTCCATCATCAACAGCATTGTTTATTCCTTTAACTAGATCATTAATAGTTTTAATTTCTTTGTCACCTTCACCAATAGTAAATACCTTTGAGCCTGTTTTGGTGGTTATTTTAAAACTTCCACCTTCTATAAATTCACCATTTTCATTTAATAAATTAGTACCCTCTTCATTTTCTTCTACCCCTTGAATTTTCACACTCATAACACTCGCCACATCTGCTAACTGTTTTACCTTTATTTTATAAGTCCCTTCCATAGCTGTTGCTGAAGCCGTGGCTTTAATAATATTTTCATCACTGGAATTTACTTTTTTCACCCAATCAAAATTTTGTATAGAGCTTCTAAAAATTGTACCGGTGCCGGTTGTGCGTGTTAATCCAAAATCGCTTCTAGCTTTTAATATAAAATCCGCCAGAGTTTTGTTTGTAGTATTGAGGGCCTCGCGTTGCCACTTCAAGGCTTCTTCTTGCCTAAAATATTTATCTACTTTCATTCTTTCTACACGCATTAAATCTCTGACCATTTGTTCTGTATCAATACCGGAGGCTAAGCCTCCAATTCTCATAACCATATTATC
>CAYLIZ010000065.1:5843-7818 GCA_964383985.1 uncultured Alkaliphilus sp. | reverse complement strand
TTTTTAACTAATCCTTCATTTTTCCAGAATTTACTTATATAAATTTTATATATAACATGTTATAATAATAAGTTTTAATAATAACTTATGCCTTAGTTTTTAAAATAAAAACACCAAAATAAAATTTTGATGTTTAAAACAATACTATAAAATTTCCGGCATAAAACCATCAAATTGCGCCTTATATAACCTTGCATATACTCCGTTATTGTCCAATAACTTCTCATGGATACCTATCTCGGCAATACCTTCATCGGTTAATACAACAATCCTATCCGAGTTTCTGATAGTAGCTAATCTATGGGCAATAATCAATGTTGTTCTATTTTTTGCTAGATCAGACAAGGATTTTTGAATAATTTTTTCTGTCTCGCTGTCTAGAGCCGATGTTGCCTCGTCTAAAATTAAAATCGGCGGATTTTTCAAAAACATTCTAGCGATAGAAAGCCTTTGTTTTTGTCCTCCCGAGAGCATTACCCCTCTTTCGCCTATATAAGTATCGTATCCATTTTCCAGAGCCATAATAAATTCGTGGGCATCTGCTCTTTTAGCTGCCTTTATAATCTCCCCATCAGTTGCACCTATGTTGCCATAAGCTATATTTTCCTTGACAGTTCCGGAGAACAAAAATACATCCTGCTGCACAATGCCTATATTTTCTCTCAAAGACCTCTGCGTAATCATTTTTATATCCATGCCATCTATCTTAACACTGCCTTTATCTACCTCGTAAAATCTCGGAATTAAACTGCATAGGGTAGTTTTACCACCACCGGATGGCCCCACAAATGCAATGGTTTCTCCCGGTTTAATTGATAGATTTATATTCTCCAATACATTTTCCTTATTATAACTAAAGGTCACATTATCAAATTCAATTTCACCATTTACCCTTTCAATATTTATAGCTTTTGGATTATCCTTGATATCAGGTTCTATTTCCAAGGTTTCTATAAATCTAACAAATCCTGACATGCCTTTTTGATAATTTTCGATTAATGTTGTAAATTTCCTAATCGGTTGCAAAAACATACTTACATAAAGCAAAAATTCAACCAATGTTCCTGATGTCATTTTACCATAATATATAAATATACCGCCAAACATCATTACAACCACATTAATTAAATTAGAAAAGAAAGTCACCCCGGAGAAAAATTCAGCCATTATCTTAAATGCATCTTCCCTGGATTTTCTAAAATTCATATTGCCTTTTTCAAACTTTTTTTCCTCGTACCATTCATTAGTAAAAGATTTAACTACCCTTATTCCGGAAACACTGTCCTCAACCTGAGCATTGACATCCGCAATTTTTATGCGCATCTCCCTAAACGCGGACTGCATTTTTTTGTTTTTCAAAACGGCAAACACAAGCATAATGGGTACTACAGAAAAAGTAATCAGAGCCAGAGGCCAATATGAATTTAATAAAATAATAAATGAGCCCAATAAAGTAACAGCTACAATAAACAAATCCTCCGGACCGTGATGCGCCAATTCTGAAATTTCGTTTAAATCATTTACTATACGGGACATAATATGGCCTGTTTTTGTATTATCAAAATAACTGAAGGACAGTTTGCCAATATGATTAAACAGGTCTTTCCGCATATCATACTCAATTCTGATCCCTAGGACATGCCCCCAATAATCAACTATATATTGAAATACTGCCCTTAGGATATATAGAATTAATAGACCTATACTTATCCATATTAACAATTCAAAATTTTTAGACGGTAAAATTTCATCTATCGTCTTTCTGACAATAGCCGGAAAAACCAAGTCCAACCCGGCCATTAAAAATGCACATGTAAAATCTAAACAAAATAATGGCAGATGATTTTTATAATATTTTGCAAAATGCCTAATCATATTATGTTCCTCTCTTACTATCGGAATAATATTATACTATATGCCTAATTTTATAACTGCTTTTACATTATATCATATTCAAAATAGCATAAGAAATCCT
>CAYLIZ010000065.1:3562-5743 GCA_964383985.1 uncultured Alkaliphilus sp. | reverse complement strand
CACCTATATGTGCCTTCTTTAAGAAAAACATACATATTCTTGACTGACCGATACCTCCGCCAACTGTATAGGTCAATTTTTTTCTAAAATCAGTTTATGAAATTCAAAATCTCTTCTTTCTTCACAATCTGCCAGTTTTAATTGTTTAGCTAAACTCTCTTCATCCACCCTTATGCCCATTGATGAAAGCTCTAATGCCATGTTCAATGTAGGATACCAAAATATAATATCCCCGTTTAATTCCCAATCATCATAATCCGGTGCTCTGCCATCATAATGTAATATCCTCTTAGATTATCGCTCATGCCTGTTTCCGGGCAAAGAAACAGAATAAAAAAAATCCTTCATCCTTGTGAATATAGTATTATTGTTTATGCATGGTTATCCTATAATAATGCCAATTTACTATAAAAAATATATTTTTCATATTATCTGTATCTATTATGCAATCAATCACACATCAATAACATATATGTAATTGCAGGAACAAACGACCCTATCCTCCCCTAATCTCTAACCTCTAACTCCTAACCTCTAATTTAATAGACATGCTCAACCTTTTCTGTTATGATTAGTGGGAACAAGAACAAATTTTAAAAAAGGAGAATATTTTATATGGCAAATAAAAAAGTATTAGCTACTATCGGTGACAGAAAGGTATTAGAACAAGACCTTGAATTGTTTTTAGACAGTTTAGATCCTGAAAGAGCAGCATATTTTAATACTGAAAAAGGTAGAGAACAACTATTAGAAAATCTAATTGCCCAAGAACTAATCTATTTAGATGCAGTTAAAAATGGACTTGATAAAAATGAGGCTTTCGTAAGAGAATCCGAAAAAATGCGAGAAAACCTCTTAAAACAATTTGCAATGCATAACCTATTAAAAAATGTTACAGTAACTGAAGATGAGTCTTTGGATTTCTACAATGAAAATAGACATATGTTTATAGAACCCGAAACTATAAAAGCGAGTCATATACTTGTTAACGATGAGGAACAAGCTAAAGAAATCGCAAAGGAAATTAACAATGGACTATCATTTGAAGAAGCAGCCGAAAAATATTCACATTGTCCTTCTAACGTCAGGGGTGGCGATTTAGGATATTTTACAAAAGGAAAAATGGTCCCGGAATTTGAAACAGCTGCATTCGATATGGAAATAGGAGAAACCGGTGAACCTGTTGAAACTCAATTTGGCTATCATATTATTAAGTTGGTGGACAAAAAAGAAGAATCTGTAAAATCCTTTGATGATATTAAAAATGAATTAAATAAACAGTTAACTGCTATAAAACAGCAAGAAGTATATATAAATAAGACTGATGAACTAAGAAAGGAATACGAAGTTATAATTAACGAATAAATATTATATGCTAACAGTTCAAATATTTAATAAGAATACTGAGCTTCTACACCAGAGAAACACAAGATAGTGAGATTAGAGAACGGTTTTATCTCTAAAGCACAAAATTATTTATATTCTCAAACACAATTATAGCTTCAAATAAATTGCTATCAAAAAAGGCTAGAAAATTTCTAGCCTTTTTATAATATAGCTATTACATTAAGTAAATTACCACCGAGACAGGCAACGGTGGCTTCCTTATTCATCCTCCGGAATAAATAGCGCAAGTTTTCTTGTGTTTAATCTATAAAAAACTATTTACTTTGCCCGAAGTTTATCCATCTAACGCTTTTTCAAAATCCTCTATTATATCTTGTATATTTTCTATACCTACTGAAACCCTTATCATCTCCGGACCTATACCCGCGACTTTAAGCTCTTCATCTGACAACTGTCTGTGGGTTGTTGTAGCCGGGTGAAGTACTAAAGTTCTTACATCGCCTAAATGTACTACTAAGCTTACTAAATCAATATTCCTTATAAACTCTCCCGCTTCTTCTCTGCCACCCTTAACACCAAAAGTTAATAATCCGCTTGCACCTAAAGGCAAATAATCCTTCGCCAATTCATGGCTCTTATGACTTTTTAGGCCCGGATATGATACCCATGCTACTTTAGGATGTGATTCTAAAAATTGTGCAAGAGCTAATGCATTTTCACTGTGCTTTTTGATTCTAAGAGGAAGAGTTTCTATACCTAGATTTGTTAAAAAAGCATTAAAAGGACTCATGTTGTTTCCCATATCTCTTAAAAGCTGCATCCTGGCCTTAACAA
>CAYLIZ010000065.1:0-3462 GCA_964383985.1 uncultured Alkaliphilus sp. | reverse complement strand
AAAGGACTCATGTTGTTTCCCATATCTCTTAAAAGCTGCATCCTGGCCTTAACAATATAAGCCTGTTCTTTAAATGTTTCTACATATCTTATACCATGATAGCTTGGATCCGGTTCTGTTAATTCTGTAAACTTTCCATTATCCCAATTAAAATTGCCGCCGTCAACTATTGCACCGCCTAAACTAATAGCATGGCCATCTAAATATTTGCTTGTAGAATGAGTTATTATATTTGCTCCATATTCAAATGGATTGCATAAATAAGGTGTAGCAATAGTGTTATCTATAATTAATGGAACATCTATTTTCTTTGCCAATTTGGACATCTTTTTAATATCCAACACTTCAGTTCCCGGATTACTTATTGTTTCTGCAAAAATAGCCCTAGTATGAGGTTTGGCATATTTTAAAAGTTCTTCTATTTCCAAGGACTGATCAATAAAACTTACTTCTATCCCCATCTTTTTGAGTGTTGTTGATAATAAAGTTGTAGTTCCACCATATAAATTCGATGCTGCTATTATATGTTGGCCACTAGAGCATATATTCAGTAAAGATAATAAAGTAGCCGACTGTCCCGAAGACACGGCCAAAGCTCCTACACCACCTTCTAATAGACTAATCTTTTCTTCTAAAGCTGCCACTGTAGGGTTACTAATTCTGGTATACATATGACCCTCCGCCTTTAGATCAAATATATCAGCTAAATAATCAGGATCCCCATATTGATAAGTTGTACTTTGAGCTATAGGTAAAACCCTTGGTTCTCCCGACTTTGGACTATAACCTCCGTGGATGCAAATTGTTTCTTTTTTCACCATTATTCCTCCCTCTGCTATAAAAAACATTATCTTAAAGTAAAAAATATTTAAATATTAATGCCCATCGAATTACTGTCCTTATCATTTCATTATATAATCCCCTATAGAAAATTATGAAGATATAAAGTCCATCGAAAAAATCTTAATTTTATAAAAGATATTAAAAATTTTTAACTAAATTTTATTCATTCAAAACAATACAATTTAAAACCCTTTAGTGCATCCAAAAATTTAGGTACCCCTGATTTATATATTTTTTTCTAATTTATCTACTTTATCCCTTAAATTATCTAACTCCTTATTTAAATCCTCTATTCCTGTTTGCAATGCACTCTGTATTCTATTTATTTTATCATAAGTATCCCTTAATTTGTTTAAGGAATCCTTTATTTTGCTCTGTACAAACAGATCCGATATAAGCCCATCGAAAAAATAATCCGCAAATGTAGCAAATGCCCCAATTTCAACATCCATATTTGGCGGCAAATTAAAACGAGATAGGCTGGCATTAAGGGCGCTCATTTCCTTTTCTGCATTTTTTATTTCACGCCTCATATCATTTATTCTGGAATGTTTTGCAGCGGTAGCTAAAAACCCGCCCCCTGCTATATCCCATATGCCCCAACTTCTGGCACCCTCCAGTGACCTTATGGCCCTTTCTAAAGATGAAAGTGCCCTATCACAGGCCAGGATACTTTCTTTAGCATTTTTTATGTTTTGTTCCCTTTCAGATATTTTATCTAGGCAGTCCCTTAGCCCATGGGCCCTTCTATCATTTTTACTCAATATCAAGTTTCTTCTTTTTTTAATCAGATTTTCATAATCAGACTCCAATGAATGAAAACTGCCTATCTGTTCCTTATAAAAATTAATATCTTTTTCTATATCAGCAATAGAATTTTTATAATCCTCGTATTTAGATTTAATAATATCATATTGCCGCAATTCTTCCTGAAGATCTATACCTTTTCTTTTAAAAATTAAATCTATAATGCCGGGGGATTCTAGTCTTCTTATTTGTCTTTCTTTTTTATTTAAGATATTTCTAAGTTCTTTTTTTCTAATCTGCTTTTCTGTTAATTCCTGTTCTTTTTGTTTCAATTCAGCATAGGCCTTTTCCTTTTTTTTAAGTTTTTCCTCTATTTCATATATCTTTTTATTAATATTCTCCAACAAGACCACCCCCTCAACTAATAATTATACACCAGTTTTAAATAGGTTTTAAGATGTTTTTTGCTGATTTTTCCCCCTTAATTCAATATTCCGGTGAGATGCTTTTTGGCGGTCTAGGCCCATGATATTGATAGTACTGGCATTCTATCCTGCCATTATAGAGCTTTCTTCTTCTGTCCGCTTTTCTGCCATACAATTGTTCAAATCCTCTGTAAGAAGTGATTATATATTTAGACCATGTATCCAATTGATTAAAAACCTTACCCATAGTTTTATATAATTCCTCCACTTCCTTTGTTTCCCCTATACGCTCCCCATAGGGCGGATTGGTTATAATACATCCATATTCAAACCGGGATCTTAAATCTGCTACATCTAATTTTTGAAAATGAACATCTTCATCTATCATCGCCTCCCCGGCATGATATCTGGCTATACCTAATACCTCCCCGTCTATATCCGACCCATATACCCTCAAGGGGCGATCATATTCGGCTAAGTCGTGGGTTTCTTTCCTTGCATTTCTCCACAATTCCTTTGGGATGATACCCCAATTTTCGGATACAAAATTTCTATTCATTCCCGGGGCGATATTTTTTCCGATCAAAACCGCTTCTATCGGAATAGTGCCCGAACCGCAAAGCGGGTCTATAAGAACTCTGTCCGGGTTCCAAAAACTCAACTCAATGAGTGCGGCGGCCAGTGTTTCTTTAATTGGGGCCTTGTTGGATAAGGTCCTGTATCCTCTTTTATGTAATCCGGCACCTGTAGTATCTATAGTTAAGGTGGCTACATCTTTTAAGAGTGCAACTTCTATAGAATACATATCACCGGTTTCTTCAAACCATTCCTTTTTATATTTTTGTTTCATTTTTTCCACAACCGCTTTTTTAACTATAGCTTGGCAATCCGGCACACTGGAAAGTTTGGAGTTTATGGATTTCCCGTTAACAGGAAATATCGCATTCTCGGGTATTATGTCACCCCAAGGCAGTGCTTTGGTTTTCTCAAACAATTCATCAAAAGTTAACGCCTTAAACTCTCCAACCTTCAGTAAAACCCTATCTGCCGACCTGAGCCAAAGATTAGACCTGCAAATAGCGGACTCGTCGGCTGTAAATATTACCTTTCCGTTTTCCACTTGTACATCCTCATATCCTAAGTTTCTCACTTCCCTAGCCACTACAGCCTCAAGTCCAAAGGTAGCCGTAGCAATTAACTGAATCTTTCCCACCATTATCTCTCCTGTCCGTTTTTGTTTGTATAGTTTATTCTCAAATTTTTAATCATTAATTATACCGAGATATAATTATATCTTCAATATATACCTTCCATATTTTTAATTGTAATCCCTTTTTTATATATGCAATAAATTTCCCCGGTGAAAAATAAAAAATCACCGTATAGATTTTCATTCCTTTCGGATAATTTTACAGGCCTCAGTTAAAAATAATATTATTAAGAAAAT
>CAYLIZ010000064.1:5587-7984 GCA_964383985.1 uncultured Alkaliphilus sp. | reverse complement strand
ATGAAAATAACCTTAGCGAATAATATAAAATTCCGCATATAAAAAAGACTGCCAATGGCAGTCTTCTTTTTTATAATGTATATTATCTCTTTGAAAATTGTGGTGAACGTCTTGCGCCTTTTAGGCCGTATTTCTTTCTTTCTTTTGCCCTTGCATCTCTTGTTAAGAAACCTGCTTTTTTAAGCGTTCCCCTTAAATCCTTATCAGATTTAGTTAATGCTCTAGCAATTCCGTGTCTTAGGGCACCGGCCTGTCCTGTATATCCTCCACCTCTAACTGTTGCTATTACATCATATTTATCTGAAGTTTCGGTTAATGTTAAAGGCATCCTGATATCTCTTTTTAATGTTTCATATTTAAAATATTCTTCAATATCTCTATTATTAACTGTAATATTTCCATCTCCCGGTACTAATCTTACTTTAGCGATAGATTCCTTTCTTCTACCTGTTCCGTAATATGCTAACCTTGCCACTAGCAGCTACCTCCTTTCGAATTTACTCGATTACATACTCGATTATATATCCAATATTTCTATATATCCAATACTTCAGGTTGTTGGGCTTCATGCTTGTGATTTGGCCCTGCATATACCCTAAGCTTTTTAAGCATTTGTCTTCCTAATCTGTTTTTTGGAAGCATTCCCTTAACCGAATTATAAATTAATTTCTCGGGTTTTTCGTCAAGAATTCTTCTAAATGAAATTTGCTTTAAACCACTTGGATGACCCGTATAATAAGTATGGAAAGATTTGTCTAATTTTTTACCGGTTAAAGCTACTTTCTCCGCATTAACAACTATTACAAAATCACCTGTATCTATATGTGGCGTAAACTCCGGCTTATGTTTTCCTCTCAGTATCGAGGCTATTTGTGTTGAAAGCCTGCCTAATGTTTTGCCATCGGCATCCACCACATACCATTTTCTTTCAATTCCATTTGGTTTTGCCATATATGACTTCACAGCGTTTCCTCCTTGTAAACCATAACACAAAAAAACTACCAAACTATACGAAAAAATACATTTCTGATTTTTTGTCATTGTTATAGATATGGATGATAATCTATAAATTTATTAAGATCCTTCGTAAGCACCGTTTATACTGTCCGTCTCAGGATGACAAAATATGGTCTTTCAGTGCAATGACAATTATCACACAGTCTGCTGTTTCCCTGTATTATCTTTATATACATCTTTATATATATGTTAAGATCCGGGGCAGTGGATCATTATTTTTACACTCTAATACATTTTAATGCAATGCTACCAACGTGTCAAGATACTTTTAGACAACATTTTTACTGATTGTCGACAGAATAATACACCTTGTCTAAAAATAACCCCTGTGGTGGTGCTGTTTGCCCGGCCACAGTCCTCTCCTTGGTTTCAAATAATTTTTCAATTTGGCTTATTTGCATTTTGCCCGCACCTATTTCTATTAAAGTTCCTATAATAATTCTAACCATATTATATAAAAAACCATCACCTTTTATGTAAATATACAAACTTTTACCCTCATTTATAATATCTAATTCGTAAATAGTCCTTACAGTATCCTGAACACTGCTGCCGCTTGTCATAAAGGCCCTAAAATCATGGGTTCCTATGAGCATTTTAGCTGCTTCTCTCATTTTTTCATGGTTTAATTTATAGTAAACATGATAGCTGTAGTTTCTTAAAAGTGCACTTCTATATCTGCTTTCATAAATATGGTACATATATCTTTTGGCGATAGCACTGTACCGGGCATGAAAATCCATAGGGACTTCTACCGCATCTGTAATAACTATATCCTTTGGTAATTTCCCATTGAGGGCTAATGGAAGTCTATCTGTCGGAATATTGTTTTCTAAAATAAAGCTAGCTACCTGACCCTTTGCATGTACTCCTGCATCTGTTCTGCCGGAGCCGTGTACTGTAATATCTTTCCCGGTAAGTTTTTTTAGGGCTTTCGTTATTTCCTCCTGCACCGTTATACCGTTTTGCTGTATTTGCCAGCCGCAATAATTTGTTCCATCGTATTCTATTTCGATTTTTATGTTTCTCATGTTATCACCCGTCTAACAATAGCTTAACAATAGTTTAGCAATAGTTTAGCAATAGTTTAACAATCGTTCAACCATTGTTACAAAGTTATTCTGTGAACAATCAAAATAACTAACAAAAATGCAGTAGTAATTAAAGCTATTGTGTCCCCGGCATCCATTTTTAATTCCTTCATTTTAGTACGGTTTTCACCACCGCGATAGCATCTTGCTTCCATTGCCATAGCCAGTTCATCCGCCCTTCTGAAGGCACTGATAAATAGAGGAACTAATAATGGAACTAGGCCTTTTGCCCTGCTGATAATATTGCCGCTTTCGAAATCAGCCCCCCTTGCCATCTGTGCTTTCATAA
>CAYLIZ010000064.1:3349-5487 GCA_964383985.1 uncultured Alkaliphilus sp. | reverse complement strand
CTGATAATATTGCCGCTTTCGAAATCAGCCCCCCTTGCCATCTGTGCTTTCATAATTTTATCTGTTTCTTCAAGCAATGTAGGTATAAATCTAAGGGCTATTGTCATCATCATAGCCAACTCATGGGCCGGTACGCCTATTTTTCTTAACGGATTTAATAGCTGCTCTATTCCATCTGTTAAGGATATAGGTGAAGTGGTTAATGTCAATATGGAGGTTCCTATGACAAGCAGTATTAATCTGATTGCCATAAAAAATGCCCTATAAATACCCTCCCTGGTAGCATTGAGAGGCCCTATGCTCCAAATAATATCTCCTTGACTCATAAATACATTAATTAAAAATGTAAAAATTATTAATATTCTTAAAGGCTTTAAACCTTTTAAAATATATCCCAATGGTACCTTGGATATGTACACTACGCCTAATATAAAGGCAACAATGTAAACATAAGGGATAAATGTATTAATAATAAATAATCCTATTATTAATGCAAAGGTAATTATTATTTTTGTTCTAGGATCTAATTTATGAATACAGGATCCGGTTGGATAATATTGACCAATTGTAATGTCCTTAAACATTTTTTCTGCTCCTTATCCATTTTAGAATTTCTTCCTTGGCTTCTTCCACGGTGAATATATCCTCTTTTAGATTTATATCTCTTTCTTTTAAAGCTCTAATTAAATAGCTTATTTGTGGAACTCCCAAACCTATGGATTCCAGGGTTTCTACCTCTCTAAACACATCTTTTGGCACCCCTGAAAGCATTATTTTGCCATTGTGCATAACAATAATCCGCTCTACCAGTTTTGCAACATCCTCCATATTATGAGATACTAAAATTACCGTGTTTTTATATCTGCTATGAAGGGTTTTTATTTCATCTAAAATTTCATCCCTTGTCCTAGGGTCTAGGCCTGATGTAGGTTCGTCCAGTATTAATATCTCCGGTTTCATGGCAAATACACCGGCTATTGCTACCCTTCTCTTCTGTCCTCCGCTCAACTCAAATGGAGATCTGTTTTTTAATTCATCAAAGGGTAATCCGACCAGCTCCATGGCTTCTTTTACTCTCTCGTCTATCTCTGTTTCCGATAAACCTAGATTTTGGGGACCAAAGGCAATATCTTTATACACTGTTTCTTCAAAAAGCTGATGTTCAGGGTATTGGAAGACTAGCCCAACTCTTCTCCTTATATCACTTAATTTAACAGTCTTTTCTGTAATATCAATTCCATCAATGATAATTTTACCTGATGTTGGCTTTATTAATCCATTTAAATGCTGTACTAAAGTGGACTTGCCGGAACCGGTATGACCAATAAGCCCTATAAACTCTCCGGATTCAATTTCAATATTAACATTGTCCAAAGCCTTAGCCTCAAATGGGCTGCCGGGATTATATATATAAGTTAAATTTTCTACTTTAATTGACATAATTCCATCACCATTTCATCCACAGTTAATATATCCTTGGGCAGGTCAATCCCCTCTTTTATTAATTCATTAGTTAAATCTGTCATCTGGGGTACATCTAAACCCAACTCCTTTAACTGCTCTACGTTAGAAAATACTTCCCTAGGTGTACCCTCTAGTACTATTTGCCCATCCCCCATCACTATAACCCTATCTGCATCTACAGCTTCTTCCATAAAATGCGTAATGTGAATTATTGTAATATTTTCTTCTTTGTTAAGTTTTTTTATAGTGCTGATTACCTCTCTACGGCCTGAGGGATCCAGCATAGCAGTTGGTTCGTCAAATATTATACAATTGGGCCTCATAGCTATAATACCCGCAATAGCAATCCTCTGCTTTTGTCCACCTGATAATAAATGGGGTGCTTTATTCCTGTATTCTACCATGTCCACAATATTGAGGGCTTCCTTCACTCTTTTATGTATTTCTGCCGAGGGAATTCCTAAATTTTCGGGGCCAAAAGCAACATCCTCCTCCACTATTGTAGCAACTATTTGATTATCCGGATTTTGAAATACCATCCCGGCATTTTGTCTGATATCCCACACATGCTCTTCGTCCTTTGTATTGATGCCTTTAACAAATACATCTCCCTTAGTGGGAAGCAAGAGAGCATTCATATGTTTAGCTAATGTAGATTTTCCGGAACCGTTATG
>CAYLIZ010000064.1:0-3249 GCA_964383985.1 uncultured Alkaliphilus sp. | reverse complement strand
GAAGCAAGAGAGCATTCATATGTTTAGCTAATGTAGATTTTCCGGAACCGTTATGCCCGATAATTACTACAAACTCGCCGGATTCTACGGTAATTGTGATATCTTTTAATGCTAATGTGGTTTCTTCTTCATTAGTGGTCTTATAATAAAATTGTATGTTTTGTACCTCTACCATTTTAGACATAATATAATCCCTTCTTTATATTCATTTATCATATGTTAAAATCCAGGTATGTTATATTATAACTTATTTTCTACTTGTTTACTATTATTTATGTGATAAAAAGGGACCAAGCCTAATCACTTAATCCCTCCTGCCCGTTTATTATACTAATTCAATAATCACCATCTCTGCAGCATCGCCTCTTCTGGGTCCGAGCTTCATGGTGCGTGTATATCCGCCATTGCGATCCTTATATTTTGGCGCAATTTCATCAAATAAATCTTTAACCACAGTTTCTTCTGTTACAAAGCTAAGGACTTGCCTTCTAGCATGCAGATCACCTCTTTTAGCAAGAGTAATCATTTTTTCGGCTAACCTTTTTGCTTCTTTAGCCTTTTTATCTGTCGTTTCTATTCTACCATTTTTAAATAAGCTGGTTACCAGATTTCTGAGCATTAAGTCTCTATGAGCACTTATGCGACCTAATTTACGATAATGTGCCATATCCTCCCCTCCTCTTGCTATATATTATTCATCAACAGGTTTTAATGAAAGATCTAATTCACCAAGTTTATTTTGAACTTCTTCAAGGGACTTTTTACCAAGATTTCTGACTTTCATCATATCTTCTTCTGTCCTCTGGATAAGCTCTTCCACTGTATTAATTCCTGCTCGTTTTAAACAATTGTAGGACCTTACAGAAAGGTCTAATTCCTCAATAGTCATTTCAAGAACTTTTTCTTTTGTATCTTCTTCTTTTTGTACCATAATTTCTACATCGCTAACATGCTCGGTCAGATCAATAAATAAATTCAGATGTTCGTTCATTATTTTTGCCGCCAAGGAAATGGCCTCATCAGGCAAAATGCTCCCATCTGTAAATACTTCAATAATTAATCTATCAAAATCGGTCACTTGACCTACTCTTGTATTTTCAACAAAGTAATTTACCTTTGTTACAGGAGTAAATATAGAATCTACAGGTACTACACCTATAGGCATTCCCGGTACTTTGTTATTCTCCGCGGGTACATATCCCCTTCCCCTAGATACATTTATCTCCATTGTTATGGCTCCATCCACATCTAAAGTGGCGATATGCATTTCCGGGTTAAGAATTTCAACATCTGCATCTGCAATAATGTCTCCCGCTGTTATGGTTCCTTCACCTTTTGCTTCAATACGAATCGTTTTAGATTCATCATCTCCATGCATACGAATAGATAAACCTTTTAGGTTAAGGATGATTTCTGTAACATCTTCCTTTACCCCCGGAACTGTAGAAAATTCGTGTAACACTCCATCAATTTTTACTGATGTTACAGCAGCCCCCGGTAAAGAAGATAGCATAATTCGTCTTAAAGAATTCCCTAAAGTAGTCCCATAACCTCTTTCCAGTGGCTCAACAGTAAATTTTCCATAAGTATTATCTTCACTAATTTCCACTACCTCTACATTCGGTTTTTCCATTTCTATCATTTAATATAAACCCTCCCTTAACATTTTTTCTATTATATTGAGGGCAACTGATTCTACTAAAACTTATTATCTGGAATATAGCTCTACTATTAAGTTTTCTGCGATTGGTAAATCTATATCCTCTCTTGAAGGTAAAGAAACAACTGTTCCCTCTAGTTTTTCTATATCAACCGTTAACCATTCCGGAACATTTCCTTTAAAGTTCTCTACTAAACCCCTGAACTTATCTGATGATTTGGATTTTTCTTTAACAGCAATAATATCCCCTACACTCACTAAATATGAAGGAATATCTACTTTTTTACCATTTACCCTAAAATGTCCGTGGGTTACTAACTGTCTCGCCTCCGCTCTCGAAGAAGCAAAACCTAATCTATAAACAACATTGTCTAAACGCGATTCTAATAATCTTAAAAGGTTGTCGCCTGTAATACCCGCTTGTTTATCGGCAATCTCGAAATATTTTCTAAATTGGGATTCTAATACACCGTAAAATCTTTTTGCTTTTTGTTTTTCTCTCAATTGAATTGCATAACCGGAAAGTTTTCTTCTGCCACCACCATGCTGTCCCGGAACATATGCTCTCTTAGTAATTGCACATTTATCTGTGTAGCATCTATCGCCTTTAAGATATAACTTCATACCTTCTCGGCGGCACAATCTACACACCGCACCTGTATATCTTGCCATTTATATTTGCACCTCCTAGCCTTTTTAAACTCTTCTACGTTTTGGCGGTCTACAACCATTATGGGGGATTGGCGTTACATCTTTAATAAGATTAACCTCAAGTCCCGCAGCCTGTAAGGAACGTATTGCAGCTTCTCTCCCTGCACCCGGTCCTTTAACATAAACCTCTATAGTTTTTAACCCTTGCTCCATTGCAGCTTTGGCAGCAGCTTCTGCAGTCATCTGGGCAGCAAAAGGTGTTGATTTTCTCGAACCCTTAAATCCTAATTGTCCTGCACTTGACCAAGCGATTACATTTCCTTGCATATCTGTTAAAGTAACAATTGAATTATTAAATGTTGACTTAATATGAGCCCGACCATGTTCTATATTTTTACGTGCTTTTCTACGAACACGAGTGCTTCTTTTTTTAGTCGCTCTTGCCATTATTGCACACCTCCCTTATATCTGAATGCTCCTCTTTTTACGAGTAATAATTTTTCTCGGACCTTTTCTTGTACGAGCGTTGGTCTTTGTCTGTTGACCTCTTACCGGAAGTCCCTTAACATGCCTTATCCCTCTGTAGCATCTAATCTCTCTTAGTCTTTTAAGGTTTAAGGAAACCTCTCTCCTTAAATCCCCTTCAACCTGGTACGTATCTATAATTTTTCTTAAATTATTCACTTCTTCCTCTGTTAAATCCCTTACTCTTGTGTCAGGATTAACACCTGCAGCAGCTAATATTTTATTTGAACTGCTCCTACCGATACCAAATATATATGTTAAACCGATTTCGATTCTTTTATCTCTCGGCAAGTCAACACCAGCTATTCTAGCCATATTATCTTACACCTCCTATTTTAACGATTGCCAAACGATTGTTTTTATGACCTAACCCAATTTGTACGACCAAAGGGAGTAACAAATTGATGGTAGGT
>CAYLIZ010000063.1:0-8349 GCA_964383985.1 uncultured Alkaliphilus sp. | reverse complement strand
GATTTTAAAAAAACATCTTTAGGAACTTTACTAGTTATTTTACTTAAAAGCAAATCATTTACAACATCTCTGCTTTCAATAACTTGGTCGACATTTTCCATAAGTGAAAGTTGTTCATCCATTTTGGACACCTTTTCCTTTTTTTGTTCCACAATATCCAGTCTCTCGTAAATACCGCTAGATTCTAAATTTGTTTTCATAACCGCAATACTCTTCTTTAGGGAATTTATTCTAAAGATATTAATTAAAGGGCATATAATTAAACCCAATATTACAATTGAAGCAACTATATATAAAATTAAATTATTATAACTCAAAATTTCTTTTTTATCCAAATAAGATTCAAAAAAGTTAAAGTCCTTCACTCTTATCCCCTACCTCCTTATAATAGCCCCTATAGCATTAACATAACCTGATATAGAAGCTTCTTCTAAATTGTTATTAAATTTTACATTGTTTAAACTATTTACTTTAAAGGTAGGCATATTAAAAAACTTTTGAATATAAGTTGAAATGCCTTCAATGTTAGAACTTCCACCATATATGCAAATGCTATCAATAATATTACTAGTATTTCTGCTTGTATAATACATAAAAATTCTTTGAATTTCCTCCAACCAATCTATTATGATTTTTTTAACTATATCTACCAACATAGCCGGGGTGTCTTGTTTTATATCATAGTTAATATTTTTTATTCCCTTTTTTTTGATTTCTGCTTCCTCTAAAGAGAGATTAAATAAATTAGCTATGTTTATGTCGATATCTTTGCCTCCATTATTTAATAGCCGACTAAATTCAAATTGTCCCCTATTTATAATAATTACATTTATAAATTGATGACCTAAATCTATTGCTGCTATAGTCTGGTCCTCTAGAGGGTAGCTTCCGTTAACTATAGTTTTTGAAGACAATAACTTATGTACAGCATTAGAGTGGACATCTAAATAATAGGGATTTAGATCCATATTTTTACCTAAATCCAGATAGTTTTCACTGATTGATTTTGGCAAAGCCACTACTAAAACGCTGACTCTCTTTACACCTTCTTCTTCAAATTCGCCTATTATTTTATGTTGTAAGATATAATCATCCATTTTGATAGGCAAATATTGTTCTGCCTCAAACCCTATTATTTGTTCTAGATCCTGAGGTTTTGCCCAAGGTAAAACAATTTCTCTGCTAATTGCATCTGTACTTTCTAAAGTAAAAGTTACATTTTTGGTTTTAATATTTTCCTTCTTTAATATTTCACTTATAGTTTCCCTAATTTTTTCTTTGTCTGTAATTTCTCCATCGTAAAATGCATCGGAAGGGGTTGTAATAGTTACTGCTTTATTAATTTGAACTGTATTTATGTTGTAACTGCCTTCTACTATTTTTATAGAATATGCCCCTATATCTATAACTACTATATTTTTTCGAAGTAAATTAGATATGTGTTTTTTCATTGTTTCCCTCCTGTCAGCTAACCTTTTTACAATCTCTTATTTCCCATATGTATATTAATTAAAATTCTTAGTTTTGTTTAGAATGATATTAGTAAAATCCCCAAATACAAATTCAATATATCATAATAATAGAGCATGGTAACTAAAGCGGAAAGTGCTATAAATGGTCCAAAAGGTATCATATCCTTTCTGCTTTTCTTTTTAGACAATAATAGAGGAAGTGTAAATATGGCTCCTATAAAAAATGACAGAAAAGTAACCATTATTATTTTCTCTACTCCAAGAAATAAACCCAATATACTCATCAATTTTATGTCTCCACCACCCATGCCGCCACTAAAAACTATTGCTATTAACAAGAAAAAACCTCCGCCTACTAGCAATCCTAAAATACTGCCGGTCAATGAAATTTTTAATCTTAAGAATAAAGGTAAAATAAGTCTATATATTAAACCTATTATCAAACCAAATATAATCAGTCCATCAGGAATAATTGTATGTTTATAATCTATAACGCTAATAACAATCAGTAAACTGCTTAAAATAGAATAAAATATAAAGTCTAAAGAATATCCAAATGCAACAAATATTAATATATATATAAGTCCGTTTAAAATTTCAATAAAAGGATACTGCAGGGAGATTTTCTCCCCACAATATTTACATTTTCCCCTATAAAACAAGTAACTCAAAACAGGGATTAGGTCCACAGGTTTAAGTCTTGTTTTGCAATTTGTGCAATGAGAAGGAGGAAAAGTAATCGACTGATTAAAAGGTATTCTATAAATACATACATTTAAAAAGGAACCTACTATTGACCCTAAAATAAATATTAAAATTAAATTGAGCATTTTTTCCTCCTTTTAAATTTAAACAACTTTACAAATTAGTGCACAACACTATTACCCATATGTTCCCCGGAAAACGAAAACCGAGGGGCCGTTCCTGTAAAGATATGGTGGGACAAGGGACCTGTCCCCATGTCCCAATGTCCCCATGTCCCAACATGTCCCAACATGTTCCAATAAAAAGAAGTTTACTCACCATCTTTTTTATCCTCATCTACTATTCGTCCAGGTGTTACTGTTATTTTACCCTTACCATTTATTGTAACCTTATATTTATCCGTATCAGATTGCTCTATAAAATAATCATTTAATCCCTTTGGCACTGTAGGCCATTCGGCTATATATTCTGTCCAAGTTTCATCGTCTTCTCCACTCCAGGTTTCACTATCTTCTGTTTCACTTTCTCCTTGCGAAAACCCTTCTTCAGCTATATACATATTGGCTGCACCTTCTAATGTCCTAACATTGGCATTGTGTGCACTTATAGAAGCCCTAGTACGAAACTTTCCTATTTGTGGCACTGCAATCGTCGCCAAAATTCCTAAAATTGCAATTACTACAATTAATTCGATTAATGTAAACCCTTTTCTATTGCTGGATCGTTTCATAAAAAATTTAAGCATTTAATCCCCTCCTTGTGAGATTAATATTTTTAGATAAAATAATCTCTATACCACTTTTTCCCCTTTAATATGAAAATGTTTATTTTTATGTTTAATAGATTATATTTAATACATTTTATATCTATATATCTAATGTACCAAACATATCAAACATAGGCAGCACCATCGAAATAACTATAAAACCAATCACCAATGACATAACCACAATCATCAGTGGTTCTATCATGGTTGTCAATTTTTGTAGAGCAACTTCTAACTCTTCGTCATAAAAAGCAGCTGTTTTTTCTAATATTTTATCTAAAGAACCTGATTCTTCCCCTATTTCTATCATAGATGTAACCATAAGCGGAAAAACATCAATATCTTTGATTGTATTAGACAAGCTTACGCCTTTTCTCACTTCCTCTTTTGCTGTATTTATTCCATCCCCAACTACTTTGTTTCCTACTACATTTGCAACAATTTCTAAAGATTGCAAGAGTGGAACCCCGCTGGCAGACAAGGTAGAAAACGTTCTTGTAAATCTAGATGTAACTATTTTTTCTGTAATTCCTTTTATTATTGGAAATTTCAATTGTACTCCATCTACTAGAAGTCTTCCTTTTTCCATTTTTAATGCTCTCCTAATAATAAATATGATTATAATAAGTCCACCTATAAATAAGTACCAATATTGTTGTAGAATATCGCTAAATATGAGCAATACCCTTGTGGGTACTGGAAATGGAATATCATTTTCTTCAAACATCTCCATAAATGTCGGCATAACAAATGTTATTAAAAAAACTACTACTCCTGTAGAAACAATACTTAATATAATTGGATATACCATAGCACCCTTTATTTTATTGTTTATTTTAAATTCTTTTTCATAGTGATTAGCCATTCTATCCATTATAGTATCTAAATTACCGCTTATCTCTCCAGCTTTCACCATGTTTATTAGCAATTCCGGAAATATATTTTTATGATTTTTTAATGCCTCTGAAAAAGTTAACCCTTTTTGTACTTCTCTGTAAACCTTTCCAATTGCATATCTTAATTTTTCATTTTCGGTTTGTTGCCTTAAAATGTCTAAACAATTTATTATTGTTACACCTGCATTGAGCATAGTATAAAATTGTCTACAAAAAATTGCTATATCTTTTATTTTAACACTATTAAAAATTTGGAGATTTCTTATATCTTTTTCTTCTTCTGTTTCTTTAATATTAACAGGGTAATATTTGTTTTCTCTTAACATTAGTATTACTTCTTCTTTGTTTTTAGCATTGTATGTACCTTCAAATGTTTTTCCTTCGTTTGTAATTGCTTTGTATTTATAAATTGCCAAAAAAATTTCACCCCCCATTTTTTTTATATATTTTTCACAATTATTACAAATATCTCTCAACTAAGCCTATATCTATTGCTTGATTTAAAATAGTTTCTCGGTTTATTACTCCTTTTCTGTATAGTTCTAATAAAGAATTATCCATAGATTGCATACCAAATTTCATTCCTGTTTGAATGCTTGTTTGTATTTGATGAGTTTTTCCCTCCCTAATTAAATTTCTAATTGCAGATGTAGCTATCATTATTTCAAATGCCGCTGTTCTTCCCGAATTATCTACCTTTGTTAACAATTGCTGAGAGATAATACCTTCTATAACAGAAGCAAATTGAACACGAATTTGCTGCTGTTGATATGGTGGAAATACATCTATTACCCTGTCTATAGTTTTTGCTGCACCCAATGTATGCAAAGTAGATAATACTAAATGTCCTGTTTCAGCAGCAGTTATAGCTATACTCATAGTCTCTAAGTCCCTCATCTCTCCGACCAGAATAACATCCGGATCCTGTCTCAAGGATGCCCTTAAAGCATTTGAAAAGGTTAAAGAATCAAAACCTATTTCCCTTTGGTTCACTATACTTTTATTATGTTTATGCAAATATTCGATAGGGTCTTCTAGCGTTAATATATGACAGTTTCTTTCCCTATTTATTTGGTCTACCATAGCGGCCAAGGTAGTAGATTTACCACTTCCGGCAGGTCCTGTTACCAAAATTAATCCCCTTAGTTTTCTAGCTAACCTTTTAATAACTGATGGAAGACCCAGTTCTTCCATCGTTGGAATTTTTAATGCTACTGCTCGTAATGCCATTCCATAGCTTCCGCGTTGTTTAAATGCATTTATACGAAATCTACCTAGCTCTGGGCTTGAAATCGATGTGTCTATTTCACCCTTTTCATTCAAGATTTTAAATTGTTCTTCGTTTAAAACCTGTTTGATAAGTGCAGCAATATCATCTGATTTTAAAATAGGTAGTTCCATCCGCTGCATTTTGCCATTTATTCTAAGAATAGGCGGAACTCCGGCTGTAATATGTAGATCGGATGCTTTTTGCTTTACTGTTTCCTCTGCAAGTTGTAAAAAATTCATACCTTTCCTCCCTAATCTAAATTGAATAAGTTGCTTGTAGTAATTCTTCTATAGTTGTAATTCCTTCTTTTACTAGCTCGATACAGTTTTCCCTTAAAGAAACAAGGTTCTGCTTTTTAGCTTCTTCTTTAATGCTGTCTATGCTTGAGCCTTTATCTATCAAAAATCTTATTTCTTTAGTTATGGGCAATATTTCATGAATAGCTATCCTACCTTTGTAGCCCGTGTTGTTACAAGAATTACATCCTTTACCTTTGTATATTGTAACTTCCGAAATATCTTCTACCTGAAGTACCTTCTTTTCTAATTCATCCGCAATATAACCGATTTTACAATTTTCACATATTTTCTTTACTAATCTTTGAGCGGTTATCCCTACTACAGATGATGAAACTAAATAAGGCTCTACTCTCATATTTATAAGTCTTACAATTGATGATGCGGTATCGTTAGTGTGTAATGTACTTAAAACTAAATGTCCTGTAATTGCAGTTCTTACAGCAATCTGTGCAGTTTCGTTATCCCTAATCTCACCTATCATTATAATATCGGGGTCTTGCCTTAAAATTGACCTAAGTCCATTAGCAAATGTAAGTCCCGCCTTTGTGTTTACTTGCACTTGATTTACACCATACATTTGATATTCAACCGGATCTTCTACTGTAATAATATTTTTATTTGTTTGATTTAATTCTCTTAAGACTGCATACAAAGTTGTAGTTTTACCGCTACCCGTAGGCCCTGTAACCAAAATAATGCCATTTGGACTTTGTATAATTCTGTCAAATGCCTTTAAATTTTGTTCTGTAAATCCAAGTTGTTGTTTTGTAAATAAAAAACTGTTTCTATCTAACAAACGCATAACAATTTTTTCCCCATATACTGTAGGTAAAACTGATATGCGTAAATCAATTTCCTGATCTTCTATGCGCATTTCCACCCGCCCATCTTGAGGTAACCTTTTCTCAGCTATATCCATTTTGCTAATAATTTTAATTCTAGTAACTATGGCGGAATGAGTTGCTTTTGTAGGTGTCATAATTTCTTGAAGATCTCCGTCTATTCTAAATCTTACTTTTATAATTTTTTCGAAAGGTTCTATATGTATATCACTAGCCCTCATTTTAACAGCTTGCCTAATTATTGAATTAACCAATTTTACCACCGGGGCATTGCTAATTTCGTTTAAAATTTCTTCATCCATATCGGCTATATCTTCCACTTGATAATTTCGTTTGAATTCCGCTAAAACCCTTTCGACACTTTCTGTTTCATAGTGTTGATCTATTGCATCTAATATTCCTTGATTAGTGGCTATTACCGGTACTATTTCGAAACCTGTTGCTATTTTAACATCATCGATAGCAAAAATATTTAATGGATCTGCCATGGCAACAATTAGTTTCCCTCTATTTTTTCTAATTGGAATCAATGTATATCTTCTAGCTAATTTTTCATTTATTAACCTTGGAATTTCGGGATCTATAAGATATTTATTTAAATCTATATGTGGAATTCCAAATTGAAATTCTAAAACTTCTATAATTTGATCCTCACTTAAAATTCCTTCTTCTATAAATATTTCTCCTATTTTTTTGCCGGTAGATTTTTGTATTTCTAAAACATATTCCAATTGTTTCTGCGTGATCAGTCCACTCCTTAATAACAAATTTCCTAAACATTCTATTGCTTTGTTCATACATAACCCCTCTTTTTATAGTGTAAAAAGGCTAACCACATATTATTTCAGTATAAAATTAGCCATTTATATTATTACAATAATACAGATAGCATCCAGATTTAGCCGTATATCATTTATCCCTTATTCGAATTCAAACATAGGACAAAACAATACTTTGCTTTTATATTATTTTTTTATTTTATCCATAAAACATGTTCTACATTAGCCAACAATTTCCTTCTAATTTCCCAAAATAGAATAAGATTTTACAGATTTTATATCTATATTTTTTATTGCATAGTTATTTTATCTAAATAACCAATTATTTTTTACGGATATATATTATATTACATACTAATATTTTAAAATTTTTATACATCAAACTGCGTATTCAGGTTATATTTTTCAGTTATATTAAAACTGTTAATTTTAAGTCTATAGTTGTACAAAAAATAAAAACTGTGCCCTATATGATGCTCAGCGAGGGTAACAGTTTTATTTTTTTATTAATTACAATCTATATTTATATATTTCTCTTGTTATCCTTTAACACTATTTTCAACACATGTCTTTCTATTTTTCTCACAAAAGTTGTCCACCAAAATTCCTTTCCTGCCATAGGAACTACCAGTACAGTAAAAAGTCCTATGCGATTTCCCCCTAGTACATCTGTAAAAATTTGATCCCCGATAACAGCTGTATTATCTACTGTTGTGCCTATAATTCTCATAGCCTTTTTGAAGGCTCCAATTCTAGGCTTTAGCGCTCTATGTATTGCAGGTAATTTTAGTTCTCTATTAAAAACAATAACCCGATTTTTTGTATTGTTAGAAACCAAACATACTCTAAATCCCTCCTTTTCAAGATTTAATAGCCATGTTTTCGTTTTTTCAGTAACGTTTTTAATATCCCAAGATATTAATGTATTATCTATATCTATTATTAATCCTTTAATATTATTTTTTTTGAGTTTCTCTAGGTCTAACCTAAAGATCGATTCTATATACAAATCCGGAGTCAATAGTTTCAACATATATTTACCACCTTTTTATGATTAACGGTTTAAAGTTAATAATTTGGTTTTTTAACTTTTACCTTTTAATTATTTTAATCTATCTAAATTTATATTATCAAACTTTTATAATTTATTCCAAAGAGTGTCTTTGCAAGTTAGGTTATAATTCGAGTAAAACAATCCTGTTTTTTAAGGCTCAGTTTTTTCCATTTGTATATGTCTCCCTCGGTCTAATCATATCATAATGCTAATTTATTCTTCTATATTTATGTTATAACAGATTAAAACATAAATAAAAAAACTAC
>CAYLIZ010000062.1:0-8387 GCA_964383985.1 uncultured Alkaliphilus sp. | reverse complement strand
CTGGCCAGTATAATTGAGGAAATACAAGGGATTAAAAAAGCTGAGGTATCATTGGTTATACCCGAGAAAACCGGTTTTGTTCTTAAAGACAGTGAAAATTTAGCTAAAGCATCAGTAACACTTAAACTGAAAGGTGATGCCGTTTTAGATAATAAGAGCATAAATGGTATTGCTATTTTGGTTTCAAATGCAGTAGAAGGGCTTTCGCCGGAAAATGTAACCATACATGGGGATGATGGCAGGGTATTAAATGAAGATCCACAAAAAGATTCGGATGTTTTTAATTCTAGTAATAATATGATTTTACAGCAAAATGTACAAAATGAGTTGGAGCACAGTATAACTAACTTTTTGGCTAGTGTCTATGGTCAAGAGAATGTGGTTGTTATGGCTAATGTTAAGCTGGATTTTGATAGTGAAGTGACTGAGATAAAAGAATTTGCTCCTCCAATTGTTGATGAAACTACAGGTATACCGAGAAGCTTACAGGAACTGAGTCAAAATGTGGTAAATGATGGTACCGGTGGTAGGCCCGGTACTGATACCAATACAGAGGATGGAATACAACAATATGCAGAAGGAGATGAGAATTACTCAGCATATTCTGAAGCAAGCAAAACTATTAATTATGAAATTAATGAATTATATAAAAAGATAGTGAAGGCACAAGGTCAGGTAAAAGATGTTACAGTAGCAGTATTTTTAAATAGTGCCTCTTTGGAAGACGGAAATTTAACTGAAGAAGAAAAAGAAGAATTAGAGAGAACAATATCTGCGGCAGCCGGATTAGATACAAGGGTGGTACAGGTAAGTGTTCAATCGTTTAATGATACTTATGTTGTAGATGATGAAATGTCGCCGGAAGATTCATTTTGGCAAGATAATAAGGGCATTATAATAGGTATTATATTGGCAACAATCTCAGGTGTTGCATATTTCATAATAAGAAGAAGAAAAATTGAAGAGGAAGAGATTGTAGAACCTATAGATGAAATGGTAATTCCTGAGCCTGTGGAAGAAATAGATCTAGAATTAGCTGAATCACAAGTTAAACAGCAAATTGAACAACTCGTTAACAAAAAACCGGATGCTGTTGCACAACTTTTAAAAAATTGGCTGAGTGAAGATTAGAGGTGAAGGTATGATACGGAGGGCATCTAAAGGAGGCATTTCCGGCAGAGAAAAAGCCGCAATTCTACTCATTAGTTTGGGACCGGAGTATTCTGCCCAAATTTTCAAACATTTAAATGATGAAGAGATAGAAGAGTTAACACTGGAAATTGCTAATATGCGGAGAGTTTCTCCGGAAGAAAAAGATAAAGTTTTAAATGAATTTTATGAAATATGTCTAGCACAAGAATATATTTCCGAAGGCGGTATTAACTATGCTAAAGATATATTAGAAAAGGCTTTAGGGACTCAAAAAGCTATGGATATAATTAATAAGCTAACAGCATCATTGCAGGTAAGGCCTTTTGACTTCGCTAGAAAAGCTGACCCAAGCCAATTATTAAATTTTATTCAAAATGAACATCCACAAACAATAGCATTAATACTTGCATATTTGTCTCCTTTACAGTCAGCTCAAATATTATCTGCTTTGCCTCAAAAAAAACAATCAGAAGTGGCCCAAAGAATAGCTACTATGGATAGGACCTCACCGGAGGTAATAAGGGAGGTCGAGGCTGTATTAGAAAGCAAACTTTCATCTTTAGTAAATCAAGACTATACAACAGCAGGCGGTATACAGTCTATTGTTGATATACTTAACTCGGTTGATAGAGGGACAGAAAAAAATATTATGGATACATTGGAAATTGAAGATATAGAATTGGCTGAAGAAATTAGGAAGAGAATGTTTGTATTTGAAGATATTATTGGTCTGGACAGTACTTCTATCCAAAGATCCATCAGAGAAATTGATAATAAGGAACTAGCTATAGCACTGAAGGGAGCAACAGAAGAAGTTGCGGATGTAATTTATTCCAATATGTCTAAACGTATGGCGGAGATGATAAAAGAAGACATGGACTTTATGGGACCTGTTAGATTGAGGGATGTAGAAGAAGCGCAACAAAAAATCGTTAATACTATCAGAAAATTAGAGGAGGCAGGAGAAATCATCATTTCTCGTGGTGGAGGTGATGAAATAATTGTCTAAAGTTTATAAATGGGATGAAATTGTTTTAGGCGAAAAAAAAGTAATTAAACTTAAAGTCGACCAGATAATAAAATCTAATGTAAACAAAGTTAATAATAAAGTTAATAAGGAAGAGAAAAATCAGTCACATGCTCAAACTAATAAAGATTTGCAAACAATTATTGATGAGGCTAAGTCACGGGCGGATGCTATAATAAAAGCTGCAGAATTGGAAAGTGATGAAATAATTAATAGAACCCGGATAGAACAACAAGCTATTATTTCTGAGGCTTATACAGAAAACAACAGGATTTTGGAAAACGCAAGAGAAAAAGGATATAAGCAGGGTGTATCAGAAGGGAAAGAAGCAGGATTAAAAACAGTTGATAATTTAATAGAAGAAGTTAAACAGATAAAACAAAATATATTATCCGAAAAAAAAGCTGTTGCTAAAAAACTAGAGGAAGATATAATACAGCTTGTCATTTCCTGTGTTAAAAAGGTTATAAACCATGAGCTGGAAAGAGATCACAAATTGCTTTTAAATCTTGTTGAAAGCGGTATAGAGAGATGCACATATACAGATACCTTAATTATTCGTGTGAGTGAAAATAATTATGAAACAGTAAACTCATTTAAAAATAAAATATACATAATGACAGAAGGAATTGATAATATAGAAATTAAAAAAGACCCCGCACTTGAAGATGGCAGCATTATAATCGAAACAATTTCAGGAACAGTGGATGCGGGCCTTCAAACTCAAATAACACAAATTGAACAAATGTTTCATGACATTTTAAAAGGCGAGTGATATGATGCAAACCATTTCGTTGAAAAAATATGAGAATGCACTTTTAAATTTAGATTTAATAAAATATACAGGGCATGTATCACAAGTTATAGGGTTAACGATTGAATCCATAGGACCTGCTGTAAAGATAGGTGAAATATGTAAAATATATACATTAAAGGGTGCAGAACCTATATTGGCAGAGGTTGTTGGTTTCAAGGAAAAGAAAGTTTTACTTATGCCTTTAGGTGAAATGGAAGGGATTGGTCCGGGCAGCAAAGTTGAATCTTTAAATACTACACTGCGAGTGAATGTTGGGGAAACACTTCTTGGGCGCGTTTTGGATGGTTTAGGAAATCCCATAGATAATAAAGGCCCTTTAAATAATGGGAAAACTTATCCCGTTATGTCATCTCCACCAAATCCACTGCTTCGTACTAAAATAGAAGAACCTTTAGTGTTAGGAATCAAGGCAATTGATGGATTATTAACTTGTGGTAGTGGACAAAGAATAGGTATATTTTCAGGTAGTGGTGTGGGAAAAAGCACATTGCTTGGAATGATAGCGAGAAATACACAGGCAGATATAAATGTTATAGGCCTGATAGGAGAGCGCGGTAGGGAAGTTAGGGAATTTATAGAAGATAATCTACAAGAAGAAGGATTAAAGAGATCTATCTTAGTAGTAGTAACATCGGACCAGCCTGCTCTTATTCGAGTGAAGGGGGCATTATTAGCTACCTCTATAGCAGAATACTTTAGGGACAAGGGAAAAAATGTAATATTAATGATGGATTCTTTAACCAGGTTTTCTATGGCTCAAAGAGAAATAGGACTAGCTATCGGAGAACCTCCTGTAACCAGAGGATATACCCCTTCGGTTTTTGCCGTACTTCCCAAATTATTGGAGAGATCCGGAACATCTGATAAAGGTTCTATAACAGGGCTATATACTGTACTTGTAGATGGCGATGATATGAATGAACCTATATCTGATACTGTACGTGGAATATTAGATGGACACATTGTTTTATCCAGAAAAATTGCTAACAGAAATCATTATCCTGCTATAGATATTTTAGCAAGTGTAAGCAGAGCAATGCCAAATATAGTCAGTAAAGAACATTTGCAATTGTCTAATAAAATCAAAGAGTTGCTATCCATATATAACGAATCTGAAGATTTGATTAATATAGGAGCGTATGTGGAAGGAACAAACAAAAAAGTTGATGAAGCTATCAGTAAAATTGAGGCTATAAATAAATTTTTAAGACAAGACATACAGCAAAAAAGCACTTTTGATGAAGCTGTTGACATTATGCAGCAGATAGTTGAGTAGGGGGGCTATAATGGGAAAATTTATATTTCGATTCGATACTATATTAACTACTAAAGAAAAAATTGAAGATGACAGAAAAAACAAACTTGGTATTTCAATGCAAAAGTTAGCATCAGAGCAAAATCAATTAGAAAAGTTATCTCACAAAAAAAATAATTTAATTAACAATTTGGAGGAAAGTTTACAGAAAACCGTTGAAGTTAGTGAACTTAGAAATTTATCTTATAATTTAGATATGATACAAGATATAATAGACAAACAAACACAAGTAGTAGAGCAGTTGGAGTTAGAGACAGAAAATAGAAGAAAAGATTTAATAGAAGCTTCAAAACAAAAAAAGGTATTTGAAAAATTAAAGGAAAAAGATTACGAGGAATATAAATATAATCAATTAAAAAAAGAATATGCTTTAACTGATCAAATAGTATGCTATAAAGCTGCAAGCAGATAAGGGGGAAATTATGGCCATAAGTACAGAAGAATTTAAAGATAGATCTTTTACTAAAACTTTATCCATCATACTTATATCATTTATTTCCTTGCCATTAATAATTATGACTATTATGTATTTTAGCAATGAGGGATTTAAGGATAATGCAAATAAATTTTTATCCGGGTTACCCGGAAAAACAGGGGGATATTTCCAATCAATCCCTACAAAAGAGGACAAAGAAGAACTCAAAAAAAGAATCGCTAAATATTATATAGGTCTTGACGAGGGTCGCATTGTTGACAAATTGCTAATTGTAAAAGGCGAAGACGAACAGTTATTTAATGATTTAGTAGTTTTAATGAGTAAAGAAAACACGAGCAAGATGAAAAAAGTTAAAGAAATTTTAAAAGGTTCAAAATTCAAAAAAGATCCATTTAATAGAATTTTAGCTGAAATCGATAAAGAAAGTGAAGAAAAAATAGATAATATGCAAAAGTACTATACATCTTTAAATCTCGCAGAAGCTATACAAGAAATAGAAAGAACACATGCTACCAATGAGATAACAATAGATGAATTAACTAATTTGTTTAAAAAATTAAAAACCGAGCAGGCAGCAAAATATTTGTTTTATTTGGATGTAGAGTTAGAAAGACAGATAAAATACAAGCTTCCAAAAGATGTTTTAAGAAATACAGAAAAAAAATCAGAAGAATTAGAAAGCGAACAAACAAGGCTATTAGAATTAGCTTCAATATATGAAAATAAATCTATTGAAGAAACAGTAGATGAATTAGGAAATTTTGATAAATATAATGCTGAACAACTTGCATTTATTTTTAAAAATTTAACATTAAACAAATCTTCCAAAATTTTGTCCAATGTTGAAGATAATGACTTTATATCAACCTTATTGAACGAAATTAATCATTTAGAAGAATTACAAAGAGATAAACAAAATACATCATCTACAATTATGAAAGGTGTTACAATTTATAAAGAATATGATGAAAAGATAGATGAACTTGCTGCTATATATCAAAAAACAGATATAGAAGAACTAACAGAAATGATTAAAACCATGTTAAAAAGAAATGAAGTGTATAAAAAACATATTTTAGACGATTTTGAAGAAATTATATTTACTGAAGAACAATTAGTAATAGATGTTTTAAGCAGACTAAAAGCTAATATAGTAGCAGAAGTATTAAAAAATTTAAGAGAAAACGATAGAATTTTACTTTCTAAAAAACTATTAAAAGTAAATTAAAATTTAATTTTCAAATAAATATATAGCAACAATGGTCATACAAATTTTATAGTTTAGCATTAAGGAGAGGGGGTGAAAAAGATGATGTTGAGCATATTAGAGGCTTCTAATTTTCCTAATCAAAATAATAATCCTATAACCAAAAACAGAATATCTACTGAAAATAATAAACAAATGTTTTCTAAAATATTCAACAATGAAAAGAAGAGTTTGTTACTTAATAAGCAAAATACAACAAAAAATATACCGCATAATAGTCAAAATAAAACCAAAAATCTTACAAATCAAACAAATGACTTAAACAGTACAAATAAACCTTATGGTAAATCCGAATCTAATGCTATAGACAATAAAACTTCATTAAATAAAACCAAACAACTAAAAGAATATAAAGACATAAATATCGATGAAACAGTAGAGAACATTGAGGATGAGCCGGTAGATAAGGATTCGGCAGTATCACTTCAATCTATATTATTAACAATGTTGGAAAATATATCAGGCTTAGAAAACATGGACAATAAAGATATAGAAATAAGTGCAGACCAATTACAAAATCTAGACAATTTAAAAGAACAGTTGCTTTTTTTATTAGAAACAACAGACACTTTAATAGATGATTTTCTTAAACAGGATATTAAAACAGTTATTGAACTTATAAACAAAACAAACGAAGAACATTTATTAAATATAGGTGAAGAACAATTATTAAATGATAAAACACAATTAGTTACATACAAATCCGGCGAATTAATGAGCAATCTGGAGGAACTAAAAAACAACATACAATCTATTTTAAATAGGCCTAATATTGGCAGATTAGCTGATTCACAAAAACTGTATATTAAAAATAACTTTCTAAATTCAGAAGAACAATTAACAGAAAGTGAAGAACCATTGTTAGACGTCAGTGATATAGAAAAAGAGATTAAAAATAATATAAAGGCTGTTGACAAATTTACCCCGAGCAATAAAGAAGAACAGTTTTTCAAACAATCTGAGGGAGACAACGAGATATTATTTAAAGAACAGGTTATAGTTCCCCAACAAAATATAATTGACCAAAATATAAACCTAAAAGTTATAAAAGATCAGATTATAGAACCAAGGCAATTTATTAATGGGATTGCTCAAAAAGCGGGTACATTTATATTAAAAGGCAAGAATGAAATGAATATACAGCTGATACCTGAAAATTTAGGCAAACTATCCATTAAAATAGGTTTAAATGAAGGGACTCTAACAGGAAAAATATATGCAGAAAACTATTCGGTAAAAGAAACTATAGAAGCTAACTTAAATCAACTGAGGGACTCCTTAGAAGAACAGGGACTTAATATTGCGAGTCTTGAAGTTCATATAAATGACAATTCACAAAATTTTGAAAGAAGTTTATATCAATCAACATTTGCAAATAGACAAAAATCTAAAATAAGTTCTATTGAAACTAATAGCAACTTTGCAGCCATAGAAGAAAATGTAGAACAAGTAAATCCATATTTAATTGTAAGCCAATTTGATAGTTTAGTTTAAGGAGGGATGTAATGCCAAATATTTCTGAAATACAGGAGCACAAATATCACTACTATGATGATGAAACCAAAAATAAAAAAACACAGTCCAGCGATTTAGATAAAGATGCTTTTTTGAGGCTGTTAGTCACTCAATTACAAAATCAAGACCCACTAAATCCTATGGAAGACAGAGAATTTATTGCACAGATGGCTCAATTCAGTTCTTTAGAACAGATGCAAAATTTAAATAAAACTTTTGAAACTACCCAAGTTACTATAATGGAACATATTTTACAAATGAACAACAATTTAGTTAAAAGTCAGTCCAATATAGTGGACCAACTGATCAAAATAAATGAAGGGTTAAAAAAACTCGGTGTAGAAGTTGAAAAACCGGAAGAATCACAAGATGATACAGATTATGAACCTGAAATACAGTTTGTCCATGAAACTAGTAAAGGTACCGAAACAAATAAAGAAGTATAGATATATAAACACCACTCCTAAAGGAGGGAAATGTATTGCATTCAATCAACATTAATCAAATTCGTATCAACCAAAACCAAAATCAAAATAAGAATAGAAATTCAAGCAATATAAATAATAAAAAAGCCGGTTTTGAAGCAGTATTGCAAAAAGAAATACAAAAAAATCAGAATATTAAATTTTCAAAACACGCTTTAGAAAGATTAGAGCAAAGAAAGATACAGTTAACTACACAAGAGGTAAATAAACTTGACAATGCTATTAATAAAGCAGCTGAAAAAGGCATAAAAGAAACTTTAATCATTATGGAAAACAAAGCCTTTATTGCCAGTGTACCAAATAGAACTGTAATTACAGCTGCAGCAGACAATCAATTAAGGGAAAATGTATTTACAAATATAGATGGTGCTGT
>CAYLIZ010000061.1:5161-8559 GCA_964383985.1 uncultured Alkaliphilus sp. | reverse complement strand
GACGGTTCCTACTGCATTTCACATGTCATGAATTAAAAGGGATTGATTTGAAACAAATTTCAAGGAGGCTCAGATTTTTAATGCGTCTATCTGATATCGAAGTAAATGCAATTAAACAAGTAGTAGGAGACATTGATAAAGATGCACATATCTATCTTTTTGGATCCAGAGTACACGATGATAAAAAGGGCGGAGATATTGATTTGCTAATATTGTCTCATAAGTTGGAACAGGTGGATTCGGGCAGAATTAAATATAAATTATGGGATATTATCGGTGAACAGAGGATTGATATTGTCATTGCCAAAGATACCACTCATCCATTTGCAAGGATTGCTTTGAGGGAAGGGATATTGCTATGAGAAGGGATGAAAAACAGTTATTGATTGAGGAATTAAAATTGTTGGAGTATTCCAATAATATGTTGACTTATTCCTACGATACGTGTAAAAGCATTGGTATAAAAGAAGAATATACCTTTGATGAATTGGATAAATTTGAGGCCTTGACCAGCCGTTTCGCCAGAACTAGTGATATGCTGATACAAAAGATATTTAGATTAATTGATATTTTGGAATTAGAAAGACCCGGCAGTGTAATTGATAGAATCAATAGAGCAGAAAAGAGGGGACTTATATCCTCATCAGAGATTTTTAAGGAAATCAGGTATTTAAGAAATGAAATCTCTCATGAATATATTCCAACAGTTATCGAACAAATATTTGAAAAAGTGTTGAGGTTAGTTCCGTATCTTATAGACAGCATTGATAGGGTCAATAAATACTGTGAGAAAATTATTGATAAAAACAAATAAAAATTTGTTATATTAAAAAACATCCTAAGATTATTTTAGATATTTAAAATTAATCTGAGGATGTTTTTTGTTATGTTGTTTATATTTTACCTTATATTTTCTAAAACCAATTAAATCTGATATTCTTTAAAATTGATTGAACTTGACTTTTTAGAATAAATTTCTTATTACATCTAATAGTCCTGAAGATTCTAGGAATACTATTGCAATAGCTATTGGTGCCACATATTTTATTAGGAAAGCCCAAACGGGAGCTAATTTTAATGCAAATTCACTCTCGCCGGAAAATTCTTTAATAGCATTTTCAATACCCCAGACCCAACCTATAAAGATACTCATGAACATTCCGCCTAAAGGAAGCAGTATATTGCTGGCTGTAAAGTCTAGTGAATCGAATATATCCATTTCGGGCAGTATTGTAATATGGTCCCATATTCCAAGGCCTAGCGAAGCAGCAACTCCGAGTAAAAATATAATGCCGGCCATAACAACTGTTGCTCCTCTGCGTTTCCAATTAAACTCATCTACCAAATAAGCTACAGTCACTTCTAATAAAGAAATGGCAGATGTCAGGGCTGCAAAGAAAACTAGAGTAAAGAATATAAATGCAAAGAAATTACCAAGAGGCATTTTAGAAAATACCGATGGAAGTGTAACGAATAAAAGTCCTGGCCCTTCAGTAGGGTCAAATCCA
Organism: uncultured Alkaliphilus sp.; assembly: GCA_964383985.1. Classification (GTDB taxonomy): domain Bacteria; phylum Bacillota; class Clostridia; order Peptostreptococcales; family Natronincolaceae; genus JAAZJW01. Next base: position 7,051 of record CAYLIZ010000061.1, on the reverse strand, counting down.
AAGGCAAAAACTGCCGGTAAAATTGTTAAACCTGCAAGTATAGCTATAAATGTATCAAGCAATGGTGTTATTAAAGAACTTTTTACCAGGTTTTCATCTTTGCTCAAATAACTACCATAAGTAATCATACATCCCATACCGAGACTGAGCGAGAAGAAAACTTGCCCCAGGGCGGCCAATATGACTGAACTATCTATGGCCGAAAAATCAGGCGCTAATAGAAATTTAACTCCCTCCATAGCTCCATCGAGGGTAAGCGAACGTATCATAACGATAATTGTCATAACAAATAAGGCGGGCATTAATACTTTAGAAGCCCTTTCAATTCCCTCACTAATACCGCCTATGACTATTCCTAGGGTAGCAAGCATAAAAATTGCATGATAAACAACAGGTTCGACGGGGCTGGTAATTAATGCTCCAAAATCAGCGGTGCTTAATACCCCTGTAATCGATTTTACCATATAGTTAATTGTCCAACCGCCAACAACACTATAGAAAGAAAGAATTAAAAATCCTGCTAAAACACCAAGTCCCCCTAACCAAGCCCATTTTTTATTGAGCTTTTTATATGCACCTACGGCACCTAATTGTGTATGTCTACCTATCAGTATTTCTCCTAATGTTAATGTAAATCCTATTAGAAGCACAATGATTAAATATACAAAAACAAATGCTCCACCACCGTTGGAACCGGCTAAATAAGGGAATTTCCATAGGTTACCCAGCCCTATTTGGGAGCCCGCAACTGCCATAATAAATCCAAGATTGGAAATCCATTGGCCTCTTTCATGTTTTTCATTTAAATCTACCATGTTTTCACTCCTTTTTTTAATGATATTTTTTTAAATTTTTCCCTTAAAATATAATTCCCCCCTTTAAATGCAATTTAGAAGTTAAATATTAAAAGAATCTAAATCAATTATATAAAATTGCATATATTAATATCAATTATAATAGCATTTTTAATAATATGCAAGGAATACATTTTTACACTATTTTTTAACTAATTTATTGTATTATATTAATTATATTAAGAATATTTTTTTGTATTACAATAGATTATGGGTATAGAATAAGGTAAATAAAATAGATGTAGTCCCTTAGCCATTGATGTTGGAATGATTTAGCATGGTATGGAATAGATAATTATTATATAGATACACAACATAAATTCATGAACCGGTTATCTATAACCGGGGGGATTATATTATAATACGGGAGGCGATAGTTTGAAACTATTTATAGACAGTGCTAATGTAGAGGAAATCAGGGAAATAAGCAAATGGGGTATCTTAACCGGTGTAACTACGAATCCATCGCTTATTGCGAAAGAAGGTAGGGATTTAAGGGAGGTAATAGTAGAGATAACACAGTTGGTAGACGGTCCTATCAGCGCCGAGGTAATAGGTGAAACCTCAGATAAAATGGTAGAGGAAGCTGAAGAACTGGCAAAAATTCATCCAAATATAGTTATTAAAATACCTATGACGGAAGAAGGTTTAAAGGCGGTAAATATTTTAAATGATAAAGGGATTAGAACAAATGTAACCTTGGTATTTTCTGCCGCCCAGGCTTTATTAGCTGCCGGGGCCGGTGCAAGTTTTGTGAGCCCCTTTGTTGGTCGGCTGGATGATGTAGCGCATGATGGAATTAAATTAGTTGAAGATATAGCTTATATTTTTGAAATTCACAATATTGATACAGAAATAATTGCTGCAAGCATCAGACATAATCTTCATGTAGTGGATGCCGCTATGGCAGGTGCACATATCGCAACTATTCCATATAATGTTTTAAAACATATGCTCAACCATCCTCTGACTGATATAGGGATAGAGAAGTTTTTAGCTGATTGGGAAAAGAATAGAAAATAAATTGCGTATCAGG
>CAYLIZ010000061.1:0-5061 GCA_964383985.1 uncultured Alkaliphilus sp. | reverse complement strand
GGGCGACCTTCGGTCGCCTGCCGGATTTAAGGATATCATATTGACGAACACACCAAAAAACACGTATAATAAAGATGGAATTAAAATAATTTTGGGGGTGCATTTTTTGGATAGAAATTTAGCACTTAATTTGGTTAGGGTAACAGAGGCTGCAGCTTTAGGTGCAGCTAAACATATGGGCAGGGGCGATAAAGAACTTGCTGACCAAGCCGGTGTAGATGGAATGCGCAGAATGTTTCAGACAATGGATATAGAAGGCACAGTTGTCATTGGTGAAGGTGAAATGGATGAAGCCCCCATGTTGTACATAGGCGAGGTAGTCGGAACTTGCAGAGAAGGGTCTATTAAAGTAGATATTGCTGTAGACCCTGTAGATGGCACTACATCTGTTGCTAAGGGTTTATCAAACGCGATTGCTGTAGTAGCTATGGCTCCAAGGGGATGCTTATTAAATGCGCCGGATATGTATATGAATAAGGTTGCAGCAGGGCCCAAGGTAGCGGGTAAAATAAATATAGATGCACCTATACATGAAACTCTAAAAATCACGGCAGAAGCTTTAAATAAGAGTATTACAGATTTAACTGTAACTATGTTAGATAGGCCTAGGCATGAAAATATAATAAAGGAGTGCCGTGATGCGGGTGCAAGGATTAAGCTATTCAGCGATGGGGATGTAGCCGCCGCTATGGCCACATGTTTTGGGCATACAGGGGTCGATATCATGCTTGGCATAGGAGGAGCACCGGAAGGTGTGCTTGCTGCCGCTGCGTTAAAATGTTTGGATGGTGAGTTTCAAGGGAAATTAGTGCCCTATACAGAAGAGGAAAGGCAGAGATGTATAGAAATGGGCGCAGATGTGGAAAAGGTATATTTTATGGATGATTTAGTTAAGAGCAAGGAAGTTTATTTTGCAGCTACGGGAATCTCTAATGGCGAGTTATTAAAGGGTGTTGTTTTTACCGGCAGTAACACTGCTAGGACTCATTCTGTAGTTATGAGGTCCGAAACCGGTACAATTCGTTTTATAGATGCTATTCACAGATTTAGTAAAAAGCCTAGATATGCATTTTAAATTTTATGACTTAATTCAATTTTCAAAGTAAATTGATGTAGCTTAAACACAAAAAGCACTAAATTTGCATTATTGGGTCGTAGGGGCGACCTGTGGTCGCCCGTTGAAATAATACACATCTTATCTAAAATACTTTGACTTATCTATACATAATATAATATAATTTAATAGTCAACACTTGTATAGACGAGTGACAAAAATTAAAGTAAAAAAACTAAGGGGGAGAAGAAAGTTATGAAAATATTTCAGAACAAAAGAAGTTTCAGAAGAACATGCATTTTACTGGTATTATTGTTAGTTACATTAGTAGCTATGTCCGCATGTAAGGGAAAAGACAAAGATGACGAAACACCTTCAAATGGTGTTGTCGGGGAGAAAAATGGAGAAACCGGCTCAACTTCCGGTGAAGCCGATGAAGAAGAACAAAAAGTTTCCGGACCAACTTTAGACGAGATTACCGAAAGAGGCTACATAATAATGGGCCTTGATGACGCATTTGCACCTATGGGTTTTAGAGACAAGGATGACAATCTAGTTGGTTTTGATGTTGATTTAGCTAAGGAAGTTTTCAAAAGGGCAGAGATTGAACTTAAACTTCAACCGATAGATTGGTCTATGAAGGAAACAGAACTCAACACCGGTAAAGTCGATGTGATCTGGAATGGTTATACCATCACTCCCGGAAGAAAGGAAAAAGTAGACTTTACAAAACCTTACTTAACAAACAAACAAATAATTGTTACTTTGGCCGGATCCGGCATAGACACAAGAGAGGACCTAGAAGGTAAAAAGGTAGCTATCCAAAGCGAATCAAGTGCTATAGATGCTGTAATGGCATATCCTGACATAGTGAAAAAATTTGACGGCGGAGAACCTATACTATTTGGCACAAATGATGACGCATTAATGGACTTAGAAGCAGGTAGAAGTGATGCTGTTGTAGGCGACGAAGTGTATGTAAGATACTATATTAAACAAAAAGGTAAAGATAAGTATCATATAGCATCAGAGGACTTTGGCGATGAAGAATATGGAATAGGATTTAGAAAAACAAACGGAGATTTATTAAAATTAGTTGATGATATCATAGATGAGATAAAAGCTGATGGTTTTTACGACGAATTATGCAACAAATGGGGTGTGATTGGAATTAATTAATTATAATTAACTTGGAGGAATGTAGGAATGTCGTATATATTTTCAATTTTACCTGCATTAACGTCCGGATTGACTACTACATTCGAGGTATTTATAGTAACGCTTGTATTTTCCATACCTTTGGGGCTTATAGTTGCTATTGGAAGACTTTCCAAGGTGAACATAATAAGTAGGATAGTTCAATTATATATTCTGGTTATGAGGGGTACTCCTTTATTACTTCAATTAGTAGTTGTGTTTTTTGGTCTTCCATATGTAGGCATAACCCTTGGGCGGAAGAGTTCGGCGCTTTTAACTTTTGTATTAAATTATGCGGCTTACTTCGCAGAAATTTTTAGAGGTGGAATAGAGTCCATAGATGTTGGACAATATGAAGGCGCTGCTGTATTAGGTTTAAGCAGAACAAGAACTTTTACGAGAATAATACTTCCACAGGTGATAAAAAGGGTTTTACCACCTGTGGGGAATGAAGTAATTACTTTGGTTAAGGATACCTCTTTAGTATATATAGTAGGACTGGGTGAACTTTTGAGGGCAGGGAAGATTGCATCCAATAGGGATGCATCTCTCATCCCTTTGATGGTAGCAGGCGTATATTATCTTGTAATTATAGGAGTGTTTACGGAAGTATTTAAAAAGTTGGAGAAGAGATACTCGTATTATCAATAGTTCAAGCTGGGAGTGTAGGGCATATGGTCTTGGAGATTGAAGGATTATATAAAAGTTTTGGAAATAATGTTGTATTAAAAGATGTATCATTTAAAATAGACAAAGGAGAAATAGTGACGGTAATAGGCCCTTCCGGTGCCGGTAAAACTACATTGTTGAGATGTATAAATGGACTCGAAAAAAGTGACAGTGGGACAATAAAGATAGATGGACATTTTGTGTGTAGTGATAAAAAAGAAGATAAACAGCATTGTAGTAAAAAGGAATTGTGGGCAGTGAGGAAAAAGGTTGGATATGTGTTTCAAAATTTCAACCTATTTCCGCATATGAGTGTTATGGAAAATATTATTGAGGCCCCTATTTATGTTTTGAAGATGGATGAGGAAAAAGCAGAAGAAAAGGCAAAGGATCTCTTGGAAAGTTTAGATTTAAGTGATAAAGTGTTTGCCTATCCTTTTCAATTGTCAGGTGGCCAGCAACAAAGGGTTGCTATTGCAAGGGCCTGTGCTTTAGACCCTATACTAATGTGCTTCGATGAACCCACATCTGCTTTAGATCCGGAAATGAGAGAAGGTATAGCTAACATTATAGGAAATTTGGCTAAAGAAGGTATGGCGATTTTGGTAATAACGCACGATATGGCTTTTGCAAAACGGGTTTCTCATAGATTGTTGTTTATGGAAGATGGCGTTTTGACTGCAGAAGGGTATAGATATAACGATTTTAAGGATATGGATAGCGAAAGAATAATGAATTATATTAATGGTTAGAATATATTTGGAGGTGTAAATTTGAGCAGTCCGGATTTGGAACAGATGAAACTGCCACGCTTAAGGGAGATGGCAAAAAGCTTAAACATTAAGAATCTATCGAAATACAGAAAAAGCGAACTGATTGAATTAATAAGAGAGACTATAGCTGACAGCGAAACATCAATTTATGAAGACGGTGATAATATAAAAGATATAAATGAATATAAGGATAGCAAAGAGATAGATTTGGAATCACAGGAAAGACAAATGAAAGGCCTACCCGACCATTTGACTGATGAGATCCCACCGGGGGAAGAGATCAACATCGCGGCAGGAATATTGGAAATTCATACAGACGGTTATGGATTTTTGCGAAGGGAAAACTTTCTTTCCAGTGATAATGATATCTATATATCGCCTTCCCAAATCAGAAGATTTGATATGCAAACCGGCGATAAAATTACCGGTATCACAAGGCCACCCAAAAATGGTGAAAAATTCAAAGCTCTTCTTTATGTAAAAAATATTAACGGGCTCAGCCCGGACTCCGCTACAGCAAGACCTAATTTTGAAGATCTTACTCCCATTTATCCCAATGAAAGAATCAATTTAGAAATTAATTCTCAAGGTTTATCTACAAGATTAATAGATCTTATTGCTCCTATAGGTAAGGGGCAGAGAGGTTTAATTGTTGCTCCGCCTAAAGCGGGGAAAACTACATTATTAAAAGCTATTGCAAACAGTATATCTATAAATTATCCTGATATTGAAATTATTGTGCTTCTTATAGATGAGCGGCCTGAAGAAGTGACGGATATGCAGCGTTCTATAGAAGCAGAGATAGCATATTCAACTTTTGATGAATTACCAACTCATCATATCAAAGTAGCTGAAATGGTGTTGAGCCGTGCCCAGAGGTTGGTGGAACATGGCAAAGACGTTGTTGTTTTGCTGGATAGTATTACAAGATTAGCCAGGGCATATAATTTAACTATCCCGCCTACCGGCAGGACACTTTCAGGGGGATTGGATCCCGGGGCGTTGCATAAGCCGAAACGTTTTTTTGGTGCGGCCAGAAATATCGAGGAAAGGGGAAGCCTTACAATTATTGCAACTGCACTGATTGAAACAGGTAGCAGAATGGACGATGTTATATTTGAAGAGTTCAAGGGAACAGGTAATATGGAAATTCATTTGGACCGTAAATTGTCTGAAAGAAGAATTTTCCCGGCTGTGGATATTAATAAATCCGGTACTAGAAGGGAAGACTTATTGTTAAATCAATCAGAGCTTGAAACTATTTGGAATATCAGAAGGGCTATGAGCAACAGTCCTGTGCATGAGGTCACTGAACATATTATTAATTCATTGATTGAAACTAAAAACAATAATGAATTTATAGAGATG
>CAYLIZ010000060.1:0-8577 GCA_964383985.1 uncultured Alkaliphilus sp. | reverse complement strand
GAGGTGAAAAAATGAAATCAGTAAAAGTAGAAGATGCTATAGGTATGGTATTAAGTCATGACATTACAGAAATAGTACCTGGACAATTTAAAGGAGTAGCCTTTAAAAAGGGTCATATTATACGAGAATCTGATATAGAAAAGCTACTTAGAATTGGAAAGGAACATGTATATATCTTTGAAATGGACGAAAACAAATTACACGAAGATGAAGCGGCTATGGCAATTGGAAAGTTAATCTGTGGAAAAGGTATTTATCATACTCCCCCTAGTGAAGGGAAAATAAATATAAAGCCAGAATATAGAGGGCTTATTAAAATAAATATAGATCTATTGGATAGGTTAAATGATTTGGGGGATATGATTTTAGCTACAATTCATAGTAATAGAATAGTAGAAAAGGATAATCTAATAGGTGGGTATAGAATAATTCCGCTGATCATAGATAGGGATAAAATAAGAGAAGCAGAAAATATACTCAAAGAAGAAGGACCTATATTTGAACTTAAGCCTTTTAAACTTATGAAAACAGCTTTAATAATCACCGGATCAGAAGTTTATAAGGGTAGAATAGAAGATAAATTCGGACCTGTGATAGAAAAAAAGGTTAAGAATTTTGATTCTGAAATCATTTATAAAACTATAGTGCCAGATGAACTAGAAGTAATAAAAGACGAAATAATTAAATCTAAAAATATGGGAGCAGAGCTTATAGTAGTTACAGGGGGTATGTCAGTAGATCCTGATGATAAAACTCCGGGAGCTATAAAAGCAACAGGTGCCAATATAATTACTTACGGTACTCCTGTTTTACCCGGGGCTATGTTATTAGTCTCTTATTTAGAAGGCGTTCCGGTATTAGGTTTGCCGGGATGTGTAATGTTCGCAAAAACTACATCATTTGATTTAGTATTGCCTAGAATTTTTGCGGGAGAAAAAATTACTCGCAAAGACATTGTAAAAATGGGCTATGGTGGACAATGTTTGAGTTGTGAAATTTGTAGATTCCCGGATTGTCATCTCGGGAAACGTTAGGAGGAAAAACAATGTTGACAAATATTTCCATAAAGAGAGCTAATGAAATTCTTTTAAATGAAAATATAGAACTTAAAATAATAGATGTGCCAATTTTAAATAGTTTAGACTATATATTAGCCGAAGATATAAAATCGGATATAAATATGCCACCTTTTGACAGATCACCCCTTGATGGTTATGCGCTTAGGTCAGAAGATACTATAGGTGCAAGTGCAGAAAATCCTGTTACACTTGAAACTATAGATAATATTCAAGCAGGCTATGTGAGTAAAAAGACAATAGGTAAAGGACAGGCTATTAGAATTATGACAGGGGCTAAAATTCCTGAAGGTGCAGATACAATAACTAGATATGAGAGTACAGTTTTTACAGATAAGGATGTTAAAATCTTTAGCCACCTTAAGCCAAATGCTAATATAGTTAGGGAAGGAGAAGATATTGCAATAGGGGATATAGTAATTAAAAAAGGCAAAACTATAAGCCCAGCCGATATAGGCATATTAGCTACCCTTGGAAAAGAAAAAGTAAAAGTATACAAAAGACCCAAAGTTGCTATTTTATCAACAGGGGATGAGTTAGTGGATATTAATGAAACCCTCCAAGAAGGCAAAATAAGAAATAGCAATTCTTATACTATTGGGGCTCAAGTGAAAAAAATAGGTGGCGAAATGAAATTATTTGGCATATGTAATGACAATATAAAATCTATAAAAAAAGAGTTGAATCGAGCATTAAAGTGGGGAGATATAGTCATTACTACCGGAGGGGTTTCTGCAGGAGATGCAGATTTAGTAAAAGAAGCATTTGAGGAAATTGGAGGAGAGATTTTATTTTGGAGAATAAATATGAAGCCAGGGTCCCCTATAGCTGTTGCAAAATATAAGGACAAGTTTTTATTTGGTTTATCCGGAAATCCTGCAGCTGCATATATTACATTTGAAAAACTTGTAAGACCTACTATACTGAGATTAAGTGGCGAAACTAAATATGAATTTGTTAAAGTCGAATCTACCTTAGAAAGTGAATTTACAAAAGTAAGTGGACAAAATAGAATAGTTAGAGCTAAAACTTATTATAAAAATGGAGGATTTTTCACTGAACTCCCGGATAAGCACAGCTCAGGAGTATTATCCAGTTTATCAGAGACAAATTCATTATTTTATATTCCATCAAAAACAGGACCTTATAAAACAGGGGATAAGATAGAAGTGGAACTTCTAGACCATTTGGAGACATCTGAATGATACCTGTATTTTCTGTAGTAGGAAGCAAGTCTAATGTAGGCAAAACTACAATCCTATGTAAGATAATAAGGGAGCTTAAAAAAAGAGGATACAAAGTAGGAACTATAAAACATCATAGGGGAGACTTTGAAATAGATCAACCGGATAAGGATACCTGGAAACATGCTCAAGCGGGGTCTGATGTAGTAATTATATCTTCCAAAACCAAAATAGCTAAAATAGAAAAATTAGAGGCAGAATATAAATTGAATGATATTATTAAGGGTATAAAAAATGTAGATATCATAATTACGGAAGGTTACAAGACAGAAAATAAACCCAAACTGGAAGTGGTCAGAAAGGGAATTTCCAAAGAATTATATTCTAAGGAAGAAGAATTATTTTGTATTGTAACAGATTTTTCATTCGAAAATAAAATACCGCAGTTTGGCTTTGATAAAATAAAAGAAATAGTAGATTTAATTGAAGAAAAATTTTTAAAATGATTAAGTTAACCTATTCTACCATGTTAGTTAATTTTTTTATTAAACATGTCTAGCAGTACAAAGAGTCAAATTAAAAACGCTAATAGATTTATATCCTAAGGGATAATTCCCTGGGGAATGGTGACATTATTTAGAAGACGGAAAATATATTGATAGAAATATAAATCAAATGGGGAACTAGTATGAAATCAACTCATTTTTCGGATAACGCTCTCATTTTTGGAAGTGAGGGCGTTAAATTTGTATTATCTTCTGTTCCATTTTTTTTAAATTCTATGATATTATGTTATTGGATATATAAAAATCCTAATTAAACATACTGGATCTAAAATTTAAGAAGGGGTTTGGAAGTATGAAAATGTTAATCAAAGGTGGGAGGGTAATAAATCCAAGTACAAATTTGGACGAAATAAAAGATGTTCTCATAATTGACGGGATAATAAAAAAGATTGATGATGAAATATTGGATGAAGCAGATAATATAATAGATGCAAATAATTTGTGGGTAACGCCGGGTTTTATAGATTTACATGTACATTTTAGGGAACCGGGATTTGAATATAAAGAGACTATAGAAACAGGTAGTAAAAGCGCCGCTAAAGGCGGGTTTACTACTGTTTGTTGTATGCCAAATACAAATCCAACTATAGATTCAAAAGAAGTTGTTGAATTTGTAAAAGAGCGTGCCGGGGAAAGAGCCATAGTTAATATATTAGTGGTTGGAAGCATAACAAAAGGTTTACAGGGCAAGGAACTATCGGATATAGATGGCATGGCAAAGGCAGGTATTTGTGCTATAAGCGATGACGGCAGAACTGTTCAAAATTCAAATTTAAAGAGAAAAGGCATGAAAAAAGCAAAATCATTAAATATACCTGTTTTTGTTCACTGTGAAGACGAATCGCTTTTGCAGGGCGGTGTTATGAACAGTGGTGAAATTTCAAAGCAATTGGGACTGCCGGGAATACTATCGGAGGTAGAGGATGTAATAATTGCCAGGGATATTATACTTGCCAAAGGAATCAATGCAAGACTTCATATATGTCATATAAGTACAAGCCTGGGTGTAGACCTTCTCAAGTTTGGAAAAAATATAGGTGCGAGGGTAACAGGGGAAGTATGCCCCCATCATTTTACATTGACAGATAGGGAAGTGTTGTCTTTAGATACAAATTTTAAAATGAACCCACCGCTTAGAAGTGAAGAAGATGTTAGAGCTATAAAAAGAGGATTAAAAGAGGGAATTATAGATGTAATAGCAACTGACCATGCCCCACATCACAAGGATGAAAAAGATGTAGAGTTTGCTAAGGCACCGTTTGGGATAGTAGGTTTAGAGACAGCCTTACCTATAGCCATTACGGAATTAGTGGATGAGGGTTGGCTTACGCCTATGGAACTAGTAGAGAAATTTACAATAAACCCGGCTAAAATATTAGGGATAGATAAAGGGGACATAAGCGTAGGGAAGACAGCGGATGTAACAATCATAGATCCTTCCGCGGAATATAGAATAGATGTTTACAGCTTTGTTTCAAAGGGAAAAAACAGTCCTTTTCATAACAAATTAGTAAAAGGGAGGGTTGAGTATACTATTGTTAAAGGAGAGATTATGTATAACAATAGCGAAAAATAATTGTTATTATAATATAAATAAAATCAATGCCCATTTATGAATCTTGGGCGCTCTGGTTTCCGGCTTTTGACATTTGGTACAAGTTAGATTATAAAGGAGAGGAAAAATGATAGATAGACTAATAGATGCAATTACAAAAAAACAAAACCCTACAGTTGTGGGCCTGGATCCTAGACTAGAGATGGTACCACAGTTTATAAAGGAAAAGTATTTTAACGAATATGGCAAAACACCAAAAGCAGTTGGTGAGATATTTTTTTTATTTAACAAGAGAATTATAGATAATATTTTTGATTTAGTACCGGCTGTTAAACCCCAAATAGCTATGTATGAGAGATATGGCCCCGAGGGGATAGAATGCTATATCAGAACAACTGAATATGCAAAAGATAAGGGATTAATTGTAATAGGTGATATCAAGAGGGGAGACATAACCTCTACGGCAGAGGCATATGCAGAAGGACATATAGGAAAGGTAAAAATAGAAGAAGAATCTTATCAGATTTATAATCAAGATGCTATAACTTTAAATCCATACTTAGGGTTTGATTCTATAGAACCGTATATAAAATATTGTAAAGAATATAACAAAGGTCTATTTATATTAGTAAAGACATCAAATCCAAACAGTGGAGAGATACAGGATTTAGAAACGAATGAAGGTAAGCTTTACGAAAAGATTGGCAAGTTAGTAAGCAGATGGGGAGAGGCATTGATTGGAAAACATGGATATAGTCAAATAGGTGCAGTTGTGGGGGCAACCCATCCAAAGCAGGCAGAAAATCTTAGAAAAATAATGCCTAATACATATTTTCTGGTACCCGGATATGGTGCCCAAGGAGCAAAAGCAGAGGACTTAAAAGGATACTTTAATAAGGATGGTTTAGGTGCGATAATTAATTCATCCAGGGGGATTATTGCCGCTTACTTAAAAGAATCCAATAGAATAAAATTTTCGGAAAGGGATTTTGCATTAGCGGCCAGGGAAGCCGTTATTTACATGAAAAATGATTTACAGAAGAACCTATTTTAAAATTGGAGGTAATTTTGTGAAAAAATTGTATTATCCGATTATAATTAGCCAGAAAGAAATAGCACAAAATATATTTTGCATGAAATTACAATGCAATGAAATAGCCAAAATTGCTTTGCCCGGGCAATTTATAAATTTATACTGCAAAGAGGGAAAAATGCTGTTGCCGAGGCCTATAAGTATCTGTGAAATAGATAAAGAAATAGGTATAGTAACATTAGTTTATGCAGTGGTAGGTAAAGGCACTAAAAGTTTTTCACGCCTAAAAAAGGGTGATACTATAAAAATATTAGGTCCTTTAGGCAACGGATTTAAAATAGATAAAAGTGTAAAAATTCATATTTTAATAGGTGGTGGAATAGGTGTGCCGCCATTAGTAGAGCTTTCAAAACATTTAAAAGGAGAAGTGTATGCATTTTTGGGTTTTGCACACAGCCCTATTTTAACTAAAGAACTTGAGAGCAATGGGGCGAAAGTTTTTGTAGCCACAGAAGATGGAAGTGTTGGATTTAAAGGTAATGTAATTGAACTCCTTGATAAAGAAAATATCAAGGGAAACATGATATATGGCTGCGGTCCGAGACCTATGTTAAAAGCCGTCAGCAAGTGGGCAAAGGAAAAGGGAATGAAGGCACAAATATCCATGGAAGAAAGAATGGCTTGTGGCATAGGGGTTTGTGTAGGCTGTACCTGTAAGATTAAGAAAAAAGACGAAAAAGACTGGCAAAATAGAAAAATATGTACCGATGGGCCCGTATTTTGGAGTGAGGAGGTTATATGGGATGAGTAAGCCTAATATGCAAATAAATATAGCGGGTATAGAACTAAAAAATCCGGTTATGACGGCCTCCGGTACGTTTGGGAGTGGCAAAGAATATAGTGAATACATAGACCTAAATAAATTGGGTGCAATAACAGTAAAAGGAGTATCCGGCGTACCGTGGAAAGGAAATGATAGTCCGCGTATTGCCGAGACCTATGGTGGAATGTTAAATAGTGTGGGCCTTCAAAATCCGGGCGTAGAAGTTTTTATCAAGGAAGACTTGCCCTTTTTAAAGCGGTATGATACTAAAGTAATAGTTAATATAGTGGGAAAGACAGTTGAAGAATATTGTCAGGTTGCTGAAATATTAGGTGATACAGAAATTGACATGATAGAACTGAATATATCCTGTCCAAATGTCAAAGAGGGGGGAGTAGCCTTTGGTACAGACCCATTTATGGCGGAGAAGATAACAAAGGCAGTTAAAAGAGTTGCTAAACATCCATTGGTGGTAAAACTTACTCCAAATGTGACAGACATAGTATCAATTGCAAAGGCAGCAGTGGCCGGTGGCGCAGATGCTCTATCTTTGATAAATACATTGCTTGGAATGGCAATCGATATAAACAAAAGAAAACCCATACTTGCTAATATTGTGGGCGGGTTATCAGGCCCTGCAATTAAACCGGTTGCAGTTAGAATGGTTTACGAGGTAGCAAATGCAGTAGATGTGCCTATTATAGGAATGGGTGGAATTATGACCGGGGAGGATGCGGTAGAATTTATAATTGCAGGTGCTACCGGGGTAGCTGTAGGTATGGCCAATTTTACAAATCCTACTGCTACTATTGATGTTTTAAATGGTATCGAAAATTATATGATTAAACATGGGTTTAATAGCATAGAGGAAATAAGGAAAAGTTTTCAATATTAACGATATTCATAAAGATATCGCATTACATTATTTGAATATGATGTGGACCGTGTATCTGCCCAAGAATCGGCAAATAAAACATGAAAAGGCGAACACATGGGTTCATTACATGCGTTATAAGGCAGCATTGTAACAGACAGTCAAAGACCGCCCCTACACACGCTATAAAGCAATATTGTAGGGGAGACCTTTGGTCTCCCGCTTATGTCGCATAATTAGACTCCTGCATATCAACAAAGAAATCGTAGGGGCAGACCCGTGTGTCTGCCCAGGTTAAGGAGGTAACAATATGACAAATAAAGAGCGAGTTATCGAAATCTTAGAAAAAACAGAAGCATTAAAGAGAGGGCATTTTTTATTGACATCAGGTCGCCACAGCGATAAATATATACAATGTGCTCAGGTAATGCAATACCCACAATATACAGAAGAAATTTGCAGGGGATTAGCAGAACAATTTAAAAATGATGGTGTGGATATTGTAGTAGGTCCTGCTACAGGTGGAATTATTATGGCATATGAAATGGCTAGACAACTAGGTACCTCAACAATGTTTGCAGAAAGAGAAAATGGGAAAATGGTTTTAAGAAGGGGATTTTCTATACCGAAAGGAGCCGGAGTATTAGTTTCGGAGGATGTAATTACTACAGGAGGTTCTGTGAGAGAGGTTATGCAGCTGGTAGAAGGGGCGGAAGGGATTCCGGTAGGGGTTGCGGTTTTGGTGGATAGAAGTAATGGTAAAATTGATTTTGGAATTAAGCTGAGGGCAGCACTGTCTTTAGAGGTGTTCTCCTATAAGGAATCAGAATGCCCAATTTGTAGAGAGGGGTCAATACCTCTTATAAAGCCTGGCAGTAGAGGAATATAATAAATTTAAATTTTAGACATAAAATGGAATATGGATATATTGAAAAGGCGGTGATTTGTTGAAAATTCATGTGGAAGATAATTATAATAAAATGAGTGAAAAAGCTGCACTAATAATAGCTAGTCAAATTATTTTAAATCCCAATAGTGTTTTAGGATTAGCCACCGGAAGTACACCTATAGGGATGTATGAAAGGTTAATAGATATGTATAAAAAAGGTACTATTGATTTTTCAGGGGTTATTACTTTTAATTTAGATGAATATTATAGATTACCTAAGGAAAATAAGGGCAGTTATTATTATTATATGATGCAAACGTTTTTTAATCATGTAAATATACCGAAAGAAAATATATATATTCTGGATGGAATGGCAGATGATATTGAAAAAGAATGCAAAGAATATGAAGAAAAAATAGAAAAAGCAGGTGGCATAGATATTCAGATATTAGGAATAGGTACCAATGGGCATATAGGTTTTAATGAACCGGCTAAAAATCTAAATATAAAAACCGGCTTAATAAATCTTACAGAAAACACCATTAGAGATAACAGCAGGTTTTTTAAAAATAAGGAA
>CAYLIZ010000059.1:0-8798 GCA_964383985.1 uncultured Alkaliphilus sp. | reverse complement strand
ACATATACGCACAAAGAAACATCTGCGCCATAATTGGTATAGATGTTTCTTCTACGGTATCCCTATTTTTTGCTTTAAAATATCGATGTTAAACGACTGAATTGTTTTTTAGAAGATTTAAAAATTTCAAATATTTTAGATTTTAATTTAAGCGGCAGTTCATTTTCATTTATACTACTATATACAAGATAATATTCCTCCGTCGTTAAAGATCTTTCTAATTCTTTTTTTGTTTTTTCATCGGTTAAGCCATGTTTTACATCTACAAAACAAAGCGGAGGAAACATCACGCACCACCAGTTTTGCCCTTTGGCATTACCTATTTCTACACGCAGTGCTTCATATTTACCCGCCGGGAAAACAACATTGCCGTATCTTTTGGTAGGAAACCCGTGCTCCCCCAGGGATACCCTTACGCCATAATCCTGCCCATTTTTATATATTTCTTCTCTGGCAGTTTCCTCTATCTTGTCTAAATTATTTGTCAAAATACTTCTGGTTTCGCCTACATTCTTAGAAGTTTCTAAATCACTTGACATAGTATCTATTATTTTATCTCTTACTTTCAATTTTAACTTTTGATCTTCCGGAGAATCACTATTCGCCAATACATGAAAACGTATTAAATTTTCTCCTCTTTTTTCCAAGGTTTCTGTTTCCTCTTTTATATATAGAATGCTTATTAATATTAAAAATACCAAGAATATTGCTATTAATTTATCAGCCCACTTTTTATACATCTTCATTTCCCCTTTATCTGCATTTTATTGTTATGTTTTTATTATTTACAACTAGGGGAAATCTTATACAGATAGTATCAACTTACTGTAAAAAAATAGGTGCGTTGGGGACGGTTCCTGGTGTGTGCGTTGGGAAAAATGCAACAGGAACCGTCCCCAGTGCACAGTGCACATGCTTATTTTATTAGCCCTACCCTTCTTATTTTAATATCTACATTTACATCAATATCTATATTAGGAAATATTTCTTGCCAATCCTTTTCTACCTTTTTCCACAATTTATAGTGATATTGCCTTAAATATTTATTTATACCTAATACATCCGTTTCAAATTCTTTTTGAATCTTATTTATTGCATTTCCGGATCTCTGTTCGGTTGCTTCTTCCATCATATTTTCTATTTTACTAACAGTTCCAACATCTAACATGTCCTCTTCTGCCTCAAAATATGTCTGCTTAATATCCCCCTCCATTTCAACTTCTATTAAAATCTTTATATTGCCTTCACCTTCTATTAACCTGAGCTTAGGTTTTTTGGGTCTTAGGGTAATAGGTATATTATGGCCTTTGTATTCAATGGACATACCACTTAAAAACTTTGTTTCACCCTTTAAAACTAGTAAATGTGCAGTTTCTACTTCACCTAGCCAGCCCCTAAGTTTATAATTGTTGATTATGCCCCCACCGGCTACTTTTACATCAGCCTTCCCCGGTATTATTTTAGGTATAACCGTATTTCCGCTTTCATGAAGATCCTTAAATATATCTCCTACAGAACCACCTACAATTCTTGGAATTCTGTCTGTTCTTCTAAATATTCCTGCAACAAATTCCCCAAGCATCCTCTCTGTAGAAGGAACAATTTTAATAACTTCTGCTGCAGAATCTTCTGTTATGGCGAGTACAACACGCCTACTTATAAACTCGTTGTTTTCTATTCCATCAAGCATTTGACGAAAGTTTTTTGGATCTTTAGCTATATCAGCTCCTATGACTACAGTTCTTAAATGACCCAAAAAAAACTCCTTATTGCTTCTATCTGCAATTATTCTGGAAACACTATATAAAGTTTCACCAACACTTGAAACAACAATATCCTTAGCATTTTCCTTTTTATGCTCCGGAAAAGCAAATGTAAATATATAACGATTTGCTGCATTTTCATTATCGGAAGTAGGGGTATACTTATCTATACCTATTGCACTAATATGTGCTCTATCTTCTATCTCTACTTTATCCCAACATCCGGTTAATAAAAATGAGATAATTAATATAAAAACGATTGCCTTTTTATGCATTAGTTTTAACCCCCTTACCTAACCTTGTTTGTATAAGTAAAGATATTAAAACAATTAATGGTATGCCAATAACCATAATACTGGCAAAATATCGGGTGAATTTATCTACTATTTTGTATAAATGCGCTATGTTTTTGGGAATTAAAGAGGCAAAATATATAAAAGGTAAAAAAGGTGCAGCTAAACAGGCCTGATCTTTAAAGCCTGTTATAGATTTAACCATAATTACACCCGCTAAATAAAAAGGGGCTATAGTTGTAAACACGGTTATTACCCATGAACTCATAACTATTACCTGTACATTTTCTATAAAAAGTCCCGGAAGCTCTATAGTGTCAAATAAATCCAGTGTAGGCCAAATTAATTTTTTTATTTGTATCGGTCCAAATTGTGCAAAAGTAGCCACTACAACTAATAAGTAAAATAACACTACTGCTACCACAGCAATTATTACTTTCATAGATTCTTCAGGCTTTTCCAAGTTAACTCCAAAAAACAAAATCATTTCTAAGCCTAAGAGGCTTAATATAGTAACCGGTATACCTTGCAAAACTTCGGTAAAAGTTATTTGAAATACCGGCAATAAATTTCTGAAATCTGTTCTTATAAAAGATAAAGGAAATAAAAATATTGTAACTATTATAACTACAGGGAAAAAAAATGCTGCCATTCTTCCTAATACTTCTACTCCTTTTCTTGATAAATAAATACAACTAGCTAAAATACTTATATTTATCACTTCTATGGGTGTCCTAGTCAGTAAATACACTTTCATAACTTCACCAAAAAGCCTTGTAAGCAGCCCAATAATACCTACAAAATATATTATATATGCTAGAGCCACTATATATGCTATTGGTTTGCTTAAAGAATCACAAAGTATTTCAAAATATTGCTTCCCGGGTTTTAGTTTTATAATCCATGCATGAATTGCAATTATCACTATTGCAACTAATCCTGCAGCCAATACAATAATCCAATGGTCATAAGGTACTATCTCCGCCAAATTTCTAGGTAATGTAAGTATGCCCATACTGACCATGATTAGTATTAAAATAAGTATCATCTGATCTATCGAAATAATATCGCTACTATCTTTCATCTATTATATTCACCCCTCTTTATTTAAGTCTTCATCTCTATAATCTTTCATTCTCTTACGTTCGGATTTCTTAACTGTTGCTTCCCTATGGTGCATAGCAGGTAACGGAGCTTTTATAAGTGTATCTTTTAAATCATCTCTTTGACTTACAGATGCTGTATAAGGAGTTAAATATGGCACGCCAAAACTTTTTAAGCTACATAAATGTATTAATATTAATATAGTTACTAACATAATGCCATATAAACCTAAAATAGCAGATGCAACTATTAAACTAAAACGTAAAAGTCTAATTCCGATAGCTAAATTATAACTGGGAGTAGCAAAAGAGGCAATTGCTGTAATGGATACTATAATTATCATTATAGATCCAACTATCCCGGCGTCCACAGCAGCCTGGCCTATTACTATCGCACCTACAATACCTATAGTTGTCCCTATCGGTCCGGGTAATCTAACTCCCGCTTCTCTCAATGTTTCTAATGTTATTGCCATAATAATAACCTCTAGTACAGATGGAAATGGAACACCTGACCGGTTGGCTGCTATTGACATAAGGAGTTTAGCAGGAAGCATCTGGGGGTGAAAGGTAACAACCGCAATATATAATGCTGATGTATATAAAGACACTAATAAAGTAAAATATCTTAAAATTCTGATAAATGTAGCAATGCCCCACCTCTCATAATAATCTTCTGCAGATTGCATCATAGCATTTAATCCGGATGGAATTATTAATACAAAGGGGCTATTATCTACTACAATAGCAACCTTGCCCTCATATAGGGCAGCTGTGGCAACGTCAGGTCTTTCTGTATTTTGTATTTGCGGAAAAGGCGAGCGCCAATTATCTTCTATGAGCTGTTCTATATATCCGCTATCTATTATGGCATCTATATCTATTGCTCTTAACCTTTTATCCAGTTCTTTTAACACACTTTCATCCACTAAATCTTCAATATACAAAACACATACATCAGTTTTAGATCTTTTCCCAATTTCGTATCCTTTTACTTTTAATTTATGATCTCTGATTCTCCTTCTGATCATAGCCGTATTAACCCTAAGGGTTTCTATAAATCCTTCCCTAGGACCTCTAATAACATTTTCAGTTTCCGGTTCAGAAATACCTCTAATTTTCCAACCCTTTGATCCTATAGCAACTATTTTGTCATAATTATCCAAAATAAGCACAGTGTCCCCACTTAATATTTCTACAACTGCCTGTTCAATTGTTTCTACTTCCTTCATTTCGGCAGCACTTAATGTTTTATCTTTTATAATATTGCTTACCTGCTTTTTAAAAGTTCCTGCATTAGGTGGTGCTATTCTGCTATTTATCATTAAATTTTTAAGTACGTAATCATTTAATATATCTTTATCTGCCATACCATCTATAGATATTACAACTGCCCTACAGCTTCCATCCGCGCCTATTTTAATCTCTCTATATAAAATATCATCACAATCTACCAGCATATTTTTAATTATTTCAAGATTTTTATCTAAATTTTTATATATTTTTGTTTCTTCCGGGCTTACATTTTCGTCTTCATCTTTTTTACCAAATAGCTTTTCCCACAAACTCATCTAAATTCCTCCTAGACTTTATATTATAATTAAGCTGGTAGCATAAAATAATTATAAGAAAAATAAAGAGAAATATTTAAAAAACTTCATTTTTGTCACTCTGAATGGAGCGCAGCGAAATGAAGAGTCTTGGATTCTTCGCTTTGCTTAGAATGACGCAAAAAGTATTTTTCCTATATTTTAAAATAGAATTATGGTAAAATAGCATATGCCTGTAGCGGGGAATTAATTCTCCGCTATTGATTTTTTTTATGATAATTCGACTTACATGCGCTTTATGATTATAAATAGGATAATACTGCCAAAAATATATATATAACCTAATGCCCTTAATATAATACTTTCCTTTCTAAGCTTTTTCTTTTTTAAAAGTGGCACATCTCTTATTAATAAAAATAGCCCAACGAACACAAACAGAAGTACCATTTCAATACCGAATAACATTTTTATATAATCAAAAATAATATTTATCATTAGTTTTTTCCTTTCGCTTAACTTTTAATCGCTACCCGCTACACAATTTAGATATCACTTAATAATCTTTGCATTTTAATCATTTTATATTCGTGCATAAAAAAAAGGCCTAATGAAGAAATTTCCTCACTAAGTCTTTACATATATTTTTCTAATATTTTAATGTCCTCTATATTATCTATATCACTGCTGACCTCCGGATAGGGGATGATTAAGGCCTTGCCCTTTATATTAAATTTTTCTTGTATGTGGGTTTCAATCTTTTCAATTGTTAGCCGTTTTAAAAGCAGTCGCATAGTAATAAACATACCTAATGCTCTAGTCATCTTCAACGGGTTTTTTCTGTTATTTACAAGAAACCTGATTTGATTTTCCACGGCTTTAATTTTACGCGGGTTAATCATGATTAAATTACCACCGGTAAAATCCCCTTCTTTTAAAATAACATAAGTACGCCTGGCATCGGGGTACTTAGCCATACATACTGACTTTTCGATAATAGGATAACATAAGTCCGCTTTAAGGCTTAAGGCATTATTTATAAAATACTTTACCGCATCCGGGGTGATTAAAGGTATATCACAGGTTGCTACTATAACATTTTCTTCACCATCAAGATAAGATATGCCCTTTATTAAATTATCTAAAATATCGCTCTCCTGCTCAATTATTTTATCTATACTATTACCTATTACCGGAACTAAAGCATCCTTATTACCTACAGCTAATATATAATCAATCATTTTCGAATGTATCAATGCGTTTATAGTATATTTTATTAATGGCTTGTCCCTAAAATTAACCAGAGCTTTGCTCTGCCCAAAATATTTAATATCCTGATTTCCCTCTCCCGCTAATATGATCGCCTTCATCAAAAACCTCCATTATATGTTTGAACCATATATACCTGCTTATAAAGCAGGGACAAATGCCTATATGTTGCCTTAGCCCTCTTATAATTTTTACATATGCCAAAAACTGTCGGCCCGCTGCCGGACATACTTGAGCCCAAACAATTATATTCCATCATCTTTCTTTTAATCTCGTTAATTATGGGATGTTTTTCCTCTGTCACGGTCTCCAGCACATTTCCCATATTATCCGATATACCATATATGTTACCTCTTTTAATGGCATCAATTAAACCTGCTGTATTGGGCCTATTAGTTATTTTAGACAAATCTAGTTGTCTATATACTTCGCCCGTTGATATAGAAATAGGCGGTCTGGCTAATACTATCCATATATTCTGAATAGCCGGTTTTATAACAGTTAATTTTTCCCCTTTTCCTTCTGCTAGGGCAGTGCCCCCTAAAATACAAAATGGGACATCCGCTCCGATGTCTTCACCTATAATTATAAGTTCTTTCTTAGAAAGTTTTAAATTCCACAATTTATTGAGTCCCTTTAATACTGCAGCTGCATTGGAGCTGCCCCCTGCTAGTCCGGCCGACACCGGGATTTTTTTATCTATATAAATGTCTACACCCTTAGAAATACCTACTACTTCGCGAAGCTTGTCTGCTGCTTTGTATGCAATATTTGAAATGTCTACAGGTATATATTCGCAATTGGTAACAATTTTGATTTGTCCATCATCTCTTTTACTGATATATATATTATCATACAAATTAATTTGCTGCATAACCATTTCTACTTCATAATAGCCGTCATCTCTTTTTTTTAAAACATCTAGAGATAGATTAATTTTAGCCCTGGATTTCAAATGTACTTGTTCCATCATTTCTCCCCTTAGATTTGATACACTGTTTATTATATTATATATTATATGTATTTAATTTCAATATTTAATTAAAAATAGAGGACCGTCTGAAGACAGCCCCTATTTTTAAAATTTAAAACTATGAACTTTTTCAATAATTATATGGTCTCCAATCTCAATATCTGCCGGATCTTCTATTTGATTTGTATCCAAAATCCTCTGCACAGTTGTGCGATACGTTTTAGCAACTTCCCAAAGTGTATCATCCGGTTGCATATAATATATGGTCAAGCTGGGCCTGGCTTTTAAATCAATTTCCTCTTCCGCTTCTTCAATGTCGGATATAACATCTATAAATTTAGTGCAAAACACTTCACATATAGCCCCTATATTTACTTTAGCCTCCACTTGCTCACCATTGACAATACTATAATCTATTTCCTCTATAAATAGCTCAACCTCTGCCTCCATACCCTCATCCGAACCCTCAAACTCAACATAATGCCTAAAAGGCACCTCTTGAATAAAACTATGCAGAGACCGGGGCTCCTCCATTGCCTTATACATAACTGCGACTTCTAATACTCCCTCTATCGTAACCTTATCCATAACAGCATCATAATCCGTTAAAATAGGTTTAATATCGATAGAGAACACCTCGGCAATAGGAGAGTGATCAGGAGATACATCTAAAGTTTCTTTTACAAGTACATTTGATCTATTCATACCTATGTTTTCTTTTAGTTCAATCTGCTCTCTTATTATTTCAAGTTCCTTGCTCAGAGAATATGTATCAACCAAAATATCCCTACTCTGGGTATCCATAACTTTGGCTTCAATTTCCACTATACCTTCAATTTCCACTATCTTTGTTTCACCACGGATATTTTCTTTAACATCATGGTACAGTTCATTCATGGAAAGTTTTAATTTATACTGCATATCATCAGATACATCTGCTATATCAACAAAATGGGTAAATGGAATCTCCCTTTTTATCATCTTTAATTGGTTATCATATTCTTCATCGATATATAATAATTCTAGATTTACTACACCGCCTACAACTACCTTTCCATCTGTTATTTTGGTTTCTCTCTCTAAAACTACAGCATTCCATTTTAAAATTTCTTTTATCTCATATTCATCTTCTCCTAATTCAAAACCATCTTTTATCAAGGTTTCCGATTTACTGGTACCCACAATATCAGTATATTGAAAGGTTTCTTTTAATACTTGTATATCCTCCAACCCTTCCAAGTCATTTGTAATTTCTACGGTTTTTTCTTCTATACATTTACCAATTAGATTAATTATTGCCTTTATGCCTACTTTTCTCTCATTGTTTACGGTAAAACTGATATGCTCAACCTCTACTATAACTTCGCTTCTCATTTCAGCATCAATGCCTTCAATTTCGATATCTTGTTCAAACCCTGCACTGCTATCTATGCTGTATAGGGGTTGTTCTTCCTTCTCAGAGATATATAAAATTTTAAAATATGTAATACCCTCTACAGCAATTCTGCCATCTTCCACCTTTTGTTTGCTTATTTTTACATTAGCATCTACGGATAATACTCTTGTAATATCAGGTTTTGTATCCGGAACTAAAATATCGCCTTCTACATTAGCCTGTGCAACATTCTCACCTACTACCTGTTCAAATTTAAAAACATCTTTTATTAACTCAACAGACATATATTTGCCCCCTCCCGAAATTCTTTTAAAATCCTTAATATACTATATTTTGTTATGTACAAAATATGTTAAAAAGTTTACTATAATTTTGGTCAATCCATGGGTCATTCTTATATATATATGTCAGTTGACAAGAATAAAGAAGTAGTATTGCATATTAAGACATGGGG
>CAYLIZ010000058.1:0-9086 GCA_964383985.1 uncultured Alkaliphilus sp. | reverse complement strand
TTAAAGAAACAAAATTTTCTTGTTACCTGCTCTCTAATTTTATCTCCAGTTTTCTTTTTAATTTTTCTAAAGCTACAGCACGATGACTGATTTTATTTTTCTTTTCTTCTCCCAGTTCCGCGAAAGTTTTATTATATCTTTCTACTATAAATAAGGGGTCATAACCAAATCCGCTTTCACCCTTTGGCTCAAAACCGATTATGCCCGAGCACTCGCCCCTTAAAACAATAGTATATCCATTTGGAAACACAGCTGCCATACCACAGACAAATCGCGCTGTTCTTTTATGTAATGGAATACCCTTAAGCAGTTTAAGAAGTTTTTTATTATTTTCATCATCTGTTGCATTTTCACCCGCAAATCTAGCCGAATATATTCCGGGTTGATTATTCAATATATCAACCTCTAAACCCGAATCATCTGCAATTGCTGATTTACCCGTTTTTTTCATAACTGCTTTTGCCTTAATTAAAGCATTTTCCTCAAATGTACTGCCGTCTTCTACTATTTCTAACCTCTCTAATCCAACATCTTTTATTGACAAAACCTCCAAATGAAGGGGTTTTAGGATTTCTCCTATTTCCTTTAATTTATGTTTATTTTCTGTTGCAATTACAGCCTGACCAAAGTTTTTATTCCCTTTGCTACTTTTCAAAACCATCTTCCTTCCGTTAATTATGATTCTCCTGCCTCTTGCCTCAAATTTCCTGCCTCCAACCTCCGGCTTCTAACCTCCAACTTCTTACCTTTTACCTCTACTAATCAATGTATATTTGAATGTGTTGGTAAATTTAAACTCACATCAGGATTTAATTCTATTTCCTTACCACCGGATAAAATACGAACCTGAGAAATTGAAGGTTCTATTTCTTTTAGAGTAAAACCTACTTCATATATCATAGATTGCTGATGTGACTTATTGCTAGGCATGTTTTTAATTTCCTCACTAAAGTCAATATACGCAACTCCATCCTTTACATATACATCGTTTAATACTACATCCGCCGGCAATTCACTATAGAGCTCAGTATTCTCCGGAGCACCCTCAACTAGTGATGTTAAAGCACTCTTTATATCGGCTTTCAGTGCATTAACCCCTTTTGTTACCGGAACAAAAAATGAATCCTGACCATTGGTTGTATTTTTATAATATACTACAACAGGTATTTCTTCATCTTGTATAGCCGCACTTAAATTTATATTTTCCCTTTGCAGGGGTTCTTTAATTTTTGTTCCATGAGGAAGTTTTTTCATCCTCTTCCCGCCCACTAATAATTGAACCTTATCTATCGCCTCAAACTCCGTTAATGTATATACGAGAGATTGAACAATGGCTTTTTCATCAACTTTGGTTTCGCAGGATAATATGTTTTCATTAAAATTCACCTTAGCCAGTCCCTCATCTATTGACATGCCCATTACCTTAGTTCCGGCAGGCAAAACCGGTAACAACCCCACTGATGCCAGATCATCCCTAAGACTCGGTTCATCTACCAATAGATTTATAGCAACTTTTCCAATCCCTTCTTCCCAAGGTATTTTTCTCATAACGGGAATAATAATTCCTTTATCATCCCTGTAATAAAGAACTGTTTCCCTCAGTCCATCATCTTCTAATTCTCCTGTATCCATTATTAAGCTGACATCCGTATCCTTGCTTCTCCTAAAAATTTCACATCCGGTCAATGAAACTAATAGAAACACTATAAGTAAAACAGTAAACCATCGCAAAGATTTCATATACATAACCCCCTAATTACATAATTTCTTTATACTTTCGCTAAAAAAGTCCTATATATAAATTATATTATGGGGGCTTGTTTACTATTCATTATTTCTTCATACCCGAAAAATATCCTCCACGGATAGACCGTACGTCAGTTACAGTAACAAAAGCTTCTTTATCATGATTATCTATAATACTATATAGTTTGGATAAATTTTTTCTTTGAAGAGTTACATTCAAAAGGTGTTTTGCGCCCTTTCTTCCACATCCTTCTACTACAGTTGCCCCAAAACCATTATTTCTTAACTTTTCAACTAACTCTGTAACCTCATGTTCCAGTACTACCTGCACAATAATATCTCCTAACGCCATTTTCCCCTCTAAAAAAATACCTAAATAGTTACCTGCAGCAAAACCAAGAGCATATGCAAGAACATTTAGTAGGTTGTTCATTGAACTAAGCACTTTGCCTACAGCTAATATGTAAATGATTGCCTCTACGAATCCAATACATGCAGCAACTATACGTTTCCCCCGCACTACCATAATCATGCGAATAGTTCCCAAACTTACGTCAGCCAACCTCGCGAAAAAAATTAATATATAACCTAAAACAGCTTCCATATCACCCCTCCTTTATTACCTAACCCAATTTGCAAAGTAAATTGATGGTAGGTCAAACTCAATGTAATCTTCTTGTATTTTTTATTAAATATTTAAATTCTCTACATCTATATTATACCTTAAATCTTACTTTAATCACCTAATATACTAATGATAATGTCAAGTTACTGCACGGAACAAGGAGACAGGCTTTTTGTCCCATCAAGATGTAACAAGAAATCCAGTCCCCTAGTCCCTTCAATTATTTTACACTATCACTAATATAAATAAATAGATTAAAAAGTTCCTTATTACATTACGCATAAAAATAAGATAGGAATCATACTGTTAATATTATATGATCTCTACCTTATTTTTCATATTGTCCAATAATTAATCATTATTAATCAAATCTTCTTTATTTTGTTTCTTCTAAGTACTTAACAATGGATTTAAAGATAGATTCCGCAACTTGTTCTCTATATTTATCTGTTGCAAGTTTTGCTTCATCTGATGGATTTGACATAAATCCTGTTTCAACCAAGGCGGCCGGCATGGTTGTATGCACAAGAACATAATAATTTGCCGGCTTTGCACCTCTATCAGTCATATTCAAATCATTAACCATTCCATGCTGTAACATTTCGGCAAACCTTTTACTGCTTGCATCATTGGGTCGATAAAAAGTTTCAATACCATCAATTAGATTATTTGTAAAGGAATTTGCATGAACACTGACGAATAAATCTGCATCTAACACGTTTGCAGCATCCACACGATCATGTAGACTTAACTTAAAATTATTGCTTAAATTATCCATACGAGTCACGTAGGTTCTAAAACCCGCCTCTGTCAATAACCAATTTAATTTTATGGATATATCTAATACAACCTCTGATTCCTTCATATTGAGTATTGGAGAAACAGTGCCCGGGTCCGGACCGCCATGTCCGGGATCTATAACAACAAGTATTTCTCTATATTTAGCATCTTTATTGTTAAGTTCTAATATTAAATCCCGTCCCCGCTCAGATGAAAGTAGTTTATTCTCCACAGAATCCTGTAATTCTAATTGAATATTATAATTATCTCTATCTTCATCTATATTGATTGTCTTTATAATGTGGTCATCAATATCAAGGTCCATTAATTCTAGATCTATATCTGTTTTGGGAACAGTTATATCAATTATATTTGGCACTAACCGACGCTCTATACTGTATCTGGTAACCCTTGACCCCTTAAGCATAAATTTTGAGGTTGTCCATCCCGTCTCCTCATACTGCATTGCTTTAAAGGGTTTTCCTTCTACATGCACTTTTAATTTATTATCTTTTACTTCTATATAAGCTTCCTCATGGTCTATATCTTCACACAAATCTATTACTATTCTTACAGTTTTTCCATCTGATATTTCGCTTCCTGATTCATGCTGACAAGTTCTGATAGATTTCACAACTCTACCGTCCACATTTATTGTCCTATTTTTAATTCTATTGTGTAATACAGCACCCTTAATATCTACAGCTATACGCTCCGGGTTATTTAATCTTATTATGCTGTAATCATCAACTATATTGCCCTCTATTACAACAACCTCTTTAATATTTATGTTTTCCTTTTTCACATTGTATATATAGTTTGTAAAATCTACTACAAATTCTCCGGTTTTATCATCAAAATCTATTTCATAATCAGTCAAATTCCCTAATTCCACTACAACCCTAGTTATAAACAAATCGTCCGGCTTTTCCTCAGTTGGCATTTGAAATTGTGATGCTCTAATTCTTTTTACAGCCTCACTACCGGTTTTAATATCCAAAATTCCATTCGCTTCAAGCCTGTTTTTATTCCTTAGATTAAATTTAGCATTATTTAAATCAATTACTAACCTTTCGGGCTCTCTCAACTTAAGTTCTTTATAATCTATCTTCTCTGATGTTTTAATACGAATCTGTGGCACGGAACCATTCATTTTTACCCTAACATCCGTGACATCTGCAGTATTAATATCTTCTTGTGGAATGCTTGGCTTGGGGTTTGGCTTTTTTTCCGGTTTCTCAGGTGTCTTTAACGAAGCAGTTATACTTACCGGGTCCCAATCTATATCAATCCCAAATTCCTCTGCAAAAAAACGGATTGGTACCATGGTTCTACCGTTATTATCTATTGCTAGTAATTTCGCAGGTATATTGTCCGGAAGCCTTTTTTTAACACCATTGACTATGGCATCGGGACTGTCAATTTTCAGAACAATTTCTTTTTCTTTTGTCTTGATTTTTACTTCCCACTTAGCCCCGTCCCATTCAATATTTGCATTCAGCTTGTCCTCTAAATGCTCTATAATCATCCGTAATGGCACCAGGGTTCTTCCTTCACCATTTAATGGATAAATTATAGGGGGTACATCTTTGGACTCTACTGTTTTGCCATCTATCTTAAGATTTACTATTTGATAATTTTTCCCTCTCCCATTTTCCTTTAATAAAACCTTGTTTAAGGGTTTATTCGCAAAAGAAACAGTAAAGGAAGTAATAAAAATTACCAATATTAATACACTCGAAATTAATTTCCTCACAAGGTTGTCCCCCTTTTCTGGTATAGATGTCAAATTTTGAATTAATATATTACACAATTTTGCTACTTTACGCCCATTAAATTTAACTATCTTAATTATAGTTATATCACTATACAAAATACTGTGTCAACGAATTTGGAAATTTGTAATTAATATGTAATATACCAATATTTTTGACAGATATAGCGGTAAAATATTTTACACAACCTAAAAAAATCTACACACAAAAAAAGAAAGGGGAAATCCCCCGGTATAACAATAGTTTAACAATGGTTTAACAATAGTTGAACAATCGTTTAACAATCATTTAATGACTTTATATAATTCATCTACATCCGGATGAGACAATTGCCGTCTCTTCCCTTCTTTTATAACTACACGTTCCTTGTCTGTTATTTTCCCAATCTCCGTCAATTCAATCCTTTCTTTATCAAAAGCTTTTATCAGCAAATCCTTTTTATCTTTAGAAATTGTCATCACCATAACTCCACTGGAAATCAATTTCATGGGATCAATAGAAAGCACCCGACATATTTTAACAGTTTCCTGCTTTATATTTATATTATCCTCGTATACCTCTATGCCCACTCCTGATGCTTCTGCCAATTCCCATAAAGCGCCTAAAATACCCCCTTCGGTGACATCATGCATACTGTTGACTCCTATATTACCGGCCAATACTCCCTCTTTAACTACGCTTATGTCCTTGGCAAAACCTTGAGCAATTTTAATTATATTATAACTGACTTTATCCCTTAATTGTTCTTCCAAATCCCTAGCTATTATGGAAACTCCCTCTAGTCCTGCATGTTTAGTCATAAAAACTGCATCCCCGATTTTAGCATCCTTGGTGAGAACCAGTTTGTTTTTAAGCTGTTTTCCCATTGCCGTAGCACTGATTATCATCCTGTTGACGCTGTTAGTAATCTCTGTATGTCCCCCAATTATTTCTACATTGACAGAAGCGGCCGTCTTATTCGCTTCCGCCATAACATAATCCAAATCTTTCTTAGTTGTGCTGGGCGGTGCCAAGACAGTTAACATTACACCAAGGGGTTCCGCACCGCTGGATGCTATATCATTACAAGAAATGTGTACTGCCAAACTGCCAATATCCTTAACGGCCCCGGTAATTGGATCCGTACTCATTACACAAACATATTCATCAAAATCTACTACAGCACAATCCTCTCCTATATTCGGCCTAACCAATACTTCAGGCCGTTTATGTCTTATATTAGAAAAAATTATTTCTTTTAGTACTTCTATGGGTACTTTTCCTATTTCCATGTTATTGCCTCCTAACTTACTTCTTTGCATAAAAATATTATACCATAGAATATTCTATCCTTCCCCACAAAATACTTTTTTCCACTCGCCGAATTCCATTATCCTATGATCCGAAACTATATATAGTATTTCTATATCTTTAGGTTCAACATTATGGAATATCAGCACCTCCGCATCATAGCCCTCTTTTAAATCCATTCTCCTTTTTAAATTTTCCTCAAAACTCAGCGATGTTTGCCAATATTCCTCTATAGATTTTTTGCCCTCTGTTTTCATATATTCCCTAGCTCCTTTTAGGGAGTCCACTTCTTGTAAAATAAAGGGTTCATATATTTGATTTGCTCTGTTTTCGTTGGCAATCCAACATTTAGATGGGTCTATTTTTAATGCCATTACTGCACTATGAGAACAGAAATTTGGTTCTTTGCGATAATTTTTTGTTGCGAATATTGCCTTTTTCCTTTTTACCCAAGGTGGGATATACGCCGGTCTTAAACTGTCTATAAAGCAGTGAAAATTATAATATTTATATTCATAGGTTATTTTATCGTTATATTTAATTCCATCTGATAATATTTTCCCTAAGTCGTTAATGGGAGCCACATGGTAAACCTTGCCGGTCTTTAAATAATCATCAAAAAACATTAATTTTCCCTCCCTTAAAAACTAAAATCCTTCACTTCGTTCAGGATGACATCCAGTTAAGTTGTTTCCGGTCTCTAACCCCTAACCTCTAACATGCGAGACTGCGTAATGCATTAACTTAAGACACTTATATATTGTGTGTTTATTAAAATATTTCATACACATCTAAAAACCCAATTATCTATATATAGCTACAAATAACAATAATTACATCACATTTTAAGATTTATTTTAGACAAAATATACATTAGGAGGTGGTTTCCAATGGCCATGATTCGATGCACTAATCCCTGTTTGTATGAAAAAGAAGGTAAATGTACCTTAACCCATGTAACCTCAGTATCAAACCCTCAGAAAGAAGACTGTGTATATTTTAAAGACAAAAAGAAAGATGAAACAAAAAAATACCAAACCCTGTCAAAATTTTCTGACATTTATTATTGATTCTCGCAGTCTCACATTACAATAAAATATTTTTCTATATATTATGTTATACAGATTATTTAATAATATACAAAAATAGTAAAGGCCTCTGATACTAGTACCGACCTTTACTATATTGATTATTTTGAATACCGCCAAAATCCGTGCTGCAACTATAGAATATTTTGGATTTTGTCAAGAGTTCAACATGAATTTCCAATCCAATAACAGTTCTCATATAATCCCCCTCATTTCCTATAACTTTGGATTACTGTTGAAATTAGTATTTTCTTCAAAGGCCTTAGCTGCCCTCAGCAATGTGCTTTCGCCAAACATTTTTCCCATCAACTGCATACCTATGGGTAAGCCATCATGAAAACCACAAGGAACAGACATTGCGGGAATGCCGGCCAAATTAGCGGCCACAGTATATCCATCTATTTTATGTTTTTCTGATGGTATATTGCAGCCCAAACCTAAATCAAATGCAGTTGTAGCGGTTACAGGTGCAAGTATAATATCATATTCAGAAAATACACTATTAAAATCTTGCTTAATAAGCCCTCTAACTTTATTAGCTTTTTGATAATAATTTTTATAATTATCACCGCTCAACCAATACGTCCCCATTATAATTCTTCTTTTAACCTCATCCCCAAAACCTTCGCCTCCGGCATTAGAAATTAATTCATCTATATTTTTATAATCCCGGGTTCTGTAACCATATTTAACACCGTCAAACCCGGATAAATTAACGCTGATTTCTGATTGAGAAAATATATAATAAGCGGCCATAGCATATTTTGTATGAGGAAGAGATACTACCTTACAAACTGCACCTAAATCCTTAAATACCTCTATTGCTTCCAACAATGCGGTTTCAACGGGCCTACTTAAATTTTCATAAAAATATTCTCTAGCTATCCCGATTTTAAGACCCTTTGTTCCTTTATCCAGTTCTTGTAAATAATCGATTTTATTTCCTCTATTAGATGTTGCATCCTTAAAATCATGCCCGGCGATAATATTTAAAATCAAAGCACAATCCCTTACATCCCTTGTAATTGGGCCTATTTGGTCTAAAGAATTCGCTATTGCAACCAGACCATATCTCGAAACTAATCCATATGTAGGTTTTAATCCCACAACACCGCAAAAAGCACTAGGTTGCCTTATAGAGCCTCCTGTATCTGAACCCAAAGCAAAAAAGGCCTCTCCTGCTGATACTGCTGCAGCCGAACCTCCGCTAGACCCTCCCGGCACTTTATCTATATTCCAAGGATTTCTTGTTTCTTTATAAAAAGATGTTTCCGTGGATGAACCCATACCAAATTCATCCATATTATTTTTACCCAGCATGATAGCATCTTCTGTCAACAATTTTTCGTATGCGGTGGCACTGTATGGCGGGATAAAATTTTGTAGCATTTTGGATGCACATGTGGTCAATATACCTTCTGTGCAAATATTGTCTTTAATTGACATAGGTATTCCGCCTAATAATCCTATAGGTTGATTATTTTCTATTTTTTTATCTATTTCCCCGGCTTTTTCGTATGCTATGTCCTTAGTCAAGGTTAAATAGGCCTTTACCTTGTCCTCTACATCATCAATCCTTTTTAAAATACTTTCAAGTACTTCTACTGCTCTTATCTCTTTCCTTTCTAATTTTTCTTTTATTTGATGTGTCGTTAAATTAAAAAGCTTCAATTTTGTTCACCGCCAATTTGTAAATATTTTATACTACAAAAAAACCATCTTTTATTTTTGGTGCATTTTTAAGAGTATCTTCCCGGTGCAAAGAATTTTCGACTTTATCAT
>CAYLIZ010000057.1:0-9092 GCA_964383985.1 uncultured Alkaliphilus sp. | reverse complement strand
CGCATAATTAAACTTATGTATAGCTAGAATTTATAGTATGGGTATATTTTATAATGAAATATATCCATATTTTTTTCAAAAAACTATTGACAGCACATTCTACATGATGTAAAATCAAATTAATACTACACAATGTAGAAGGTAAAGGAGTGATTTAGCTTGAATATAATTAAAATTTCAGATGCGGAGTATGAAATAATGAAAATCATTTGGGATGAAGAGGGGGAAGTTACTACAGCAGATATAATTGAAAAGTTGGGAGAAGAAAACATTTGGAAACGTACTACTATACTGACTTTAGCTAGACGTTTAGTAGATAAAAATGTGTTAAAAGTAAGGAAGGAAGGTAGAGTTAATTATTATTCCCCTACTATAAGTAAGGATGAATACAAATCCTATCAAGCTGACAGCTTTATAGAAGACATGTACGGCGGCAGTGTAAAATCTTTAATAGCTTCTTTATATAATAATAAAAAGATAGATGAAAAAGATATAAAAGAATTAAAAGATTGGATTGGGAGGGTATAATAATGAAGCTTTTAAAAGTAATACTTAATATGTCTGTTACCGGAAGTATTATGTTTTTTATATTTTTACTCATAAAACCCTTAACAAAAAAGAGTTTCAACTCATCTTGGCATTATAAGACGTTAATTTTAATTTTAACTTTTCTTATTTTGCCGGTAGGAAGGTTTGCAAAAATTCCTATAAAACCAATACCTAATATTTCCATAGTAGAAATTCAGAAACCTAAAGGTTTAGGTAATATAATTAAAAATAAAGATATAAGAGATACACAGAAAGTTCAAAATATAGAAAAACAGCAATATGAAGATAAAACAAGGGATGAAAGGCTTATTACAACAGAAGATGAAAGTTATAATCCGGATAAGAATAATTTCAATATTAATTCTTATGGATATATAATCCAATATATTTGGATATGTGGTATGATTATTTTATTTTTATTAAAAATTATTCCATATATAAAATTTAAGATTGCTATTCTGCAAAACAGTTTGGATATTCAAGACATAAAAATTTTAGAATTATTTAATATATGCAAAAATAAATTAAATATAAAAGGCAAGGTATCATTAAAAGCATGTGAAAATATAAATGCTCCAATGTTGTTAGGTATATTTAATCCTACCGTATTAATTCCAAGCACAGATGAGGATAATGAAACATTAAAAATGATATTTTTACATGAATTAAATCATTATAAGCGAAAGGACATTATAATAAAGGCTCTTGGATTTTTTGCAAATATTATTCATTGGTTTAATCCGATAGTCTATATATTATTAAATAAAATGGATATATACTGTGAATATTCTATAGATGAAAGGGTGGTACATAAAATGGGAATTGAGGACAGGAAATATTATGGTGAAACTATTTTAAAACTTATAAACAATTCAATTGCAAGAAAGAGTATTTTAACAACAGCTATGAGCTCTAATGCTAAAGAGCTAAAATCCAGGCTTGAAAATATGCTTTTTTTTAAAAGAACTTCTAAAATTAAACATATGATTTCTTTAGTTGTATTACTTTTAATATTAACAACCGGCTTTACTGTAGGTTGCAGTGTGATGCCTATTGGAGCCTCAAGTATTAATAATCCTTTTGCAGTATATATTAAAGATGACGGTTTATATTATACTTATTTAAATAATGGGGAAGAAATTAAAATTCATGATGGGGATGAATTTGAATATCCTCTTATATCAAAATCCGGAAACTATATAGCCTATACCAATAAAGACAACCTTTATATATATGATATAAAAGCTAACAAATATGAAAAGGTAGCGGATGAGATTGAGAATTACTATACTTCTTACGATTGGATAGACGATACAACTATAGTATATGCTACTAAAGAGCCGGGTTTTGCAATATTGAATGTATTAACTAAAGATAAAGTAGAACATTTAGATGAATATTACTATACTAATTTTAAAGTTTCCAATGAGAGTATCATTTATAGTATAAAAATGAGTAAATGGACTACGGAGGAAGGGAATTTTATCATTAATAATGGTATTGTAGAAATAAATTTAAATGATTATGATTTTAAAAATAAGACATTTGCAACAAATATAATAGTAGAAGGTCGAAGATCTACAGATGATATGATCGGATATAATCCCATTATATGGGATATTACAGAGGATGGAAAGTACATTTATATTATGGAAAAACCTGCCGCAGGTTCATTAAGTGCAGATGGAATAAGTATAGGAATATATGATGTAGAAGAAAAGAAACATACAAAATTTGAAGATATAACAACATTAGCTTATAAAAATCATTTAGCTATAAATCCGAAAGACAACAACCTAATTGGGCTAATTGAAGGTGGGGGCAGGGAAATGATTGAAAATAAAGAAGTTGTTTTATTAGATATAAATGAAAATAAAACGTATAAAACTATTAATTTTATGGATAAAGATTTAGTTGCTATGACTCCGAATTTTACATTAGACGGTGAAAAATTATTGTACTCGGCGACTAAAAACTTAGGGGACATTTCAGGGGCTAACTTCAACGATCCATATGGTCTCAACGTATATGCTGCTTGGGAAAATCAACCACATAATATTTACGAATATGATTTAAAAACGTCAAAGGTAAACAAAATAACAGAAGGAGATTATTTCGATTTCATGCCTGTAAGCATATCTAAGGATGAAATATTGTTTAGTAGATACAAAGGCGATGGATATTATTGTTTGGTAAAGTTGGCCAATGGAAAAGAAAATATAATAGCAGATAATATTATATTTGGTTATGATAGAGGAAATGGGGCCTTTGAATTTTATGGACATATACAAACAGAAAGGGCCGTAGACATATTTTTTAACAAGGAAAATGTGAATCTTAAGGTTAAGGAAAATAATAAAAAGAAATTAAATAGCTCTAACTCTATTAGTACAGTAGATGGGGTAGATGAGCCGGAAAGTATTAATACAATAATTGGGCAGTCTGCCAAATTTACAGAAGAAGAAATAACTAGGGCAATAGATATTGTAAAAAATAATTTTGAATTTCCGGCAGCTACTTTAACAAAAATATGGTATGATGAAGAAAAATCGGATTTTCTTGTTACAGTATATTTAAAAAATGGCAGAGGTTCAGTAAATGGAGTTAAACCTGAAAATGTTATTATTTTATTATCTGATTTTGACGTTGATGGTTCAGGGGATAATCCTGTTTTGAATCCGGATTCAACTTATACAGATTTTCAATGGATATTAATAAGAAATAGTAAAACAAGTGACTGGATAATTGATGATTGTGGTTATTAGAGATGATACCTCTTATTAGGTTTTTTGTCATTCCGGATGAAACGAAGTGAAATGAAGAATATTAAGAAACAAAAAATCGACAAATACTGTCGATTTTTTGTTTTTATATAAATGCAACTTTTAAAATATTACAAAACAAGTGTTTTTTCATTGAAGGATTTACTCTGTATATATAGAAATAATAAATATCATATAGATTAGGAGGGAACAGAGTTGCAATTACAATATGAAATTGTAAATAATACACTGATTGTTAAATTTGATGGCGAGCTAGATCATCATGTTGCTAAAGACATTAGAACCGAAATAGATGAGACAATAGATCAACAAGGAATTAGGAATTTAATATTCGATTTAAACGATATGAGATTTATGGATAGTTCAGGTATAGGGGTTATTATTGGACGATATAAACATATAAAGAAATTGGGAGGCAAGGTGTCGGTTATACATGTGACAGAACAGATAGATAGGATTTTTAATCTGGCAGGTATGTATAATATTGTAGATAAATACAGTAATAAAAATGAAGCTCTTAATTGCATATAAAGGAGTGTAATTAAATGAAATATAAAAACTATATGAAAATTGAATTTGATAGCAGATCACAAAATGAGGCTTTTGCCAGGGTGGTGGTAGCTGCCTTTGCCTCACAGTTAGATCCGACAGTAGAGGAGATTATAGATATAAAAACCGCTGTTTCCGAAGCTGTAACCAATGCAATTATTCACGGATACGAGGATAATATAGGATTGGTTTTTGTAACCTGTAGAATAAATGGTAATGAAATAGAAATTATTGTAGAAGATAATGGGCATGGTATTGATAATATTGAACAAGCAAGACAACCTCTTTTTACCTCTAAACCACAATTAGAACGTTCAGGGATGGGCTTTACCGTGATGGAAACATTTATGGACAAAGTTGAAGTATATTCTGAGTTAGAAAAGGGAACAACAATAAAAATGGTAAAAAAATTCAAAAGCCTAAATTAAGTAAGTAGTAAGGGGTAAATAAAGGGGTAGATAAAATGAATTTTTCAGCATTTTCGGGGGAACAGGTTGAAATATTAAAGCATGAAAAAACTATAGAATTAATATTGGAGGCACAAAAGGGGGACCAAAAGGCTCAAGAAATATTAGTTGGCAATAATTTAGGTTTGGTAAGAAGTGTAGTACGACGATTTTCGAATAGGGGATATGATAGGGATGACTTATTTCAGTTGGGCTGTATTGGATTAATTAAAGCAATACAAAAATTTGATTTTAGCTTTGATGTCAGATTTTCTACATATGCAGTACCTATGATTATAGGGGAGATAAAACGTTTTTTAAGGGATGACGGAATAATTAAAGTTTCCAGATCTTTAAAACAAACAGCAATCCGAGTTAAAATGACAAAAGAACGATTACAAAAGGAATATGGAAGGGAACCAACTTTGCAAC
Source organism: uncultured Alkaliphilus sp. (assembly GCA_964383985.1). Taxonomy (GTDB): domain Bacteria; phylum Bacillota; class Clostridia; order Peptostreptococcales; family Natronincolaceae; genus JAAZJW01. The sequence goes on along the minus strand of CAYLIZ010000057.1, from coordinate 4,333 downwards.
AGATTGCTGATGATTTAGATATTACCAAGGAGGAAATTGTAATGGCATTGGATTCTAGTGCCTATCCGGAATATTTGTATGATGTAATTTATCATGATGATGGCTCTCCCATACATTTAATTGATAAAATCAGTGAAACCGACAGTATAGAGGATAGTGATGTAGTAGATAGAATTATGTTACAAGAAGCTATTTCAAAACTAGAGCCAAGGGAGAGGCAAATTATATTTTTAAGATATTTTAAGGATCAAACCCAAACTGAAATTGCAAAGGTATTAGGGATATCCCAGGTTCAAGTTTCGAGAATTGAAAAAAAGGTGTTACAAGATATGAAAGATTCTATGAGGAAGGCTTAGCAAAGGTCTTCTTCTTTTTATGACCTAACCCGATTTGCACGACCAAATTAATTCAGGCTAAGCGGAGGGTTTTTTATCTTATTGAATGAATTAAAAAACAAAAATGGCAAATAATAAACTAAGGACGGTGATTAAATGGCATATTTATTACAAAAATATAAAAACATAATTTGTTTAGTCTTATTATTAGTATTTATACTGGGAGTATGGTATATTCTTATAAATAAAAATATAAATTTTATACCCGAAAAAGCTAATTTAGTTTTAACATTTTTTAATATTGCGAGGAATGTATAAGATGAATATAGATAGACAAGTCTTTTTAGATTTAAAAGAAAAAGTAACATTAAAAAGCAAAAAACCTGTTTTGTTAAAGGACCTAGCCAATATTTCAGCAGAGGAAGAAATAAAGCAGGGCTTAGAAAATATGGTATATCCAATTAATATAAAAGAAGAAGGCAACACTTTAATTCCTGCTATATCGATTATATCCCTTATTAAAAAAAGCGTGCGCAACATTGATTTGATAGTTGTGGGTGAAACAGATATCTTAGTTAATTTTGCTAATGAAAATATTAATAAAGATAAATATAAAATATTAAGGGTCATTTTGGTGTGTTTTTTATTATTCATAGGGTCAATTACCGCAATTATTAACTTTCATTCTGATGTTGATATGAAGCAAGCTCATAAGGTTATATATAAAGTTATTACAGGTGTAGAAACTGATAGATTGTTATTACTTCAAATTCCCTACTCCTTAGGAATTGGTGTAGGAATGTCAGTGTTTTTCAATCATATATTCAATAAAAAGATTAATGAAGAACCTACTCCGTTGGAAATGGAAGTGTACACCTACCAACGAAATGTGGATGAATATATTAAAAATAACAATATTAAAGAGCAATAGAAGGGATAAAAGTGAAATATATAGCTGTACCCTTGCTAGGATTTTCAAATGGAATTATTGTAGGAAGTGGGCTTGTTGCATTGCTTACCATTTTAGATATTATACCTAGACTTGCTCAATTAACTAACACTTATAGTGAAATTAAAATTTATGAAAATATCATTATAATAGGAGCTGTTTTAGCTGCTATTACTTCACTTGCAGGTGTATCAATAAATTTAGGAAAATTTACAGTTGTTATTGTAGGTTTTTTTATTGGAATATTTATAGGGCTATTAGCATCTGCATTAGCTGAGGTGTTAAATATAATACCTGTTCTTATAAGAAGATTTAGATTAGAAGGATATGCCGGCTATATAATCTATTCTTTAATAGCAGGTAAAGTATTAGGGGCTTTACTAAACTGGTTCTTATGATATTAATTCGATTTACACAACTTAAAGATTAGTTTTTATTATTTTGAATGAAGTGAAAAGTTAGACAATGGTTAAAACAATAGTTAAACGATAGTTAAACCATAGTTCAACAATTGTTCAATAGGGAGGTGATATAAATGTCAAAAAATGAGGCAAATAAAAATAAGGCCTATCAAAAATATGTAGATACAAAGGTACCACAACCCAATTTACTAGAAAATTGTTTATGGGCCTTTTTTGTAGGAGGAATAATCTGTACACTAGGGCAATTAATTCATAGAATAATAGAAAATCATTATGAATATTCACATTTAGATGTAAATGATATAACTACATTAATATTGGTTTTTATTGGGGCATTTTTAACAGGTTTAGGGGTTTATGATGTTATTGGAAAGAGAGCAGGTGCTGGATCACTTATACCAATTACGGGATTTGCTAATTCCATAGTAGCCCCTGCGATGGAATTTAAAAAGGAAGGTTTTGTATTAGGTGTAGCTGCAAAGATGTTTACTTTAGCAGGACCGGTGCTAGTATATGGGGTAGGTTCTTCAGTAATAATTGGTATTTTATATTATATTTTTAAATAGTTAGGAGTGAATTAATTATGGCTATTAAAAAGTTGGGAAGTCAAACTGTGAGATTGCTGAATCCTCCATCAATTATTTCTACGGCTACAATTGTAGGTCCTAAAGAAGGACAGGGACCTCTTGCACAATATTTTGATAATATATTGGATGATGATTTATTCGGAGAAGATAGCTGGGAAAAAGCAGAGAGCAAATTAACGAGAGAGTCCGTAAGGACTGCACTTAGTAAAGCAAAATTGAATGAGGCGGATATGGAATATATGTTTGGTGGGGATTTACTTAATCAACTCATGTCTACTTCTTTTGCAGCTAGAGATTTACAAATACCTTTTTTCGGATTGTATGGGGCTTGTTCAAATATGACAGAATCCTTAAGTCTAGCGTCCATGATAATAGACGGTGGGTATGCGGATAAGGTCGTAGTGACGACATCAAGCCATTTTTCTGCAGCAGAAAGGCAGTTTAGATTTCCGCTGGAATCCGGAAACCAGCGTCCTTTAACAGCACAATGGACAGTAACAGGTTCAGGATCTGCAATAATATCAGCGACAGGAGAGGGTCCATATATCACTTATATTACAACAGGAAAGGTAATAGATTTTGGCGTTAAGGATGCTACAAATATGGGCGCAGCTATGGCGCCCGCTGCTGTAGATACTATAAAGACCCATCTAAACGATACAGGATTTAAACCTGATGATTACGATTTGATTGTTACCGGGGATTTAGGGCATATTGGATATGAAATTGCGCTTGAGCTGATGCAAAAAGAAGGATACGATATATCAAAAGTATTTAGAGATTGCGGTGTAGAAATATTCGATATAGAAAAGCAGGATACCCATGCAGGAGGTAGTGGTTGTGGATGTTCTGCAGTTGTATTTTGTGGATATCTATATGAACAATTAAAATCAAAGAACTTAAATAAAATAATGTTGGTCACTACAGGGGCATTGTTATCACCTATAAGTTCTCTGCAGGGGGAATCTATACCTAGCATAGCTCATGCAATAACTATTGAAAGCAAACTAATGAATTAGGAGTTGTTAATATGTCATACTTAAATGCATTTATAGTGGGAGGAATAATTTGCGTCATTGGACAAATTATAATTAATAAAACCAAGCTAACGCCTGCTCATGTTCTTGTCTTGTTTGTGACATTAGGAGCTGTGTTAACTGCTATTGGTATATATGAACCCATAGTTAAATTTGGCGGTGCCGGTGCAACAGTTCCTATTACGGGTTTTGGCTATTCTTTAGCTAAAGGAGCAATTAAAGGAGTTAAAGAAAACGGTATTTTAGGTGCTTTTACCGGTGGAATATCATCAACCGCGGGAGGTGTTGCAGCTGCTATTGTTTTTGGTTATTTAATGGCGTTACTTTTTAATCCAAAAACTAAACCGTAAAAAGAAAATGAAAGAATTTAAAAAATATAATAGAATTTATTAAATAGGGTGAAACTAGCATACAAATTAGATATTTATAATAAGATTGTTTATTATTTTTATTAGTTTGTTTAAAATTTCTTCCCTATTTTCTTTTGTAATTTTAATCAGTAATATATCATTTCTTTTTCTAATATTATTTAAAAATTCACAATCATGGTCTTTGATAACTCCAAAAACTATTCTATCACTGTCTAATAATTCATATATTTTATATTTGAATTTTTGGCTGTCATTTTCAAAAAAACCCAATTCATCTAGTACAATTATATCACTATTCTTAAAACTCTTTTCCAATATAGAAACAATACCTACATCAAAAGAATCCATAAATATTTCCCTGGAACAGTTTACAATATCTATATTGGCTATGCAGTAGGATTCTTTATTATCATATAATGATCTTACTATATAACTTTTTTTATTGCCCTTAATTATCCTTTCTGTAACATATCCACCTATAGAAACATTTAATCCATCTAAAACATTTTGTATTAAAGTTGATTTGCCTATGTGTTTCTTACCGGTTAAAAATATATTTTTCAAAATATCACATCCTTATATGTTAATATTTTAGCACAATGGCATTAAATTGTATATATTTATTTTGGTAT
>CAYLIZ010000056.1:0-9268 GCA_964383985.1 uncultured Alkaliphilus sp. | reverse complement strand
CCGCTGGCAATATCCTTGTCCACTGTGCCTAATACTAATTCCTTATCATTACATGCGGCGAGTATCATTCCATGAGATTCTATGCCGCGAAGTTTTATAGGTTTTAAATTAGCTACCAATATTAAATTTTTGCTGATTAACTGCTCCGGCTTATAATATTCAGCTATACCCGATACCACCTGTCTTGTTTCATTTCCAACTTGCAGTTGTAATACCAATAATCTATCTGCATTAGGATGTTTTTCTGCTTTTAATACCTTGGCCACCCTGAGTTCTAATCTGCCAAAATCATCTATAGTTATTTGTTCCTTTGGCTCTATAATAATTTCGTCTTCTTGTTGTTCTTCGCTTTCGCCCATTTCTTCCAACACCTCTATTTCTTTATCTACATCTAATCTCGGGAATAAAACCTTTCCTTTTCTCACTTTGGTACCTGTTGGGGTTTTGCCAAACTCAAATGTATCCTCCCATGTGGTGCCTTGCCCCTCATCTATTCCTAATTGCGTCCAGATTTTGATGGTTGTCGATTCCATAAAAGGTTTTATCAGCACAGATATAATTCTAATACAATCTGCTAAATTGTAAAGCACTGTATCTAATCTTTCTTTATTAGCATCATCTTTTGCTAATATCCAAGGGGTGGTTTCGTCTATATATTTATTCGTTCTGCGTACCACTTTCCATATTTCTTCTAATCCGTCATGGAACTGCAATTTGTCTATTGCTGCTTCTACTTTTTTAGCAGCACCTGTTGCAACTGATTCTAAATCATCATCAAATTTCCCCGGCTTTTTAGGTTCCGGAATAATTCCACCATTGTATTTTTCAATCATTGTGATGGTTCTGCTCACAAGATTTCCTAAATCATTAGCAAGATCGGAATTTAACCTGTTGATAAAATTTCTATTTGTATAATTACCGTCTTGACCGAATGTAAACTCTCTCAAAAGAAAGTATTTGATTGCATCTAATCCATAGCGTTCTATCAATGGCTCAGGATAGACAATATTTCCCTTGGATTTTGACATTTTATCCGCATCAAATAATATCCAACCATGACCGTATACCATTTTAGGCAGTGGCAATTCTAATGCCATTAACATGATTGGCCAAATTATTGTGTGAAATCTGACTATTTCTTTTCCTACTAAGTGAACATCTGCGGGCCAGTATTTGTTAAACAGCTCTTCGTTTTCCGAACTATAACCTAATGCTGTAATGTAATTGCTAACGGCATCAAACCATACATATATTATATGTTTTGGGTCAAATGGCACCGGAATACCCCAATCAAAACTTGTGCGAGATACACAGAGGTCCTCTAATCCGGGCTTTAGAAAGTTATTGAGCATCTCATTTTTTCTTGATGGTGGAGAGCAAATTTCCGGATGCTCCTCATAATATTTAATCAATCTATCCTGATATTTTGATAATTTAAAGAAATATGCTTCTTCTTTTGCTAAATGTGCCGGACGGTCGCAATCCGGGCATACATGCCCTTCTTTTAATTGACTTTCTGTCCAAAAAGATTCGCAAGGTGTGCAGTACCATCCTTCATATTCGCTTTTATAAATGTCGCCCTTGTCATATAATTTTTGGAATATATTCTGGACCCTCTGTTTATGCTCTTCGTCTGTTGTCCTTATAAAAATATCGTAGGAGATATCCATTGCTTTCCAAAGTTTTTTTATTTCTGATACCATTTTGTCTAAATATTCTTTTGGTGTTAATCCCGCATCATGTGCTGCTTCTTGTATTTTTGCACCATGTTCATCTGTTCCTGTTAAAAATTTAACATCATATCCTGTCAGTCTTTTAAATCTTGCCAGTACATCTGCTGCTACTGTGGTGTATGTGTGTCCTATGTGGAGTTTGCCACTTGGATAGTATATTGGTGTTGTTATATAAAATTTTTCTTTGCTCATTTTTATTCCTCCTGTTTATTTTTATGATTATTTATTCTGCTGTAGGGGAAACCTTTGGTTTCCCGTTTAAATTTGGTTCCCAACATCGTCCTGCCGGCATGCGGGCGACCACAGGTCGACCCCTACAACTGCTTTATTTGAAAAACCTATTCTGTCCGTTTAAGAATGGCTTTTCAGCTCATGAGGGTGTCCCCATGTCCCGCCCATGTCCCGAATAAAGGCCATAAGAAAATCCCCATCCCTAAATATATATAGGGACGAGGACATGCTCGCGTTACCACCCTAATTTATTATTATCTTGCGATAATAAACTCAGTAAGTGACTTTCATCACCTTGCATTGTTAACGGATGCAGCACCGTCATAGTTTAAGAGCTAATGAAGTTATGGCAGGGCTTGCTTTAAATTGCAGTATATGCAACCCCGTCATAGTTTAAAGGCTAATTGAATTTTAGCTGTTCGACTATGAAGCTCCGAGACCATATTCAGCTAATTTCATTAGTACTAGCTTTCACCTTCCCTAGCTCTCTGTTACTAATTCCACTGCCTACTCTTCTCATCATTACCTTTGTAATTAATATTATACAATAATAATAACAAATTATACTAGCCATATCAACAGTTTTAGGTTAAAATTGTGTACAAATGCCTATTGACATTATAATATTTTTTTTATGAAATAATAGTATATCAAATTGATGTTTTTAATAGATAGTATAACGAGGAGTGAAAAAATGGAATCTTCATATTTGGAGCGTTATAAAATTATACAAACTTATAAAGAAAGTGAATTTCAAAAGGTTTTTGTAGGCACAGATAATCAAAACAATCAAGCTGTAGTAATCAACAATATCTATATAAAAGAAAATGATTCCATAAAAGAGTTAGCAAACCAAAATTACAAAGATATATTCGATAGTGTTGTTCATTTTGAAAAAACTGATGATGAAATAACTATTATTACAGAAGCAAAAGTAGGTTTATCACTAAATGAATATTTAACTGATTTTAATCCAACTTTTACCGAAAGAATCAATTTAATTTATCAGTATTTAAATAATATTAAAAAATATAATCCCTTGCCTAATAATATAAAATCAATATTAGTAGATGAACCTCAAATCATTATAACTGACGGAAAAATTTCTCTTGGTGATTTGATTATTTTTAATGAGAACACCTTTACCATAGAAGATTTTAAAGAAGTTAAAAATAATATTATATCAATACTGCAAAGATTAACGAGTCTACCACATATTAACTATGAAGAGTTACCACTTTATATAGAAGTTGTTGAGTTTATAGATAAGCTGCGAAAAAACGATGAAATTTATAATAATATTGAAAAAATATTTGATGGCTTTGAGGGGCTTAATATAAACAATTTGTCAGAAATAGACCAAAAAAGAAGCCTAACATCTTCTGATAATAGCCCGGTTGAAAAGACAGTAGGTTCTATAAATAAGGATACATCCATAAAAATAGGAACAAGCAAAAACCGGCCCGTCACCATAGCTATAGGTGCTGCCGGAATAATTACAACTGTACTGGTAGGGATGTTTGTTTTTAAATCTATACTCCCATTGGGCAAAAATTTGGACAGTGATGCAGATTTACCACCTAATGAGATTATAGGAATAGATGATCCAATAGAGAATAAATACACTGAAGATGTGGAATCAGCGAATGATAACAAAGTAACTGAGCCTAATAACAATATAAATTATTTGAGTGAGGATATTGAAAAAGATTTTACAACTTCTAAATATAGCAATTATTCTTTTAAGATTTCTAATGATAATGATAAGTCGCATAAAATAACTATTGAACAAGGGCTTATCCAAGCACACTCCCAACTTTTAATGTGGATAAAATCGGATACACCTGATGAATTTAATATAACTGTTGAGGGATATTCTGATGAAAATTTTTCCCTTAGACAATCTATCTTACATAAACCCTCAAATGTTAATAGCTGGGAGTTGGTTCGGTTTACATTAAATAAAAATATAGATGATTATGTAGATATTATTTTTGATAATATTAACGGTACAATATGGGTAGATAAAATTTCCATCGATATTTTTAAATAAGTGCGGCGAGCAAAGCTCGCCCTTACACTCGCTGATAAGGCAATATTGTAGGGGAGACCTTTGGTCTCCCGCTTGAAAGGGACAAAGGGACCGGATATTTGTCCCATTTTGCATTTTAAATGAGACAAATACCCTGCCCCCCCTCTGTCCCGGAGTAAGTAAAATCATAAAAATAAATAGGTACAAATAACAACTGAAGCTATTATGGAGGCTAGATGAGATATCAGTGCAGCACTCAATGTATGCCTCCCTTTTTTAATTCCTACAGAACCAAAATATACTGCCATCGTATAGAAAATAGTCTCTGCAGAACCCATCATGGTGGAGCTTAACCTTCCAATAAAGCTATCCGGACCATATGTATTTAAAATATCTTTCAAAATAGCTAACGAACCACTGCCCGAAATAGGCCTCATTATGGCTAGGGGTAATACTTCCGGTGGTATACCGATAAGAGACATCAATGGATTAGCAAGATTTATTAAATAATCAATAAAGCCGGATTTTCTCATAAGCCCTACCGCAATAAATATAGCAATTAAATAAGGCATAATTCTGATCGAAGTTTTAAATCCCTCTGCAGCACCTTCTACAAAGCTGTCATACATACTAACTCCCTTAATCCAACCATGTAATAGTATAATAGTCATCATTAGGGGTATAGCTATAATCGAAATATAACTGAGTACTTTTATCATCTTTTTTCCTCCAATATTTTACATGCAGTAACACCGACAACTGTTGATACAATTGTAGACAATATCGATGTAATAATAATCTCTGCCGGGTTAACAGAACCGGCATCTGCCCTCAGCTTTAATACTGTGAGCGGAATTATTTGTACAGATGACATATTTATCACAAGAAACATAGCCATAGCGTTGGTTACAGTTTCTTTGCCGGTATTTAATTTTTGAAGCTCATCCATAGCCTTGAGACCCAGTGCCGTGGCTGAATTTCCGGCGCCAAACATATTAGCTACCATATTCATCATCATTGCACCTATGGCGGGATGGTTAGGAGGTACATCTGGAAATAAGTACCTTGTTATAGGTATCATAGATTTTGTAATACTATTAATAAGCCCTGATTTTTTAGCGATATTCATAAGTCCAAGCCAGAATGACATGATACCTGTAAGTCCTATTGCAAATACCACAGCCTCTCCGGTATCATGGATAACTACATCATTGATTATTTCGGTTTTACCTGTAATAATTGCCATTGCGATACCTATAAAAATCATTATTATCCAAATAATATTCATAAAAAACCCCTCTTAACTTAATATAATAATAATATATTATATGAATAGGGATTTCTTTATATGTTATTTAAAATAGATCGACAATCGTTTAACAATCATCCGGCAATTGTTAAGGATATCTTTTATTGTATATAAAAATTGGGTATCTATAATATGCCCGATAGAGTTAAATATTGTTGCCTATCATTGTATAATTTTGATATAATGGTTTTAATTATTAAACAGGAACATTTTATCGTACAAATATTAATTAAAGGAAGGTATAAAAATGAGAAATTTAACTTTAATGACAGATCTCTATCAACTCACCATGGCGAACGGATACTTAAAGAGTGGAATTGATAAAAATATTGCCGTTTTTGATATGTTCTTTAGAAAAAACCCCTGCCGAAATGGTTATACTATAATAGCAGGAATAGAACAAGTAATCGACTATATTGAAAATATTAATTTTGATGAAGATGATTTGTCATATCTAAAGGAATTAAATTTGTTTGACGATGAATTTATAAATTATTTAAGAAATTTTAAATTTACCGGAACTATTTATTGCGTTGAAGAAGGTTCTATCATGTTTCCGTATGAACCTATATTGAGAGTTAAAGCGCCAATAATTGAAGCTCAACTGCTTGAAACTACTTTGTTAAATTTAATAAACTTCCAATCTTTAATTGCTACCAAAGCTTCTCGTATTTGTTTTGCTGCTAAAGGCGATCCGGTTTTTGAATTTGGTTTGAGACGTGCTCAGGGTCCGGATGCAGGCATATATGGTGCCAGGGCTGCCATTATAGGTGGTTGCGTAGGAACTTCCAATATGTATGCAGGCAAGAAGTTCAATGTGCCGGTTATAGGCACCCAAGCCCATAGCTGGATTCAAAAATTTGAAACTGAACTTGATGCATTTCGTGCTTATGCTAAAATATATCCTAATAATGCACTGCTTTTGGTAGATACTTATGATGTATTAACTAGTGGGGTACCCAATGCAATTACTGTGTTTAAAGAATTAAGGGAAAAAGGCTATGAACCTCAAGGTATTCGTATTGATTCCGGTGATATAGCGTATTTATCAAAAAAAGCCCGTAAAATGCTAGATGATAATGGATTTGAGGATGCCGCTATAATAGCTTCTAGTGATTTGGATGAGGAAACAATTGATAATCTAAAATTACAAGATGCCGCTGTTAACTCTTGGGCAGTAGGTACTAATCTTATAACATCTAAAGATTGTCCTGCTTTAGGTGGAGTGTATAAATTATCTGCAACCCAAGAAAATGGTAAGCTTGTTCCTAAAATAAAAATTTCTGAAAATCCGGAAAAGATTACAAACCCCGGATATAAGAAAGTAATACGTATTTATAACCTGGAAAACAATAAAGCTGAGGCTGATTTAATTATGCTAAATGATGAGGAAATTAACACAGATGCGCCTTTAACCATATTCCACCCATTGCACACCTGGAAAAAGAAAACTTTTACAAATTATAGTATCCGGGAAATGCTGGTACCTTTATATATAGACGGTAAATTGGCATATAAGAGAAGAAATATACATGAAATATGCGAATATACCCAAAGTGAATTAAACTCCCTTTGGGAAGAATATAGGCGTTTGAAACGTCCTCAACTTTATAAGGTCGATCTGTCCAAAAAACTTTGGGATTTGAAAAATAAAATGATAGAAAATTGTAAAATTGATTGCATAGAAGAAAAATAAAAGAGATATATTATTTAGGACTTTAGAATCTATTTCATTTTTGTATTGACTAATAATGGAATATTTGGTATCTTTAAATACAGTGGCATAAAATTTGTCGAATTTTGCAATATTAACACGTAATACTGCAAAACTAATTAATATTTAAAGCACTAAATATTTTAGTTGACTTATTAAGAAGGGGGAGTATTTTAATTGAAATCAACAGGTATTGTAAGAAAGGTAGATGAGCTTGGTCGTGTAGTTTTGCCTATCGAACTCAGGCGTACGCTAGGAATTGCAGAAAGGGATGCTCTAGAAATATATGTAGATGGTGAAAATATTATTTTGAAAAAATATGAACCGGCCTGTATATTCTGTGATAATGCAAAAGATATTATAATATTTAAAAATAGAAATGTTTGTTCAGAATGCGTAACTGCATTAAAGAATAACTTATAAACACATAAATGGAGACCTCCGGAGACCTTTGGTCTCCTTTTATTTATGATCTAACCTATACAAAATTCTAATTTTTTCTACAAATCAATAGATTCTTTATATACCTCTCGTCTAGAAATATTTCTACGCTTTGCTACCTCTTTTATTGCGGATTTTTTATCCAATCCATCCTTCATAAACAAAAGTATATGCTCCTTTATGGTAATCTGTTCTAATTCTTTTCTTTCATCCATGGCCAATTTTTCTAAATCAACACCTTCGCATAATAGCACGATTTCACCCCTGGGGGGAGTTAGTTTTAAATGCTCTATAAGTTCTGTTAAATTACCTCTGATGAATTCCTCGTACCTTTTAGTCAATTCCCTGGCTATTACTGCCTTGCGATTGCCTAATATATCTACCATATCCTCCAGTGTATGTAAAATTCTATGAGGGGACTCATAAAAAATTAAAGTTCGATCTTCTTTTTTTATTGCTTTTAATCTCTTCCTGCGTTTCTTTTTATCCCTTTCCAAAAATCCCTCAAAAGTAAATCTAGTCGTATCTAATCCGGACCCCACGAGTGCCACAATACCGGCCGTAGCACCCGGCAAAACCTCGAAAGGGATTTCTTCTTCTATACATAACCTTATTATATCTGAACCCGGATCTGATATGCCCGGCATGCCTGCATCAGATACCAGAGCAATATTTTTACCCTCTAACAATTTATTAACTAATATTATTCCCTTTGTTCTTATATTATGCTCATGATAACTGGTTAAAGGCTTTTGAATTCCAAAGTGATTTAAAAGTTTTAAGGTATGTCTGGTATCCTCTGCTGCAATTAAATCAACATTTTTTAATGTATTTAATACTCTTATAGTTATATCTTCTAAATTTCCTATTGGTGTGGGACAGATATAAAATTTCCCTTTATTCATTAAATTTATCTCCTTTTTTTGAAAAGCCGTCCAAAAAGGTTAGAAATTAGAGATTAGAAGTTAAAAAAAACCTAACTGTATGTATCTCTAAAATGGATAGTATTAACGCCGCTTACAAAGGGCCTTAATTTTTATGGTGGCTTATTTTTCTATACACTTCCTTCTGTATATATCAAAAATCTGCTCTGTATATTTGCCGTCCTTATTGTATACATATAAGGGATCTAATATTTTAAGTTCCGGCTTAGCTGCCTTTACACATTCTAACAATAAAAGATTTGGCTTTTTATTATAGTTAGGATGTACAAACTGTAAATACTTAGGCTCTAATTTATATTGTCTACAGTAAAACATTATATCTACCAGACGTATAGGCCTATGAACCATAAAAAATCTGCCGTTATGTTTTAAAAGCCCGGATGCCGCCTTTACAACATCCTCTAATGTACATTTTATTTCATGCCTGGATATAGCTTTTTTATTATTTGTACTAATAAGCCCTTCCGAATGCATGTATGGGGGATTTGATACCACTACATCATATTCATTGATCTCCGGAAATTTTTCCGCATCTCTTAAATCTATGTTCAATATCTTAATCCTATCCTCTAATCTGTTTAATTTTACGCTTCTTTCCGCCATATCAGCTACTTCTTCTTGTATTTCCAATGCTGTAATATGGCTTGTTTTGCTCTTGCCTGCCAGAAGTATAGGAATAATTGCTGTGCCGGTGCCCAAATCCACGACTTTTGCATTTTTCTTTAGTTTAACGAAATTGGCTAGTAAAACGGCATCTATACCAAAACAAAATCCCTTAGGGTCTTGTATGATTTTTAAATTATTTATTTGTAAATCATCCACCCTTTCATGTTCATGTATTAAATCTCTCACTTTAATTCCCCT
>CAYLIZ010000055.1:2992-9274 GCA_964383985.1 uncultured Alkaliphilus sp. | reverse complement strand
TTTTAAAAAGAGAATTCAATTATTTTTCCTCCTATACAATTCTGACGTTATTTATAATATATTATAGTCGGTGAGAATAATAGATTTATTAATTTTTTAATATTAAATATATTTTACCCACTAACTTTTTAAAATCAACGTCTTAAATGATAGTATATACAATATGTTAGGGTCTTTCAACATAAATAAAAAATAGCATGAATTATTATTTGGTATTTTAATATAAAATAGCTATACTATAGTATATATAAAACAATATGGGGGAGGTAGAATATGGAGAGGCCATATAAATTATTTGCAACAGACATGGATGGTACATTATTAAATGATAAAAAAGAAATATCCGAGAGCGATTTAAAGGCTATGAGAGATTTGCACAGGCGTGGAATCGAGGTAGCTATCTGTACCGGTAGACCTTTTTCTACAGTTAAAGAATATTTAAAAAAACTAGGTTTTCCCTGTTGGATTATCAGCAACAATGGTTCTGTTGTTAGAGATAAAAATCGGGAAATACTTTCTGTTATATATATTAAACAAGAAACTTTACAACAAATTATTGATTTATTAGAACAAGAAGATGTATATTATCATATGGGCGATATTAAATACAATTACATTCAGAGTCTGTCAGAGCGGGCGGAAAAAATTCGCGATTTTATGATTAGAACGAAACAGTCTAAATTTAAAGCATTATGGTATCCTATATATACTGTTTTATTTTCAAGAACACATAAAAAAATTGATTATAATTCATTCGTTCAAAATGGTGGCAGGATTGCAAGTATCTTTGTAATATGCGATAGTTCAGAGAAAGCAAATAAGATTAAGAAGAAATTGATGAATATAGAAGGTATTGATATATCCAGCTCCGGTAAAAATAATATAGAAGTCTTAGATAAAGAAGCCACAAAGGGCCATAGTCTTAAAAGAATAGCATCAATATTAGAGATTTCTTTAGATGAGGTAGCGGCTGTGGGCGACAATTACAATGACCTCACTATGATACAGTATGCAGGATTAGGGGTGGCTATGGAAAACAGTGAAGAAGAAATAAAGAAAAATGCAGATTGGATTACAAAATCAAATGAGGAAGATGGGATTGCGAATTTAATATATAGAAAGATAATTTCCCCTAGATAAACAACAGTAATTAAAAATCTGTATGGCATTTGAAAACCTGTGTAATTTTGTATTTTTTAAGAATAGCAGCAGCGGAATTTTGTTTATTTTTATATAAATAAAGGATTTTGTAAAAAGGTATAGAAGTACAATTTTTATGTACTATATTAATTATAGAGAGTAGGTATAAAATGAGTAGAAACATAAGAGGTTTGGAAAATATGCCATTAAATATTAAATTTTTATATAGCAGAATATTGAGTGCTATGATTTGTGCAGATGGCGGTTATAATCAACTAAAATTAGCGGAGTTTTATAGAATCATAACAAAAATACAACTGCCTCCTAAAAAACGAATTCAATTGATGAATTCCATCATCACAAAAAAAGTGAACTTTTTCAAAATATGTAACGAGATAGACTTAGATGAATATTTAAATGAACATCTAAACAATCAAGAAAAAAATATTTTTCGTTTTTCCTTAATGAAAGATTTAATTATTATCATGAAGTCAGATTATATTGATACGAATAATGAGAAAAAACTATTAGAGGATGTTCAAAATTATTTTCATATCTCTGATGAACAGCTCTCTTTTTTTAATGAAGAATATGAATTAGATCGCTGTTATTTTGATGATATTACAGATGATTTGGAATTTAAAAACATAGCTGTAAATGCTATATCAACTGCAGCAGCATTAGGTGTTCCATTAGTTGTCTTAAATTACAGCGGAACTTTTAAAGGATTGGGCACGTTAGGAATAATTTCAGGTCTTAAAGCTATGGGGAAGAGAAGAAAAACGAGAAAAGGTTCAATTATATTTGGATTAACTGCATCAATTTTATTAGGTATCACAACATATAAAATAACAAAATATATTTTAAATATTAAAAAAGATGAAAAGATAAAGTTAATTCAATTAATAAGGGAAGATATAGAAAAGTTACATGAAAATACAAAAGATATTATATACGAGGATATTGAATATTTCACTAATCATGTGGTGGAAATTAAAGATAATCAGGATTTAGATAATGTGTTGAAAATAATAGATATTTTAAAAAGGACTGTGGCAACGTTGGAAAATACAAAGGCAGTAATTATCTAATCTTATTGGTAATATTGTTTTGTATTATATATTGAGGAGGAAACAAATGTTAGGTGAAAAGCTCATTGAGGATATAATTATGGTTGCATTATCGACAGGAGGGGATTTTGCGGAAGTATTTATTGAAGATAGATATAATACAGATATTACTATGATAGGCGGTAAAGTGGAGAATAGCATTTCGGGTAGGGACTTTGGTATTGGAATCAGAATTTTTAAGGGATTTAACAGTGTATATGCTTACACAAACCAACATAACAGGGATGCATTGATAGATACAGCTATCAAAGCCGGTGAAGCAATACAGGGAACTAAGCAGGATATAGTATTAAATTTTACAAAATATGATTATGAAAATATTAATCTAATAGAATATTTACCAAATAAAATCAGTAAAAGTAGAAAGGTTGCTGTGATGAGGGAGGCCCACGAAGCCGCTGATAACTATAGTAATAGCATATCTCAGGTTATAGTAAGGTATCTGGATTATAATCAAAATATATTAGTTGCTAATTCGGAGGGAAGGTTTGCAGAGGATGAGAGGGTAAGAACAAGAATTGCAATTCAATCTATAGCATCAAAAGATAATGAAATGCAAACGGGTTCATACAATCCGGGGGCACATATGGGGTTTGAATTTTATAATAAAATAGATGTAAAACAATATGGGAGAGAGGCATCCAGAATTGCAGTTACAATGCTAAATGCGGAGCCATGTCCCATCGGTAAATTTCCGGCAATAATAGATAATAAATTTGGGGGAGTTATCTTTCATGAGGCATGCGGCCATGGATTGGAAGCTACATCGGTTGCCAAAAAAAGCTCTGTTTTTGCAGATAAAATTGGGCAACAGGTATCAACAAGTATTGTTACCGCTATAGATGACGGTACAATTCCAAATGCCTGGGGCTCTTCTAATATTGATGACGAAGGCGAACCCACTAAAAAGAATGTATTAATAGAGAATGGTATCCTCAAAGGGTATATGATAGACAAGTTAAACGCCAGAAGAATGAAAATGGATGTAACAGGCTCAGGGCGAAGACAATCATATAAATTTGCTCCTACATCCAGAATGACAAATACATATATAGCAGCCGGCGATTCCACCCCAAAGGAGATTATCTCTAACACAGAATTTGGTATTTATGCAAAATATATGGGTGGGGGCTCTGTTAATCCTGCTACAGGCGATTTTAATTTTGCTGTCATGGAAGGGTATTTAGTTAAAGACGGTAAAATAGATAAACCCGTAAGAGGTGCTACCTTGATAGGAAATGGTCCTGATATACTTCATAAAATTGATATGGTAGGCGATAATTTAGAATATGGGCAGGGCATGTGTGGCTCTGTCAGTGGCACTATTCCTACAAATGTGGGGCAACCTATGATTAGGGTGCGCGAAATTACTGTTGGCGGCAGGAGTGGGGGGAAATAGCATGTATATAAATAGATTAAAAGAATTAATTTTTGAACATGGCAAAAACGAAGGTTTTACGGATATGGAGGCATATTACGAAAGTAGTAACAATTTTAGCTGCAAGGTTTTTCAAGGGGAGATAGACGATTATTCTGTATCAAAAGAGGGCGGCATATCTTTTAGAGGAATTTACAATGGACAGATGGGATATTCCTATACAGAAAAGGTGGATGAAAGTGCCGTGGAAGTTTTAATTGAGATGGCAAAGGAAAATGCTGAAATAGTTGAAAACGAAGAAGAGGAAATCATATTTAAAGGTTCAAAAAAATATGAGGATATAAATTTATACTCTGACAGCTTAGCGGAAGTACCTATAGATAAAAAACTTGACCTTGTAAAAGAACTCGAAAAAGAGGCTTATTCCATAGATGAAAGGGTCACAAATGTGAACTACTGTATGTACAATGATTATGAAAATGAGAGAAGGTTATACAATACCAAGGGATTAAATAGGGATGAAAAATTAAATATTGCACTCTCTTATATTTCAGCAGTTGTCCAAGAGGACAATGATATCCAAAGTGCTGTTGCTTTTAAAATAGGCCAAGATTTTAGGGATTTTGATGTAAAATCTTTGGCAAAACAGGCAGTAGATAAAGCACTTTCTTATTTAGGTGCAAAACCCGTGAAAAGTGAAACTTATAGCATATTATTAGATAATATTGCGAGTGCAAATCTATTAAAAACTTTTGCAGGTATTTTTTCAGCCGATAATGTTCAAAAAGGACGCTCTCTATTAAAGGGTAAGCTCGGAGAGGCAATTGGAAGTATGTCCTTAACTATTATAGATGATCCATTTATGGTCGGTGGGGCTGCTAGCCGTTCGTTTGACAGCGAAGGGGTTGCAAGCGAAAAAATATCATTGGTTGAGGAGGGTATATTGCAGAGTTTGCTTCATAATTTAAAAACAGCTAAAAAGGATGGTGTCGAATCCACGGGGCATGGATATAAGGCTTCTTATAAAGGAACAATTACAGTTGCACCTTCCAATTTATATATACAACCGGGCTTAAATACATATGAGGATATGGTGTCCTCTATGGATGAGGGTTTAATCGTTACGGAATTACAGGGGCTGCATTCCGGGGCAAATACTATCTCCGGAGATTTTTCGTTAGCGGCTAAAGGATATTATGTTGAGGATGGAAAGATAGAAAGGCCGGTTAACCAAATTACAATTGCCGGTAATTTTTATGAAGTATTAAAAAATATTGAGGTTATCGGCGAAGATTTAGTGTTTGCAATGCCTGATATAACGTATATTGGCTCACCTTCATTGAAAATAAAAAATATAGCCGTAGCTGGGGAATAAACAATAAAATAAGTAAAATATAACTCGGGTGGAATATTGTTCCACCCAAATTATATTTTTTACGCTTAATAGTATTTATAAATTTATTGTTATTTACCTTGTTGTTGCTGTTGTTGTTTCATACCCATTGATTGTTGCACATATTGTGGCTCTTCGCCACCCATGAAATTTAAACGGGATTGTAATGCCTGCACCGAACTTCCTAAATTTTTTGCAAGTTGGCTGTACATTTGTTGGGCCTCTTGATCTTCAGTATCTAATGAAAATGTTTCGAGGTCTGCTTGGAGACCCTTAGCAGCGGATAATGCCTGTTCTACCTTGTTATACGTAGTCACAAATAAAACCTCCTAAACTATATTTTTTTAGTCACAATAAAAATTCGTTGAGTTGGACTCTTTATTATTATGTGAATATTTGTTTTTTTTATTACGAAATTTTCTGAAATTGTAAACAATCGGATAAGTTTTACTTCTAATACAAATTTCACTCTTGTTAGTAGAATTTACAACGTGTAAAAAAACGTAAATTACAGATAATATGAGTGGTAGCATTTAGCTACTAATCTATTCAAAGTTTAAATTAGAGAGGAGATAAAGTATTATGCCGAACAGAAGTGGCAGTAGTGGATCAAAAAGAATAATGGTTCCGGAAGCTAGACAGGCATTAAATTCCATGAAAATGGAAATTGCCAATGAGCTCGGTTTAAGCGATTATGACAAAATTGATAAAGGCAATCTAACATCCAGACAGAATGGATATGTTGGAGGTTATATTACTAGAACATTAGTTGAACAAGCACAAAGATCATTAAGTGGAAAATAATAATTACTAATATAAAAAATCAGGTGGAGCATATATGCTCCGCTTGATTTTTTGCTAAGCTATAAATTATAGGTTGTAAAACGAAAGCATTTAAAGTAAACTAGTAATGTAGGAGTTAGAACTCCTTAATTAGATATGCAATTTCAAAATTTAATAAATTTAATAAAAAAGTACGCCTGATTACAGTTTTAAATAGCTGTATTTTTTATTAAATATCCAGATTGTTTATTTACAGATACCATAAAATTTGTTTATTGCATTAAAATTATTGTTTTAAGAATTCAAAACTTAAAGGTATAAATTATAGAATTAAGCACATAGAATCCTATATAGTAGCGCAAAATGGCTTTTCTAGATAGGAGTGATAAATTGAAGATTGATACCAGATTATTAAAAAAAATAGACTATGGATTGATAATAGTAGTATTATTGATTTG
>CAYLIZ010000055.1:0-2892 GCA_964383985.1 uncultured Alkaliphilus sp. | reverse complement strand
TATAAGTGTATAAATATTGCCAGGGAGGCAAAGGATGATTTTGGGGCATATTTGGCTACAGGCATTACATTTATGTTAGCATTTCACATTTTTTTAAATATTGCCATGACCATAGGGCTTGCTCCGGTTACAGGAAAACCTTTACCATTTGTTAGTTATGGTGGAACATTTATGTTAACGAATATGATGGCATTGGGTATTATGTTGAATATAAATATGAGAAGGGATAAAATTAATTTTTGATTTCATTCATCAATTTGCTTTGCAAATTGGGTTAGTTCATAAAAATTAATTTCTAATAGGAGGTGGTGGAAATGGATTCCAGTCCTGAGGGGCGTAGGTGCAAAATATTAGAGCAATTACAATTTAATAAGGCAGATGAAGTTTCTGCCATCAGTGGGAGAAACTCATCTTTCTAAGGAAAGGAGAGTTAGACGTGAATAGCAAAATATTAGATCTTATCGAACAAAAGGAATTTATTCTATTAAAAGAGGAGCTAAAAAAAATTAGATCTATAGATATAGCAGAAGCATTCGATGAGTTAGATAAAAAAAATACCATTATATTGTTTAGATTATTACAAAAAGATAAAGCGGCAGAAGTATTTTCCAATTTAACTTATCAACAAAGAAAAGATATTGTAGCTGCTATGAATGAAACACAACTTAAAAAAATTTTAGAAGAATTATTTTTCGATGATAAAATAGATTTTCTCGAAGAGATGCCGTCTAATGCTGTTAAACGAATTTTAGCAGATTCTACAGAAGAAGAGAGAAAATTAATTAACCAATTTTTAAAATATCCGGAAAATTCAGCGGGTAGTCTTATGACTATAGAATATGTTGATTTAAAGAAGGAAATGACAATAAAAGAAGCTCTTAATTATATAAAAGAAATAGGTATGGATAAAGAAACAATATATACATGTTATGTATTAGATGCTAAACGAAAGCTTGAAGGTATAGTTTCTTTAAGAAAGTTAGTATTGTTAGATGAAAACTTACTTATTAAAGAAATTATGGATGAGGATTTTATTTCAACTTATACAATGGATGATCAAGAAGAAATTGCAAGTTTGTTTAAAAGGTATGATTTAATTGCTTTGCCGGTAGCAGATAAGGAAGGTAGATTAGTTGGTATAATTACGGTAGATGATATTATAGATGTAATAGATAAAGAAACCACCGAAGACTTCCAGAGAATGGCAGCTATGGGACCAACAGATGAAGAATATCTTCATACAGGAGTATTTACTTTAGCAAAGCAAAGAATCCCGTGGTTATTAGTATTAATGATCTCTGCTACATTTACAGGTGGAATTATTAGTAAATATGAATCAGTACTCGAAGCAATAATAACTCTTAATATTTTTATACCTATGTTAATGGACTCTGCAGGAAATGCAGGTACTCAGTCTTCTACATTAATTATCAGGGGGCTTGCTTTAGGAGATATACAAATATCGGATCATTTAAAAATATTTTGGAAGGAATTAAGGGTAAGTTCTTTAGTGGGACTTATATTAGGTATTGTAAATTTTTTTAGAGTTATAATCATTGAAAAGATTTCTACAGAAATAGCATTGGTAGTCTCCATTACTTTGTTTTTTACTATAGTACTTGCTAAAGTCATAGGAGGATTACTTCCAATTATAGCAAAAAAAATTAAAGCAGATCCGGCCATCATGGCAGGGCCCCTAATCACGACCATAGTAGATGCTTTGGCGTTGATTGTATATTTTAATATTGCTCATTTTATGTTGGGAATTTAAAAAATAGTATAGATAAACAACTAAGTTGTTTATCTATATCTCCACTTTACTTATTTAATTCGTAATTTTTATTTGTATTTACTTTAATTCCCTTACGTAAAATTGTGTCTTTAGATTCCCTTTCGTAATTACATTTTGTAAAAGAAATTTGACATTGTACTTTATGTTTACAAGTTTGACAAGCTATTTTTTCAAGATTATGCTTTTGTTTTGTTGATATTCTAACCAAATCTATATATTCTTTTTTATTTTTAATAGTTTCTTTTATATAGGGTTTAACTGTTTTGATATAATAAGTTTTTACTAAGTAAATTGAAGTTTTTCTATCGCTAGGTCTAATAAGCTCTAAAGACAAAGTATTATTAATAATAGTTCCACGAATTGTTTTTGTATCAATTTCAATATTTAAATCTTCATAAGGAATATCTAAGAAATCAACTTTAGGGATAATTTTTCCCTGTATTTTTATTGAAAACAAATCATCTAAATTATAATTTTCCTCCAAATATATTTGAAAATATTTATCAAAAAGTTTTGTTCTAGATGATGGTAATAATAAATAAACTAACACAGCAAAAACGATACTTATTACAATAATAATATAAGCTGACATAATTTCACCCTTTCTAATAATATTCTATCATATTATAATGTTATAGTTCATTGGGTAATGTTGGATGGGCAAAAATGTAATATTATCGCATTTTTTATTAAATATTTAGGATATTTGTCTATAATATAATAAATTAGGATTTATTTTAAATATTTTTTAAGTGGAAAAAATAAAATATATATGTCAAAATATAATGGTAGGTTCCGCATTTTCAAAATGGATAGAGAGTAACAATAAAAAAATAATATATAATACTAATGTTATAGTATATAACAAAAGGTTGTGATTATGGCATGGAAAAAAATTCATTTAATTTGCCTATAGGGGTTTTTGATTCCGGGGTAGGGGGAATCAGTGTTTTGGCAGATTTGGCACATCAACTGCCTGGTGAACAATATATATACTTTGGAGATTCTATCAATGCTCCTTATGGAATTAAAAGTAATGAGGAGGTAAAACAATTATCCTTAAATGCAGTTAAACGTTTGTTAGATTTTAAAATTAAGGC
>CAYLIZ010000054.1:0-9344 GCA_964383985.1 uncultured Alkaliphilus sp. | reverse complement strand
TGATAAAATAGCAATATGGTATAATCAAGGGAACAATAAGCTACATATTCGATAACTCTTAGAGAGAAAAAATAAGTTTATATAATGGAGAAGCAACGATGATAGTTAGAACAATTATAATAAAACTTTATGCTCCTTGGGTACATTCACTAAAAGAAAAAAGAAAGATTACAAAAAGTATATGCTCAAAAGTAAGCAATAAGTTTAATGTATCTATTGCCGAAATAGACGAGCAAGATACGCAGCAAACTATTATATTAGGACTTGCTTATGTATCAATTAGTGCGGCTCAAGCAGATCGTATTTTTGAACATGTTATTAACTTTATTGAAAATAGTACGGATGCAGAAATAGTAGATGTTATACATGAAATAATATAAATTTTTATTGATATTCACGACTAGCCATACATTCCATTAATATATTTTTTTGTTCTATTATCCTTAGGGTTTGTGAATAATTTTTCCGTTTCATCGTATTCTATTAGCTGACTATCCAATATAAAGGCTGTATAATCAGATATTCTTTTAGCTTGGGACAAATTATGTGTCACTATAATTATAGTATATTCTTTAGAAAACTCTATCAACATATTCTCTATATTAGCTGTATTTCTTATATCTAAGGCGGAACAGGGTTCGTCTAAAAGTAATACCTCTGGCTCTACAGTCAAAGCTCTTGCTATACAAAGTCTTTGTTGCTGTCCACCGGAAAGTTTAGTAGCTAATGTGTTTAAATTTTCATTTATTTCATCAAAAAGTCTTACTTTTTTAAGATTGTCTTTGGCTATTTTATTTAATTCCTTTTTATTTTTAATTCCATAATATATAGGAGCATAAGTTAAGTTTTTATATATGGAAAAAGGGAATGGTGTAGGTTTTTGAAATACCATGCCTATCATTCTTCTTATATCATTCTTTTCATAGGATAATATATCTTTACCCTTAAATAATATTTTCCCTTTAAAATTTCCTTCATTTTCTTCTAACATCAAATTTAAAGTTGTAAGTAGAGTAGATTTGCCACAGCCTGATGGACCTATTATAGCTGTAATCTTATTTTTTCTTATATTCATAGAGAAATTCTTTAATACTTGATTGTTTCCGTAATTAACTGATATATTATTTATCCTAAGTATATCCATCTAACTATGCTCTCCTCTTTCTATATTCACAATTACTGATATGATATTTATAATAAGTAAAATTAGTATTAATACTAAAGCGGTACCATAAGCCTTTTCTAAAGATATTCCTTCCCCTGTTAATATATATAGATGAAAAGGTAGTGCCATTATTGGAGAAAATAAAGTTTTAGGTATAGGAGCAAACAATACAGCACCTGTCAATATAATTGGTGCTGTGGCCCCCATAGCAAATCCTCCAGCTAAGGTTATAGCAGATACTATATCTTTCTTACATAAAGGCAAAATAAGTTTAAATATGGTATAAACTTTAGATACTCCAAGAGCATAGGAGGAATCTATCATGCTTCTATCTACTTCTTTTAATATTTTTTCTACTCTCACTTCTATATAGGGATATATCATAATTCCTAATGTAATACCCGCAGATAATAAGGATCTACCTATGTTTAAATTTAATACCAATAGGGTATATCCAAACAGTCCTAGCACTATGGATGGAATTCCCGCCATACATTTAACTGTCAAATGTACTATAGCTTTAAATTTTTTATTCTCACAATAATATATGGTATATATAGCTGTTGAAATGGCTAATATAGAAGCAAATAAACAAGCTATAAGCATAAGATATAAACTTCCTATTATTGCAGGAAATATGCCTCCTTCTGCTCCTATAGGCATTCCTTTTGGATTATCAAATATAAATTTCATATTAATAGAGCTGATGCCATGGCTAAAAATGTATCCAAATATATAGATCACGACGATAAGTACAACCAAGGTACTTAGTACAATCCATATTTTAAATATATAATCTTTTAGCTTTTCATTCATTCTAATCAATCCTTATATATCTATTTTGTTTTGTATAAAATACAGTAAAAGATTTATTAAAATCAAAATAATCACCAATACAAATCCCGATGCAAAAAGAGCGTGATAATGCAAACTGTCTACCTCCGCCATACCCATTTCTAAGGCAATAAGAGAAGATATAGTTTGGGATTTTTTAAGCAATTTAGGCATTATAGGTGCATTACCTATAACCATCATAACTGCCATGGTTTCTCCCATTCCTCTGCCTAAAGCTAAAACTATAGATGCTAATATACTTCTTCTGCTTTTAGGCATAACTATTTTTCTAATCATATATGATTTAGAAACACCTAAAGCATTAGAGTACGGAGAATATTCCTTATATACCTTGTCCATTGATTCGTCACAAGTAGATATTATATAAGGCAGAAGCATTATTGACAAAACTATTCCTCCTGCTAATACAGATTCTCCTGAAGGGAAAGAAAATCTAACCTCAAAAAACTTTACCACTACTAAGAGCCCCACGAAACCGTATACTACAGAAGGAATTCCTGCCAATATATCTATAATTCCCCTTATAATCCTCTTCATTTTTTCATCTGTATAGCTTGAAAGAACTATAGCTGTTCCAACTCCTATAGGCAAAGCAATTAAAATTCCTATAAAGGATACATATATAGTGCCTAATATTATAGGTAATATATGCAATTCTTCCGGAGAACTTAATGGATTCCAAACTTTGCCTGAAATAAATTTTAATATTGAAACCTCTTTAAAAAATGTTATACTTTCTTTAAAAATAAAAATAACCACAAAAACAAGAAGTAATAGGGAGAATATAGTTAGTAGCTTTATTATGATTTTAAAAATCTTTTCTTTCAAATACCTCATATAATCACCTTAAAAAATTCAAGGGTATTAACCCCTGAATTTAGTTGGCTGATACAAAGCCCATATCTTCAATAATTTTTGAACCCTTCTCTGATTTAACCATATTCATAAATACGCTCTGTTCCGGAGTAAGCTCACCTCTTTTAATTACCATAAGAGGCCTAGATATTATATATGAACCATTAACTATATTTTCTTTAGTTGGCTCAACTCCATCTACCTTTAAGGGTATGAGTTTTCCTTTATTTTGATTAACCATACCAAAGGAAGCATATCCTACAGCATATTTATTTTCAATTATTTTAGTTACTAATGCTCCCATAGAAGGAGATTGAATAGCATCTTCTCTTACATCGGTATCACCCATTATGCTCTTTTGAAATACTCCATGAGCTCCACCGCCTAAATCTCTGATAACTACTACTATCTCTTTATGCTCAAGACTGTTATCCACTTCATCCCAATATTTGTATTCACCTGAAAATATTTTCTTTATCTCCTCCGAACTCAAATTATCCTTTATTTCATGTAATGGATTTTCCGGATTAATGGATATAGTCAATGCGTCTATACCAAGGGTAAATATATTTATATCACCAATTTTTTCTTTTTCTTCATCTTTTATATCCCTGGCTAACATACCAAAATCACTGGTTTTTTCTAAAACAGCCTTGACTCCGGCACCGGAACCTCCTGCCGAAACATAAATGGCTATATTTTCTTCCGGGAAGTCGGGATCCACATTATTCCAGATAGTATATTCTTCAATAAAATCTGTAGCTATTGCTGACATTACCGGAGCTAAGGTAGATGAACCATTAAATGTTATCTGAGCTTTAAAAGCATTATCATCTTCTTTATCAATATTTCCACATCCGGTTAATGTTACTACAAATACTAAAATAATGCACAACAGTAAGCTGATTTTTTTCTTCATTTAAAATCCCCCTTAACTATTTATTGATTTATAAAGCATTTATAAAGCAATAGTAATCACTACTAATTCTATTGCTTAAATCCTATCATTTAATTCTATATATTTCCAATAGATAATATCCATAGTTCGCTATATCTGATATAAGCAAAATTAATATACATATGACGCCGGAAACCAACATTAGGACAATGGGTTATTATGAACCATTACAAAATCAATGTGATGAGGGGCAAGATACCTGGCTTTTAAATACTTTGCAAGTTGCTATTAACTATATAAATGATATTGAAAATGTCTTTTATCCCATTTTTAATGGCAACATGTTTGACTGTATTGCCAATTATGAGATACCCTAATTAAATATTAGAACAGAGGAATATAAAAAAATTTCATTAAAAAAGATGAACGACAATTGGAAAGAATTAATTGAAAGAACATTTGAGGAAAGACATAAATTTGTTCATGATGTAAATTACATTAAGATAGTAAACATATCAACTGATTTTATCCGAAGAAACATCCCCTATATAATTTTATACTTTTTAGGAGGTAATATATTTAAATTATATTATTTTCTCCTGGGAGCTAAATTTTGAAGATTTTAATTATTGATATATATCAACGATAAGGTTATAATATATCTAACCTAATTAGATATCGTATGTTTATGTTTTGATGGTATTCATCCAAATAATGATGGGTATGAACTAATTTATAAGATTATTGGAGAGCAGTATATGTTTACTATGGATTATTAAAAGTAACAATTATAATTATGCAAGAGGTGTTAAATATGTCTAAATTTGTTTTAACATGTTGTTCTACAGCAGATATGCCCTATGAATATTTTTTAAAAAGGAATATACCCTTTGCTTCTTTTCATTTCAACATAGATGGAAAAGAATATATAGATGATCTTGGTCAGACTATGTCTTTTGAAGAATTCTATAGTAGAATTGAGGGGGGAGCAATGCCAACTACCTCTCAGGTAAATGTCGGAGAGTTTATAGATTTTTTTGAACCTTTTCTTAAGGATTCAAAAGATATTTTACATATTTCTCTTTCTACAGGATTATCAGGTGCTTATAATTCAGCATTTATAGCAAAGGAAGAATTATTATCAATGTATCCGGAACGGAAAATTATGATTGTTGACTCTCTAGGCGCCTCTTCAGGTTATGGATTACTTACTGATTTAGCTACTGATATGAGAGACAGAGGCGAAAGCATTGAAGATGTTTATGCATGGCTAGAGGAAAACAAATTAAATGTACATCATTGGTTTTTTTCTACTGATTTAACACATTATAAACGTGGTGGTCGTATATCTGCTACTTCTGCAGTTGTAGGGAGTTTATTAAATATATGTCCTCTACTAAATATGAGCTATGAAGGAAAGTTAATTCCCCGTAAAAAAATTCGTGGAAAGAAACATGTAATTGCAGAAATGGTGAAAAAAATGAAGATACATGCAGATAATGGGATAGAGTATTCAGGTAAATGTTTCATATCCAATTCTGCATGTTATGATGATGCACGTATGGTTGCTGATTTAATTGAAGAAAATTTCCCTAATCTGAACGGGAAGGTAATGATTAATAGTGTAGGTACTGTAATAGGTTCTCATACAGGTCCTGGTACAATTGCACTTTTTTTCTTAGGTGATAAGAGGGTAAACTAATTTTAATAAATAATAATTGGAATGCATATAATTAAGATATAGGTATATTATACTGACTTTTTAGTAAATATAAGGATAGGGCCGAACATAATTTGCTCTATTTTTTTATTTATATTTTGAAAGGGCTTTTTTAATAAGATATACCAATTAAAATAGAACAGGAAATTAGTAAAAGAAAGAAAATTTTTTGTTACATAGTTGTTTAATAATGCATCATAACGATAGTTTAACAATTGTTTTTTCGGGGGTAATATTGCGGGACAGAGGTGGTCATATTATAAAATTTAATATAGAAATACACGTTCATACTAGTTTCGAATATAGAATAATTCCTACAGCTCATTCAGACGAAAAATACTACAACCTGCAAACTTGCTTCGCTTCGAACATGCAGGTTGCTCAACGTATTTTTCATCTTCATTCGCTGGGAATTATAGTCATATTCTCAAATGTATTCACGTTGTATTTTATATTAAATTTTAAGGGTATCCTCCACTTTTCAAGATATTCGGTATATTATATGCGAAACTATCCTTAAAATATTTGATATATTATAAATCGAATTACTTTTAAAACTTTGTAATAACCCTCAGCCCTTTGAAGGTGAAAAAACTAGAAAATTGCGTGCTGTTCGAGCGGAGCGAGTTCACGAATTTTCAGTTTTTTGCCTGAAAAGGGCTGTAAGGGTTATCAAAGTTTTAAACCGTAATGAGAGTATAATATATAAATATTTTTAAACGAATTACGACGCATAATTAAACAACTGTGTCATATCTGTAGATAATATTTAAATTCTATTATTTTAATTAAATCAATAATCCTTTGGTTTTCAAGCATATAATAAAGGAATTTCCGTGGCAAGATAGAATATATGTATAGTTGGAGGATAATATTGGGAAAACTAATTAATAAAGAGGCGGCAGATTTGAAATTTGGACTTGCATATATAGGAGCTAGTACAAACGAAACCACAAAAATTTAAAAAATAAGTTTAATTGGGAATAGAAATAGGATAAGTAACATGTTAACAGATGCAGTGTTAGATTTTACTAAAAGGGAAACATTATATATGTAGCAATTATTAAAATAATTAGGAGGAATATAATGGAAGAATTTAAAATAGGCAATGTTTATAATGGGTTTCAATTGTTAGAAGAAAAAAACATTAATGAAATAAATTCTATGGGAAGATTATTTTATCATAATAAAAGTGGTGCTAGGTTATTTCATTTACAAAATGATGATAGTAATAAGGTTTTTTCTATTAGTTTTAGAACACCTCCACCGGACAGTACCGGTTTACCCCATATATTGGAGCATGCTGTGCTTTGTGGTTCTAGAAAATTCTCATTGAAGGATCCATTCATAGAATTAGCAAAGGGTTCATTAAATACATATTTAAATGCAATGACTTTTTCTGATAAGACTATGTATCCTGTTGCTAGTCAAAATAATAAGGATTTTATTAATTTAATGGATGTTTATCTAGATGCAGTATTTTATCCAAATATATATAACGGTCCGGAAACTTTTATGCAGGAGGGATGGCATTATGAACTTAACAATCCTGATGATCCTATTATAATTAGAGGTGTTGTTTATAATGAAATGAAAGGGGTATTTGCTTCCCCGGAGCAAATATTATTCAGAAAAATAGAAGAATCTTTGTTTCCGGATACGGCATATGGATTTGAATCCGGTGGAGATCCTGAAATAATACCGGATTTAACATATGAGCAATTTCTAAATTTTCATAAGACGTACTACCATCCATCAAATAGTTATATATATTTATACGGGGATGGTGATTTAATAGAATATCTAAAGTTCATAGATGAACAATATTTAAATAAATTTGACAAAATAGAAGTTGACTCTGATATTGATATTCAGGTTCCATTTAAGGAATGCAGAGAAGTAACAGAGGTATATCCCATATCTGCTGATGAAAGTTTGCGGGATAAGACATTTATAAGTCAGAATTATGTTATGGGTGATTCGGAAAATGCTGAAATGGTACTGGCATTTACTATTCTAAATTACATACTATTGGGAACTCCCGCGGCACCGCTTAAAAAAGCGTTGATTGAGGCTAATATTGCCAAGGATGTTTTTGGTTCTTTTAATAGTAGCATTAGACAGCCTACATTTAGTATTGTTGTTAAAAACAGTAATGAGGAAAATAAAGAATTATTTTCAAAAATAATTAAAGACACTTTAAACAATCTCGTAGAAAAAGGTATTGACAAGGAAATAATTGAAGCGGCAATCAATATTCATGAGTTTAAACTGCGAGAAGCAGACTTTGGACATCAACCAAAGGGGTTAGTCTACAATGTTCAATGTATGAACAGTTGGTTATACAACAAAGAGCCATGGCTTCATCTTGAGTACGAAAAAAATCTAGATAATATAAAGACAGCCCTAAAAACAGATTATTTTGAAACCTTAATTAAAAAATATATACTTGACAATTCCCATAACAGTCTAATAATTTTAAAGCCGGAGAAGAGTCTTGCAGGTAAAAAACAACAGGAAGAGGAAAAGGTACTTAGAGAGTATAAAGAAGAATTAGGCGAGGAAGAAATTATAAAATTAGTAGAATCGAATCGAAAATTGGAAAAATTTCAGTCTAGAATAGAAACGGAAGAAGAATTATTATCCATACCACTTTTAAGTAGGGAAGATATTAAAAAGGAAATTGAAAAGATATCATTGAATGAAATAACAAAGGAAGGTATTAAAATTTTGCACCATCCTGATTTTACTAACAAAATTGCTTATATTAATTTATTTTTTGATACTACATCTGTTCCTCAAGAATTGATACCATATATAACATTGTTAACCAGCTTATTAGGAAATATCAATACAAAAAACTATGGATATGAGGAACTATCAAATTTAATAAATATTAATACTGGGGGAATTTATTCCAAAGTGGAAATATATTCTTCAAGGTATAGTAATGAACAATACCTGCCCAAATTTGTTATCAGGTCTTCGGCATTAACTAAAAATTTAGCACAACTATTTAATCTATTGGTAGAATTAGTCAATAATACGGAATTTAATGATATAAATAGAATAAAAGAAGTAATAGAAGAATCACAATCTCGTTTAGAGATGACTATTTTCGATAGAGGTCATATAATTGCCGGGATTAGAGTAAATTCTTATTTTTCACCGATTGGCAAATATATAGAGGAAACTAGCGGTATTTCTTATTATATGTTTATTTCTAACTTAGTTGAGCAATTTACCGAAAAACATGAAGAAATATTAGAAAATCTGAAAAAAGTATTCAAATTAATTTTTAATAAAAACAATATTTTAATAGGCATTACTTCTGAAGATAAGGATTTTAAGCTCATCGAAAAGGAGATTAGTTCATTTATTGAAATTTTGCCAAGTGAAAAATTGGAAGAATACGATTATTCTTTTGATTTTGCTCCTAAAAATGAGGGTTTATTGACAACTAGCAAGGTACAATATGTGGCAAAAGGAAATAATTTTAAAAAGTTAGGGTATGAATATTCCGGTCATATGCAGGTACTAAAAACAATAATAAGTCTAGATTATCTTTGGAATAGGGTGCGTATAGCGGGTGGGGCCTATGGTTCCCTAGTTAGGTTTAATAAAAACGGTAACTTTTTATTCAGTTCCTATCGTGATCCTAATTTGTCAGAAACTTTACAGGTATACAATGATATGTATAATTATATAGAAAGTTTTAATGTAAATGAAAGAGAAATGCGTAAATATATTATTGGTACTATAAGCAACATGGATACTCCTTTGAGTCCATCAATGAAAGGAGCCAAGGCGACAGCCCGATATATTAGTGGAATAACTTTAGATGAACTTCA
>CAYLIZ010000053.1:0-9972 GCA_964383985.1 uncultured Alkaliphilus sp. | reverse complement strand
ACCCACGAGTAACCTTTGTAGAATTCAACGGAGAAGCCATTATAGACTCTCTATAGTTATGGATGTTATTATAGAAAAGAAGCAAAATGATGAAATCCACAGATTAAAGTGTATTGCTAAAGATTTGAGTGGTGGGGGTATAAGGGCAGTTTGTAGCGAGGAATTAGAAGAAGGGGAATATGTAAAAATAGAACTCTATTTATATAAAGATAATAGAATTATGGTAAACGGTAAGGTTATAAGGGTTATTAAAGATACAGCAACTAATTCCTATGAATTAGGAATTAAATTTGATAAAATCAGTCGATCAAATGAAGATAAAATATATTCTTTTATTTTTGAAAGACAGCGCTTACTTCGCAAAAAGGGATTAATATAGAGGAATTTAGAGATGATATTGTTCTATTATATGAAATTGCGAATTATATATTAAAAAGGTTGGGAGTGTAGGCCTATGGATATGAACCAATATTTAGAGATATTTATTGAAGAGTCAAAAGAAAACTTGCAAAATATGAATTCAAATTTATTATATTTGGAGAATAATCCTGATGATATTAATATATTAAATGATATTTTTAGGGTGGCTCATACATTAAAAGGGATGTCAGCAACTATGGGATTTAATAATGTAACCCATTTTACACATGAGATGGAAAATGTTTTAGATTACATTCGAAAGGGCAATATGAAAGTTAATATAGAAATAACGGATTTATTGTTTAAATGTTTTGATAAATTAGAAAGCTACATTAACAATATTGAGAATTATGGGAATGAAGGTGAAGATACTGCTGAAGAATTAATCAGTAAATTACATGCTATAAAGTTAGAAGATACTGTTCAATCCGTATATAATAACATAGATAATAGTATAAACCTAAATAAAAAGGACTTACAAAAACCTGTCATTCAGCTCAATGAATATGTCAAAAATGTAGTTTCTGTGGCAATAAAAGATGGCTTAAATGTCAGTTTGATAAAAATAACATTAGATAGTGGTTGTGTGTTAAAGTCAGCAAGAGCCTATGTAGTTGTAAATACCCTTGAAAAATTTTCGGACATTATTCAATCTAACCCTAGTATAGAAGAGATTGAAGATGAAAAATTCGACTTATCTTTTCAATTGGTAATAATCTCTGAAAAAGATGATAAATTCATTGAAAATGAATTAAATAATATATCCGAGATTGAATCTATAGAAATAATTCCATTGTTACAAGAAAATATTGAAGTGTCTCGGGATGTTTCGGTTGCTGAACATATAGGTAGCGTTGATGTAGTAACAAATAACAAGAAGGATGGAAGCAAAGATATAGTAAATAAAAGGACAAGAACCAGCAAAACTGTAAGGGTTGATATAGATCGTCTAGATAATTTAATGAATTTAGTGAGTGAACTTATAATTATTAAAACACGATTAGAAGATGTTGGAGAGGATCAAAAAAGACAAAATGCAAATGAGGCGATTGAGCATTTGGAAAGAATAACTACAAGTTTACACGATGCAGTAATGAAAGTGAGAATGGTCCCCATAGAAAGGGTATTTAATCGTTTTCCTAGAATGGTAAGAGATTTATCTAAAGAATTAGGCAAAAATATAACATTGATTATGTCCGGTGAAGAAACAGAGGTAGATAGGACCGTAATTGATGAGATAGGGGATCCTCTTATTCATTTAATACGCAATTCTATAGACCATGGTATTGAGGGAATAGAAGAAAGAGTAGAATTAGGAAAAGAAGAGACCGGAACAGTTGAACTTACAGCTTACCCGGATGGTAATAATGTAGTAATTGAAATAGAAGATGATGGAAGAGGGATAGATGTTGAAAAAGTTGGAAGAAAGGCCATTGAAAAGGGGATAATTACACATCAGGATATTCAGTTGATGGATGATAAAGAATCTATACAATTATTATTTAGTCCGGGGTTTAGTACTGTTGACACAATATCGGATATCTCGGGACGTGGAGTGGGATTGGATGTAGTTAAAACCAAAATTGAATTATTAGGCGGAATAGTAGAAGCAGAATCTTATCGAAATAAGGGAACAAAGTTCACAATTAAGCTTCCCCTTACATTGGCTATTATACAGGCCTTATTAGTTGTAGTGGGAACAGAAAAATATGCTATACCGTTAAATTCTATAAAGGAAACTACAACTATAAAGGAAAGTAATATACGTAAAGTTCAAAACAATGAGATTGTATTATATAGGGGTTTTACATTGCCTATATTGAGGCTTTCAGAATTGTTAAATGTACCAAGTGTAAATAAATCACACAGTAATGTGGACGGAGAAGCTGTTATAGTTATTGTAAAAAAGGGAGATAAAAGTGCCGGATTAATTGTGGACAGTTTAATAGGTCAGCAAGAAATTGTGATTAAGTCATTAGGCAAGTATCTCTCAAATGTTCCTTCGATTGCCGGAGCAACAATTTTAGGAAATGGTTCTGTAGCGTTGATTGTAGATATAAATTCTTATTTTTAATTTGGAGGTGAAATAATATGGGTTCTATAAATCAGCATGTTATTTTTAAATTAAGTGATGAAAGTTATGGAATATCTATTAAATATGTAGAAACAATTGAAAGGCTCGCAGAAATAACTAGAGTGCCAAATGTACCACATTATATAAACGGAGTAATGAATTTAAGAGGGAAAGTTATACCGGTAATAGGTTTGCGCAAGAAATTTCAACTAGAACACGCCCCTACTACAGATGACAGTAGAATAATAGTATTATCTGTTGATGAAGTGAATGTAGGAATATTAGTTGATTCGTGTTCAGAGGTTATAACCCTAGACAAAGAACAGGTCGACAAAACCTATGATTTAATGGATTCACTTAAAGATGATTATATTGAAGGTATTGGTAAGTTCGGCGAAAGAATAATAATTATATTAGATATCCCTAAACTTTTAATAAACGATATGGATACCTAGGGGGTGAGTTAATGGATTTATCGATAGAAAGTTTAAACAATCTGCATCTAGATATACTACAAGAAATTGGCAACATTGGTGCAGGAAATGCAGCAACAGCCTTGGCTAATATGATAAATAAAAAGGTAAATATGAATGTACCCTCGGTTAAAATTTTGGATTTTAATAGTGTCAGTGCAATTTTAGGTGGAGAAGAAATTGTTGTTTCCGGTGTATATTTTGAAGTTACAGGGGATATTGAAGGAAATATAATGTTTTTGTTAGATATAAAATCGGCGAAAACATTAACAAATATTTTAATGGGCAGGGACAATAAAACCGAAATGCTAGATGAAATGGATAAATCTGCTTTACAGGAAATAGGAAATATTTTATCAGGAGCATATATATCTGCTCTTTCCTCTCTAACCGGCCTGAATATAAAAATATCCGTACCATCATTATGCATAGATATGGCTGGGGCAATATTAAGTGTACCTGCGATACAGTTTGGCTATATAGGAGATAAAATTCTGTTGGTTGAAACTGTGGTGAGAGATGGAGATAACATGGTCACGGGAAATTTCATTTTAATTCCGGAAACAAGCTCGTTTACAACCTTATTAAATAGTCTGGGAGTGTATATGTAGATGCAAACGATTATAAAGGTCGGTATGGCTGAACTTAATATAATACAAGAACCGGGTATCTTAACTACATTAGGGCTGGGTTCTTGTGTAGGCATTATTCTATACGATCAGGTCATAAAGACCGGGGGTTTAGTTCACATTATGCTACCTAGTAGTAAACAGGTTAAAAATAATGAAAATAAGGCTAAATTTGCAGATACCGGAATACAGTTGTTGCTCAATAGAATGTTAGAAAAAGGTTGTCTTAAATCTAGAATTATAGCAAAAATTGCCGGGGGTAGCCAAATGTTTTCTTTTCAATCTGATAATGATATGATGAAAATAGGAAAAAGGAATGTATTGGCAACTAAGGAGGTATTAAATTTTTTGAGAATACCCATTATGGCAGAGGATACTGGTGGGAGCTATGGCCGGACTATTGAATTTCATACTACTAGTGGTAAATTAATTATCAAAACAATAGGTCATGGTGTGCATGAAATTTAATGATTTAACTATAAAGCAGAATAAGGCCGGGAGGTTAAAAATGGAACTAACAACCCTATGGCATAATTACAAAAAAAATAAAGATCCACAAGCAAAAATAAAACTAATAGAGCAATATATACAATTAGTAAAAATCATCGCCGGGCGTTTATATACATCATATGGCACAAATATAGAATATGATGATTTAGTAAGCTATGGTATTTTTGGTTTAATAGATGCAGTAGAAAAATTTGATTTAGATAGGCAGGTTAAATTTAAAACCTATGCACAAATACGTATAAGGGGCGCTATTATAGATGAATTAAGGTTATTAGACTGGATTCCAAGATCTGTTAGACAAAAAGCCAAACAGGTTGATGAAGCATATAATAAGTTAGAAAATCAACTAGGTCGTTCCGCATCTGAAATAGAGGTGGCAAATGAGCTTGGGATTACAGTTAAAGAATTGCAAAATATATTGATGCAAACCAATTCATTTAACGTAGTTTCGTTAGAGGAAACTATTTTTGAAAATAATATAATATCGAAGCAAGAACAACAGGATTATTCACCTGAGGAATTAATATGTACTAGGGAGACATATAATATTCTTAAAAAAAATATTGAACAGCTACCAAATAGGGAAAAACAAGTTATATCGCTATATTATTATAATAATTTAACATACAAGGAAATAGGAGCTATTTTAGATATATCGGAATCAAGGGTATCACAGTTACATTCTAAGGCTATTCTAAGATTAAAAGCTAAGCTTACTGAAAAATAGAGCACGATAAAAGGGGGACAATTTATGGATAGTAAATATATAGTCGTTGAAGAAAGCAGTTATGAAGATGCTTTATCAAAGGGTTTAAGTATTTTAAATCTTACTGAGGATGAGGTTGATATAGAGGTATTAGATACAAAAAAGGGTTTTTTATTCAAAAAAGGGTATTTCAAATTAAAAATAACGCCTAAGACTATTATTGAAAAAACGGAACAAATATCAAGTAAAAATGAGGATACTATAAAAGAGGAAGACGAATTTCATTTAGATTATCGTTCGGATGGGGTCTATCTAACTATTCTGACAGATTCAAAAATTAATGTAAGCGATATTTTGGATTTTTTAGGTAAAAAATCAGTAGAAAACTATGATTATGATGAAATAGTTGAATTCGTAGAAAGTGAAAGAGGTATTGCTAAAAAAATTGCTCCCTATCAGGAAGAAATATTAGTAGATAGTACTTTACAAATAGATGTATCTAAAACTAAACTAGAAGCGAGTATTTTAATAACGGAGCCAATTGGCGGGAAAATATTTTCAACTGCTGATATTATGCAGAATTTAAATCAGGAGGGTATTGTATTTGGAATTGATAAAGACAAAATAGAAGAAGTAGTAGAAGGTAATATATTCAATCAAAATGTAATAATAGCACGGGGAAAACCACCCATAAACGGTGATGATGCAAAAGTTATTTATGCTTTTGATAATAAATCTCACACTTCAATTCCGGGTACTATTATTGAGGAAGATGGAAGGATTGATTATAAAAATTTAAATAAAATATGTAATGTAAAAACCGGTGACCTGCTTATTGAAATTATTCCTTCTACTGAAGGGATGGTTGGAACAGATGTTTATGGCAATGAAATTGCTGCCAAAAAAGGAAATCCGGCGACTATAAAAAGAGGGAAAAATGTAGAGGAAAGTGAAGACGGCTTAAAAATTTATGCTGTAAAAGATGGGGAGGTCCATTTTGAGAATAATACTATATATGTGGATGAGGTTATAACCATCAATGGAAATATAGATAATGAAACAGGTAACATTCAGTTTAATGGTAAAATTAATATAAATGGTAGTGTAAGGTCGGGTTTTAAGGTTGAGGCCGAAGGGGATATTGAAGTTTTTGGAGTGGTAGAAAGTGCAACATTAATTTCTAAAGGAAATATTATAATTCATAGGGGGGTGCAAGGCAATAATCAGGCCTACTTACATTGTTTAGGTGATTTTAAATCAAAATATGTTGAAAATGCCAATATAAGATCGGCAGGCAATGTGGAAGCAGATGCTATACTTCATAGCGATGTTATAGCTAAAAATAGGGTTGTGGCCTCAGGCAGAAGGGGTTTAATTGTAGGGGGTAGCATAAAGGCCGGTGAAGAGGTAAGGGCTAGTATTTTAGGATCCGGCATGGGGACTACTACTATAATAGAAGTAGGAATTGATCCGGAAGAAAAAGATAACTATGAACAGCTTAAGGCAGAAATAATAAGTATTGAGAAAAATATTGAAAGTTCGAAAAAAGCTATTGATTTGTTAAGCAGAATGTCAAAACAGCAGAAATTAGCTAGGAATAAAGAAAATCTGTTAGTTAAGTCATTAAACACCTATGAAGTTCTGAAAAAGAAGCATGGTTCTCTTACTGAAGAATTACAAATTCTATCAGATAAACTTAAAGATAGCAGTGGCGGTAAAGTCCATAGTTCTAAAACTATTTATTCTGGTGTGAGGGTAATAATAGGGAGTAGTGCAAAACAAATTTATGACGAGTTACATAATTCTACGTTATATGTTAAAGATGGAGAAGTTACAATTGGGCCATACGAAAAATAAACATAATTAACATTGTATATACATTATTGTATACAACGCTAATTGTGTAATGCAAATTGTATGTTTTTATTAAAATAAATTAATATGTTGTGAATAGGTTACTAATATAATACAACACAGCAGATTAAATTAATGAAAACAAAAAGAGGTGTTCAATGGAAAATAATATTACCTTATTAAATATAGTATTAGCAATAATATCAATGTTGTTATTTATATTGTTAATATTTAAGGGAAAAAAATTAAATAGTAAAATTGACTATTTTGAGGAACAGAGCAAGGGAAATATGTATTTTACGGTGGATAATAAGCCTATATTGGATAGGATAACAAAGTTAGAATTAGAAATTCTAAAGTTTAAAAAAGAGAATAGTAAGATAATTCAACAGTATGAAAAAAATAAATTTTTGATGGGTAAAAATAATGTAGGTGATAACAATTTTAAACAGATTTTAAATTATAATTTCTTTAAAGAGAAAAATAGTGCTATTATTGATATGCATAAACAAGGAAAACCCAAGGAGGAAATAGCCAAGATTTTAAATAAAAGTATAAGGGAAGTAGAAATGGTTATTAATATAGCAAAGTGATTAAAATAAGTGGAGTTATAATCATATTTTATAAATGTGATACCTCGATATATTTTTATTAAATATTTAGACCGGTTGTTATAACATTAATTTAAACAAAAAATAATAGGTTAATATGAATATAAGGTAATAAAAGGGAAATAATATAGCACAGAAAATATCTTTTAAGGTAAACTATTGATTAGTGTTTGTCTCTATGTTAAAATGTTTAAGGTAAGATAACACACATCTTATAATTTGCTTAGTAGTGCCATTTGGTTCTAAGTAAAGATGATTAAGATGGAGGAGAAACTAAGGAGGTAAAGAAATGTCAGTAATTTCAATGAAACAATTATTAGAGGCGGGAGTTCATTTTGGACATCAAACAAGAAGATGGAATCCCAAAATGGGAGAGTATATTTTTACAGAAAGAAATGGGATTTATATCATAGATCTTCAAAAGACTGTAAAAAAAGTAGAAGAGGCATATAATGCCATGAGAGATATTGTCTCAAAGGGCGGAACGGTTTTATTTGTAGGAACCAAAAAGCAAGCCCAGGAGGCAATAGAAGAAGAGGCGAAAAGATGTGGGATGTTCTATGTCAATCAAAGATGGTTAGGCGGAATGTTAACTAATTTTAAAACAATCAAAAATAGGATAAGACGTCTTCATGAACTAGAGGCTATGGAGGAGGACGGGACATTTGATGTATTACCTAAAAAGGAGGTTATTAAGCTCCGCCATGAACAAGAGAGACTTGAAAAATTTTTGGGTGGTATTAAAGATATGACTAAAATGCCAAATGTTTTGTTTATAGTAGACCCGAGAAAAGAAAGGATTGCTATTCAAGAGGCACGCATTTTAGGGATACCGGTTATTTCAATAGTGGATACTAATTGTGACCCGGATGAGGTTGATTATATAATTCCGGGTAATGATGATGCTATACGGGCTGTAAAATTACTTACGGCAACTATGGCGGATGCTGTGCTAGAAGGTAAACAGGGAGTCCAAACTGAGGAGTAAAAATAAATAAAATATAATATACAAGGTAAGGGTGAAAGGGGTTTTCCCTTATTCCTTACCTTTAATAATATGCTAGGAGGAATTAATATGAG
Organism: uncultured Alkaliphilus sp.; assembly: GCA_964383985.1. GTDB lineage: Bacteria > Bacillota > Clostridia > Peptostreptococcales > Natronincolaceae > JAAZJW01. Next base: position 1,615 of record CAYLIZ010000053.1, on the reverse strand, counting down.
TATAACCGCAGCTATGGTTAAAGAATTAAGGGAAAAAACAGGTGCCGGCATGATGGATTGTAAAAGAGCACTGATAGAGGCTGAAGGTAATATGGATAAAGCAGTTGAGGTTCTTAGAGAAAAGGGTCTAGCTGCTGTCGCCAAAAAAGCGGGAAGAATAGCGGCTGAAGGCCTGGTAGAAGCATATATACATGGTGGAAGAATTGGGGTATTAGTTGAAGTAAACTCTGAAACCGATTTTGTTGCCAAAAATCAGGAATTTAAGGATTTTGTAAAAGATATTACCTTACAAATTGCAGCTTTAAATCCACAATATGTAAGCCGGGAACAGGTAGAAGAAGAAGTTATTGAGAAGGAAAAGGAAATTTTAAGAAGACAAGCCTTAAATGAGGGAAAACCTGAAAAAATAGTGGATAAAATTGTTGAAGGAAGAATAAATAAATTTTTTAAGGATATATGTTTATTAGAACAGCAGTTTGTTAAAAATCCTGATATTACAGTGGGTGACTTACTAACTGAAATAATTTCTAAAATGGGTGAAAATATTTCTATTAGAAGATTTACAAGGTACGAAGTAGGGGAAGGGATTGAAAAGAAAGAGGAAGATTTTGCCGAGGAAGTTGCTAAACAAACGGGTAATAATTAATTAGCTTGTACATAAAAGAGAACACTACGTGTTCTCTTTTAAACTATTTTTTCATATTAAATAAAGGTTTTTTATAATGGCTAGCGAATATTAGTATTAGCGGAGGAGGATTTAGTGCTATGCAGTCTCAATATAAAAGGGTATTATTAAAATTGAGTGGAGAAGCCTTAGCAGGGAAAAAGGGATTTGGCTTAGATTCTAATATACTTACTGATATTGCTTCCCAAATCAAAGATATTGTGGGTATGGGGGTACAAGTGGCCATAGTAGTTGGGGGTGGAAATTATTGGAGGGGCAGAGCCGGGGAAGGGATGGATAGGACTACTGCCGACTATATGGGAATGATGGCAACAGTTATAAATGCTCTAGCCCTACAAGATGCTCTAGAAAATTTAGGTGTGGTAACTAGGGTTCAGAGTGCAATAGAAATGCGGCAAATAGCAGAGCCATATATTAGACGAAGGGCTATTAGGCATCTTGAAAAAAATCGTGTGGTTATATTTGCTGCCGGCACGGGAAATCCTTATTTTTCTACTGACACAGCTGCAGCTTTGCGGGCGGCTGAAATTGAGGCGGAAGTAATATTATTAGCCAAAAAGGTTGATGGGGTATATTCCGCAGATCCATCCGTTGATAAATCTGCTATAAGGTTTGATAAATTAACATACATTGATATCTTGCAAAGGGGATTAAAGGTGATGGATTCAACTGCAACATCTTTATGTATGGATAATGAAATACCAATTAAAGTTTTTGATTTAGATAATGCTGAAAATATTAAGAAGGTTATATGCGGGGAAAAAATAGGAACTTATATTTATAATTAATATGAATGAGCGGATTTAGATATCTAATAAAAAAATATTTTAACGACTAAAGCCGTTTTACGGCTCAAACTGTAGCTAAGTATGTTTTTTATTAAATGTGGAAATTGGGTATTCATATAATAAATATTTAATGTTACACGAG
>CAYLIZ010000052.1:0-9997 GCA_964383985.1 uncultured Alkaliphilus sp. | reverse complement strand
AAGTTTATATTAAATTATAGTGTTAATCAATGTATGTTTATTGTTATTCAAAATTATCGCCTTGTCGGAAGATTATGTAACATATTTTGCCTCAATCTCAATATATTTAATTTCTGATATTTTTGCTAACCAAAACCCGGTTACTCCACATAATCGGTTATTATTTAGACAATTGCTGAATGATATTATGTATTAAATTATAAATACTTTGGTAATAATCCCGGGAATATGATATTTCTAAACCGGATGAAGAGGTTGAATATGTCCCAATTAAAATTTCCCCTTTTGTTTCTTCTGTTGAGCCATTTATACAATAATCCTATTAATAATATCTATAAGAATAAAATTTTGTATGTATATATTCTATTTGACTGTTATTTGCCGGCTTTATATAATATTTTACATAATGATAAAATAAATTTTAAAGGAAGGCGATGCAGATGTTAAAGTTGCCGGAAAATTTTGAAAGCTATGAGGAAGCCAGGAGGGAAGGCTTTTTAAAGGTAATGGATTTAAAGGAAAAAGGGGTTCCTGTAGTAGGAATTTTTTGTACATATACACCTATAGAACTTATTCATGCAGCAGGGGCTGTAGCTGTCAGTCTATGTGGTACATCGGATGAACCGATACATTATGCAGAAAAAGACCTACCAAGAAATCTTTGTCCCCTTATAAAATCCAGTTATGGATTTGCAATATCTGAACAATGTCCATATTTTTATTTTGCAGACTTATTAGTTGGTGAAACAACTTGTGATGGTAAGAAAAAAATGTATGAAATATTAAATGAAATAAAGCCTATTCATGTTATGCATTTGCCCCAAGGGCAGGAACCGAAACATGCTTTTGCATATTGGAAAGAAGAGTTAATAAGACTTAAAGAAAAACTGGAAGAGTTTTTTAATGTTAAAATTACAGATGAAATTTTAAGAGAAGAAATAAAAGAAAGAAACAAGGAAAGAAAAATTCTTATGGACTTTTATGAATTAGGAAAATTAAACCCTTCGCCTATATCCGGTTATGAAATAAATGAAACGATAGAGGCTTTAGGTTTTCAATTTAATAGAAAGGCGCAATGTGATTTTATAGCGGAGCGTACAAAAGAATTAAAAAATAAATATGAAAAAGAGTTAAAAGGAAGTAAATCAAATAGACCCAGAATACTTATTACAGGCTGTCCAATAATTGGGGTAAGGGATAAGGTAATAAAAACTATTGAAGATTCCGGTGCTGATATAGTAGCCTTTGAAAACTGTGGTGGAGTTAGAGAGAAGATGAGGTTAACGAATGAAAATATTGATCCAATAGATGCTTTAACAGAAAAATATTTAGATGTAAGCTGTTCTGTTATGACACCTAACCCAAGAAGGCTTAAAGATTTAGATGAAATGATAGACGAGTACGAAATAGATGCAGTAATAGAAGTAATACTTCAAGCTTGTCATACTTTTAATATAGAGGCTTATAATGTTAAGGAACTTATTACGGAGCAAAAACAAAAGCCTTATTTGTATATAGAAACTGATTATTCTAAATTAGATATTGGGCAAATAAATACAAGGATAAATGCACTTTTGGAAATGATATAAATTTATAAAAACAAAGAAGGATAACAATAACAAAAAAGACTATTGCCTTAATCTTATTGGCACTTATGTTTTTTTATTGTCTGCCTGCAATAATGTAGGTGATACAGATATTGATTCGTAAGCTCTATGTTAAAATAATATTTTAAAAAGCATCCTCAGTTTAACCGGGGATGCTTTGTTTATGGAATAAGTTATTTGGATTTAAGATTTGGTATTCTTTCTTTTGGTAATAGTTCTTCATAAGAATAATCAAAGTCTGTAAATGTTCCATATCTTCTCATTACAGGATGAAAGTTTTTAGATTTAACAGCTTCTATAAAATCTTTATCATCCCTTATAGTGTCGTAAAATTTGGTTGCATATTTACCAATTCTATCTATTACATGAGCATCGCTAGCGCCTAAAGAGGGCAAACCTAATTGAGTAGCTGTTGCATAGGCATATAGATTATGGTAAGAGTAAGTACTTCCGTTAAAGGATTCAACACCGTCTAATATATCAGCTACTTCATGTAGATGATCTTCTAATCCTCTATTGTTATTTCTAAAAGGATGAGCAGCAATGGCTACTCCTTTATGTTTCTTCACCAATCTAAGGAGTTCTTCAGCATGCATTTTCCCCTTTGGAATATCTTTTAGACCAAAAACTAATATATCTCCTTGATGAGTAAGAACTTCTGCACCAACTATTACTAATACTCCGTTAATCTTTATATAATCACCTAAATCATTTCTTAAATCGTTATTATCATGGTTTGTTATACATATTCCATCAAGCTTTATAAGTTTTGCTATATCTATGGCTTTTTTTAAATCAATAAAACTGTCTGATGAGTACTTGTTTTCGTGTATATGAGTATCTATTATCATCATTATTTTGCCTCCATTTTAAATATTAATTAAATCATGCCACAAGATTAACTACAATAATCTAGCATAGATAAAACTATAATTTAACGGCTAATTATAAAATTTTTTAAGCTAAAACCTATTTCAAGGATATTTTGAGCAAAATTACCGGATAAATATTTATATTAATACATATTATGCCATTATTGGTAATATGACTTTAAAAATTGCAGAACTAAAGTTTTATGATTTATCTTTAAATCTACTCTATCCCCTACTCCAAATTCTGCATTTTCTTTTCCGCTTAAATTTACCTCTATATTTTCATCATCTTTATGAACTCTATATTCTGTAAATTGACCCATAAATACTTTTTCTTTAATTATATATTCTCCATCTGTTTTTCCCAATATTTCGATATCCTCCGGCCTAACCATATATTTCCCCCCATCTATATCTATTAAATTAGACTTCCCAATAAAAGAAGCAATATATTCATTAGCAGGAGAAAAATATATTTCCGTAGGACTTCCTATTTGAACTACATTTCCCTTGTCCATAACTACAATTTTATCCGATAAACTAAGTGCCTCCCCTTGATCATGAGTAACAAATATCATAGTAATATTTAATCGCCTTTGAAGATCTTTTAATTCTTCCCTCATTTTTATTCTAAGATTAGCATCTAAATTGCTCAAAGGTTCATCTAATAATAAAATCTTTGGATTAGTAGCCATAGCACGAGCCAAAGCCACTCTCTGCTGTTGTCCACCACTTAGATTTCCTACTTTCGAATTCTCATAACCGGTTAATCCTACTATATCCACATATTCCTCTGCAATCTTCAAGGCTGCCTTCTTTTTTTCTTTTCTATAAAATCGGATTCCGTAGCTTACATTTTCTATTACATTCATATGAGGGAATAAAGCATAAGATTGAAAAACGGTAGATACCGGTCGTCTTTCGGGAGGTAAGTTTATAATATCTTCTTTTTCTAATAAAATTTTTCCGCTATCTGCCTCTAAAAATCCACCAATTAAATTTAAAGTGGTAGTTTTTCCACAACCGGAAGGCCCTAATATAGTAACAAATTCCCCCTTTTTAACAGTAATATTTATATTTTGCACACCGTCTTCTTCATCAAATAATTTAGTTAAATTAATTAGTTTCAAAAACATAAACTATACTTCCTCCTTCTTAAGTAGTTTCATAGCTACCAAATTTATAACCACAGTAATTATTATCAATATACTTGCCATTACTGCCGCTTGTCCATATCCACCTCTTTCAATATCTCTAAACATTACCACAGAAGCTACTACATTCTTTGGAGAAACTAAAAATATAATAGCCCCAACAGTAGTCATAGCAGCAGTAAAGGTGTTTATGAAACTAGTGAGAAATACAGTCCTTAATAGTGGAAATATTACATTAGTAACAGTTCTGAATTTAGACGCTCCTAAATCCTGTGAAGCATCTTCCAATCTAGTATCAATATTAGCAAATGCAGCATTTGCAGCCTTATTAGATACAGATATATGTCTAAATGTAGTATTTAATATTACAATTATAGTAGTTCCTGTTAATAACAATGGTTCATTATTAAAAGCCACTATATATCCTAATCCAAAAAATATTCCCGGTATAATATAGGGTAGTGAAGACACAAATTCTATATATTTCATACCTTTAATTTTCCTTCTATGATTGTAATAAGACAACAATATACCTATAATTGAAGATACTATTCCGGCAATTATAGCAAATGTGATAGAACGAATAAAAGCATTCATATATAAAAATCTTACTTTTTTAATATTATCCAATGTAAATACCAATTTCCCCGTTGCATTATTAGATATAGATAATAAAAATATACTACCATATTTTAATATAACTATTATAAAAAAACTAATAGTTATAAAACCTAATATGAAATTTAACCCCTTAGACAATTTAAACTGATATCCTCCCTGCTCTAAGGCTTTGGTTCCATCAGATTTATTATATATATTTACTACATTTTTGTTATAGAATAAAAAAGCAAAAATTGCAGGTATTATTAAAAGCACAGACATAGCTGCTGCTTTCCCCAGATCTCCACTAGAAAATATCATCTTATAAGTTTCTGTGGCTAACATTTTAAACTTACCTCCAATTATAACCGGAGTTCCAAAGTCAGATAAATTCATAGTAAAATTCAAAAACAATACTGCCAATATTGTAGGAGATATAGCCGATAATATAATATTTTTTAAAGTTTCATTAGCAGTAGCACCCAGATCTCTAGATGCCAATATCTGCCTTCTATCAATTGAATTTAATGCACTAAGTAAAAGAATAGTTGATAGAGGAACTTTCCCTAAGGTTTGTAGCAATACTATTCCTTGCCAACCATAAGGATTTACACTTAAACCTAATAAATTATGAGTAATAAGCCCCCTCCGTCCAAATAAAGAAATCAATGCTAATGAAGACACAAAAGGTGGCGAAATCATAGATAATATAAGAGCCTTATAACTGAGCTTTTGTATTCCTTCCCTTTGTACAAATATAAATAAAGCTATACAAGTAGAAATAATTGTAGCTAATACAGAAGACAAAATCACTACAAGTAAACTATTTTTAATTAATATTAAATTCTTTTGACTAAATAAATTTTTATAATTATTTAATGTGAATTCCCCTCTGTAAAAAAAGCTAGTAGAAATAACCATTATGATAGGATACAAAATAAATAAAAGTAAACTAATGATAACAATCCACAAAATTATTTTGTCCAATATAGTATCAAAGGAAAGAGCAGTATTTACTCTTTCCTTACTTACACTTACAGTATTATTTATCACCGACTAATTCCTGCCATCTTTCTAATATGGAATTTCTTTCACTGCCCATTCTTTCTAGATTGAAATCAATTAGTTTGCTTTTATCTAACTCCTTCATCAATTCCGGTGCGTCAACATCATCTCTTGCCATAATTCTAGCATCTGCTTCTCTTAATATTTCTTGACCATGTTGGGATAGATACCAGTCTACAAATACCTTTGCAGCTTCAAGATTTTTAGTATTTTTAAATATAGCAATTGGTGCCGGTGTCCACGGAATCATATCTTCCGGATAAACAACAGATGTAGGACTTGTCTCTCCTACTGCATAAGTTCCACCAGTTATAGCTACAACACCTACAGCAAATTCTCCGGCTGCTACTTTTTCTAGAGGTTCTCCTCCACTTTGTGCAAAGAAATCTATATTTTCGTTAAGCCTTTCAAAATAATCCCAAGCTTTTTCTTCTCCTAAAGCTTGTATAAGTCCACTAACAATTGCATAATTTGTTCCTGATATAGCCGGATCAGACATAATTACTTCTCCTTTATATTTAGGATCTGCTAAATCTTCCCAAGTCTTAGGAGCTTCTAAACCTTTTTCCTTTAATATATCATCATTAACTATCCAACCGGCAGGTACCAGTGCTAAACCTGAAAAATATCCATCCTTATCACAATATTGAGGATTAATAGCTGATACCTCAGGAGATTTATATGGTTCTAAATAACCTAAATCTCTAGCATTTAAATAAGAATCTACCCCACCACCAAACCAAATATCTGCTTCAGTCTTACCATCTTCTGCTTGTAGTTTAGCAAGAGCTTTTCCTGTTGACATACTTAAAAATTCAACTTTAATACCGGTTTCTTCAGTAAACTTTTCAAATGTAGCATCTGCACCACCATATGCTACCATTACACTTAGGGTTGTCCCTTCGAAAGGTTTTTCATTTGTCTCTTCACCTGTTTGTTTTTTAGATGCTGCATCTTTTCCGGGGGCATCAGTTTTTTGGCAAGCTACTACACCAAAAGCTAATACAAATATTAGTAATAATGCAAGTACTTTTTTATTTGTATTCATATTATATCACTCCTTTTTTATTTTTTACTACTAAAAATAGGTTAACATTATTCGGAAATTTAATCCAATAAATAATATCTATAGAACTAAGGATAAGTATAGATTATTTCTCTAGTTTAAAGCCAAATAATTAAATAATTTGGCTAATTTCTTATCAAATTGGTCAATCTAATGTGCTAAATTATAAATGTTTTGATAATAATCTTGATAAAAAAAGATATAGAATAAATAATTATATTAAATTATTTATTCTATACCCATTACATTGTTGGTAATGTTGCTAAACGTTTCCTTATATAACTATTTTCAAATGTGGATTATTGTTCCCGTTTTCCCGCTAATTCCTTCCTTGGCTTTCTCCAGAAGAGTAATGAGTGAAATTCTTCCTCTCTTAGATTCTGCAAATTCAATTGCGGCCTCTATCTTTGGTAGCATAGAACCTGATGCAAAATGCCCTTCTTTAATATACCGCTTTGCTTCATCTACACTTAAATCACTAAGCCATTTTTGATTGTTTTTACCAAAATTTATTGCAACTTTTTCTACAGCTGTCAGCATAATAAAAAGGTCCGCATCCAATTTCTTTGCCAATAGACAACTAACAGAGTCTTTATCTATTACTGCATCCACTCCCCTTAAATTGTTTCCATCTTCTATTACCGGTATGCCGCCACCCCCACAAGAGATTACCAATTGTCCACTTTCTACTAAAGTTCTTATAGAATCTATTTCTACTATTTTTTTAGGTGCCGGTGACGGAACCACTCTTCTATATCCTCTTCCTGAATCTTCTACTATATTATAACCTTGATTTTCTTTGACAATATTTGCTTCTTCTGATGTCATAAATTTTCCTATCGGTTTTGTCGGATTTTGAAATGATTTATCTTCTTTATCTACAACTACTTGGGTCATTATTGTGGCCACAGGCATGTTTTGAATTCCCCTATTTAATAATTCTGCTCTAAGCATATTTTCCAGATCAAATCCTATATAAGCCTGACTCATTGCTCCACTGATATATAAAGGTATATTTGGTATACTACTCATAGCATTATGTATCATTCCCACTTGTGGTCCATTGCCATGTACTACTACTACCTCGCAACCTCCTTCTATAAGATCAACGATTGCAGCTGCAATTATTTTAACTGCTACTTTTTGTTCCTCTAAATTACCGCCTAGCGCATTTCCGCCTAAGGCTATTACTATTCGTTTTTTTCTATTCACAGTAATTCCCCCCCCCAAAAAAAATTTATTGATATAAGGAGATAGTGCGAGATTGATGAAAAAATCAGATTATTTCGTCCACTAGGATATGGCCAAATTAAATAATTGCACCAATTTTTATATCATGTCAATTAATCTGATATACTAAATTACAAATATTTTATAACAATCTTAATAAAAAAGGAAATAGGAAAAAGGTTCACTACCCAGTATAAACCTTTTTCCTAAATCCAAATTCTTTTTATGAAGCTATATTATGATTATTAACAATTTTCTAAAAAATATAACAAAATATTTGAATTTAGATAAAAAATTTATGTTTTCCCCCATATGTGGTTGTAAATTTTGTGTTATAAGGGAATGCTCCATAGGCATGGATATTATTCTCGTGATGTCATCACTTCTAAGATTGTTAATCTTTTTAATAATCTTAATTCTAATCTATCTTTAAGTCCTTCTAATATCTATTCTTTTAAAAAACGTATAAATGAAAATATAAATGTTGACATAAAAAATTCTCTTCTCTGGCAATTAAAACTTTACTCCAATTCTTGCCAGAAAAGAGAATTCTATTCCGCAAAAGCACAAACTATTTTACACTACCTACAAGATGATTAAAATTACCTTTATTTTGTGTCTTGATTCAAATATTTCTTTATTTCGTCTAAATTTTCATATCTAAATATTTCTGTTAATATTAAATTCAATGTTGTAGTATCTAGCTTTAATATTTTTTCTTTCATATCTTCAGGTATAGCTCCAAATTTTATAGTCAGCAGGGTTGTAACATTTTTTATCAATGTTTTTCTTTCGCCTTTTTCTATGCCTTTTTCTATGCCTTTTTCTATGCCTTTTTCAATACCTTCTAATCTACCTTCTTCTCTTAACCTTTCTGCTAAACTACTCACAATATCACTCCCCTCAGGATAGACTCTTTCTACTTCTATCATCACAGTGTGCAAGTCTTCTTTAGTAAAATCCACATTTGTATTAGATACATATGTTAACAGAATTTCAAAGTATTCTGCTTTTCCACTTGCTTTTTCTAATTTACCATAGTACATTGCAGCTTCTATTAATACCTTTTTTATTAATTCAGTATCGTTTGTTGATACTGCTTTGGCTATTTTTATAAATATTTGTAGTTCCACTGCTCCTTTTATTTGTTCATCTGTATAGCCCGTTATATCGTACATTAGATATTCATAGTTTGGTATATGTTTTTTTATTTCTTTTGAAAGTTCATCATAATCTTTTATTAATATTCCTAAATTTTCATCTATATTCCATCTGTCTTTTCCATTGTATATGACTATCGGTATTATTACCGGTAATTTGCCTAATTTAACTCCTTTTATTTCCTTAAATGCTTTTATCCATATTTCCACCATGTATTTCAGTATTTGCAGTGATATATCTATACTGATATAAGATTTATGCTCAAATAAGAAATATAAATATCCTTCTTTTCCATTAATATTTACTGTAAATAATAAATCCGAAAATATTTCTTTTAGTTTTTTGTCTACATGGCTAGTGCTTTCTAAATATAATGTGTCTAAATCTACCATGTTTCTTATTTCTTTTGGTAAATAATTTTCCAAGAAATCTTTTGTTATTTCTATATTTCCAAAGAATTTTTTAAATAGTGCATCATGTGGTGTCGGTGTGCTCATTTCATCACCTGCTTTTATATTATTATACCCTAAATTTTAGGTTTGTTAAATATTTTTTGCGTTTATTTTTGAAAGCTAAAATGTAGCCTCACAAAACAAAACAAAGGTTTGAATTGATCGACGTTAGTGTAAGATAATTGTTGGACAAAAATAAAAAATATAGAGAATAATCCTCAATTGTGAATGATAAACTAAAGTTGGTTCTTCCGCACTTTTGGTGAAGAAATAAATGAAAATATTCTTATAACCATTGGAAAAAGATTCAGGCTGACATTATATAATTAACTTTAGTTCTGCAATTTTTAAAACCAAATTACCAATACTGGCCTGATATGGATTAGTATCAATATTTATCCAATGATTTTGCACAAAATATTCCTGTATTAGTTTGTGACTCTAAAAAGTGTCAGGCCACTTTAAGTCGAGCATAAATATCTGTGATTGGTACATTGTTTCTGGCTTTATGATAGATATACAATATAAATTTTTTAGTAGTTATACATCTTTGACAGCAAATGGCTTCACCTATAATCTCTATCATTAGCTTATTTTGCAATAATCTGAATATCTCTAGAAAATTTATTGCTAAAAATACAATAAGAAAGTATCTTTCAATAGATAATAGACTGCGCACTCTATATTTATCAAATCCTAGATTTGATTTCAGATACAACATGGCCTCAAAAGCAACAGAAGAATTAGGTTTAAAAGAAAAAGACAAAACAGAAAAAGATAATACAAAAAA
>CAYLIZ010000051.1:4680-9998 GCA_964383985.1 uncultured Alkaliphilus sp. | reverse complement strand
CACCATTTTCTGACGGATAATAAGGTATAGGTCTTTTTACGAATATTTTTGATTCTATCTGCCATGGTGGAGTTAAGTCTGTAGCCAATTTACCTGATGGTGTATGAATATCTGCGCGCACATGGGCATCGCATCTTTCTGTAGGCTCTGTACCTTTTATAAACACCTCGGTTTTTACAGTACTACCTCTGGGGTCTAGAGAACAGGTTTCTGAGGCAAGTTTACCGGAAATGGTACATACATTAACCTTTATTATATCACTTGGTACTGTAAAGTCTTTAGCAGAATAACCCTCATGAACTCTTTTCATTATTTTACCCCATAAGGCTGCTGCAGCTGAACTACCTGAAGATAAGCTCGCGGGTTGATCAGAACCAATCCATACAGAAGCTGAATAATAAGGTGTATAACCTATGAACCAAGCATCTTTTCGGTCATCCGTCGTGCCCGTTTTCCCGGCTACAGGTATATTGCCAATGTTAGCCCTTCCGCCTGTACCTCTAGTAGATGTGACTACTCCACGAAGCATATCGGTTATGATATACGCTACTTGGGGCGTTATTACTTGATGTTGCTCAGGCGTGTTTTCTAAAATAAGATTACCATGTCTATCATATATAGAAGTAAATGTGATTGGTTTAGTATACATTCCACCGTTAGCTAATACATTAAAGGCAATATCCATTTCCAATGGGCTGACACCCCTTGTCATGCCGCCTAAAGCAGTGGATAGTGTTTCATCTGTGTATCTTTTACCATTGAGGATTAATGGAGTTTCCTTGGAGTGGACAGTAGTTATGCCCATATTCTTCATATAATCCAGCATAGTATTTATCGAATTGCTTTCATTTCCGGCTAACATGCTTCCTAGTTTAACAGCAACTAGGTTACTAGAACGTTCCAGGGCCTCACGAAGTGTAATGAGTCCACGATATCCTCCACTCAGGTATAGGTTTCTAGGCCAAGGTGTATCAGGAGTGGATTTATTGAAATAGCCCGGCACATCATCAATCACACTTGATGAAGTAAATCCGCGATCAATAGCCGGAGTATAAACAGCTATCGGTTTGATAGATGAACCGGGTTGTCGTGGACTTAAGGCTCTATTAAATATTTTTTGTCCCGAGGTCATACGCCCACCTATTATGGCTTTAATTTCTCCGGTTTGATGATCGCTAATTACCATGGCGGATTGTGGTTGAATTTGTCCCTTATCATCTATTAAATTTTTGTGTTCATCCTCAGAAAAACCTTCCTTTTTTAATAAAGTGGCCTTATCAGAACTTTTTATCTTAGGAAAATTATCTGAATTGGCATATTCTTCGTCTAATATTTTTTGAATCCTTGTATCTAATGTACTATTAATCCTAAGACCACCGGAATAAAGCATGTTATTGGCTTCATCACTGGAATACCCATGTTCTTCAAGGGCTTTTACAACATCCCTTTTTACTAAATCCCCAAAATATGAAGATATATTTTCGGCTATTAAACGATTAGGTTTTAAATTGGATTTAACATCTTCTTGTAATGCCTGGTTGTATTGAGTATTTGTAATATAACCTAGTCTTTTCATAGCGTTGAGCACTAGCTTTTGTCTTTTAATTACATATTCATCAATTTTATCATTCATAACTACAGTATATACAGGATCTGAATCATCTAATATAACATGATGTTCTTTAACATCTGCTTTCTCTAATGTTATAATTGGTGAATTCTTAGAGGGATGTCTGGTAATAGCTGCGATTAATGCTGATTCTGCAATAGTGAGATCCTTAGCATCTTTTGAGAAGTATACTTGTGATGCAGCCTGTACTCCATAGGCACCGCTTCCCAAATAAATTGTATTTAAATATGCCTCCAAAATTTGCTCTTTCGATAGTTGTTTATCTAACATTATTCCATAGTATGCATCTTTTATTTTCCTGGTATATCTTTTGTCGGCACGATTTAAATATAGATTTATAGCTAATTGTTGATTGATTGTACTAGCTCCTTGCCTAGAACCGGTACGTAGGTTTGTCCAAAACGCACCAAAAATACGTTTAATATCTATGCCCCTATGGGTCCAAAATCGTTCATCTTCGATAGCTACAAAAGCATCCCTTAAATGTTTAGGCATTTCAGCATAATCAACTATAACCCTAAGATTATTAGATTGAATTTGTTCAATTACCCGGCCTTCCGAATCCAATATAAAGGAACTTTGGTCCAATATTTCATATATATTTGAAGCATCGATGGGTTCTGCAGTTTTTATAACACTTGCAGCTATACCTATAGTGGCGCCGGCGCTGATAAAGCCAATTAATATAATTGTAACTAATAATATTCTAATAATACTTACCCTTCTTTTTTTACTATTTTTACTGTTTCGTTTATGTGAATCTTTATCTGACATTCTAAACACCTCCGTAAATGGAAAAGCTAACAGACCAAAGGAGAAAAATTTTAAATTTGAGATACTACGATTTTAAAATAATATTGTAAATATAACATAAACGTATTAACATTACAATTATATCATAGTTTATATAAACTATACATTATGTTTTAATTCTATTAATACTATTAAATGGGGGAACATAATTAAGCACAACAGACATACACGCACTGTATAATAATAAAAAGGGTGATATGTTTGGGTATTATTAGAGTTAGAAAAAAAGACCATATAAGATTCAGGATTATATTGATTATAGTTATAATTATTTCAGTATTAGTCAGTTATTTTATATATTTAGATAGAAAAATAGTGCCTATAGTGTTGGCTATTGGAGAGCTAAAGGCACAGGAAATGATTACAAGGGCTGTTAATGAATCTATACGCATAGTGTTAAGGCAAGATATAAGGTATCAGGATTTAATTTCTACAAGGGAAGACTCTGAAGGAAATATAGTTATGATGCAGGCCAATACATTTTTGATGAATAAAATAGCATCAGACGTTGCATTGACTATTCAACATCATTTTGGTCAAATTAAGGTGTTTACTGAACGAATACCTCTAGGTAATATTCTAGGAAGTCAATTTTTTGCGCAGTGCGGACCTAAAATAAAATTAGGCATAACTCCAATGGGTATGGTTGATGTAAATTTTGGAACAGAATTTGAGCACGCCGGTATAAATCAAATAAGGCATAGGGTGTATTTGATTATTAATACAGAAGCTAAGGTGATAGTACCTTTTAATTCAAATAATATGCATGTGACAACATACTTTCCGGTAGCAGAAACAATTATTGTTGGTAAAATTCCAAGGAGCTATATCAACGTACCATTTGTTACTTTAGATTAAGTCAACATCTAGTTGAGGGTGCATATTTAGTATGTTATATTAAGATAAGGATAGTTGGGTTATTAATTTTAAATATGCTTATATGGCATGATAATTTAATTAAAGAAATAATGACGTATTATTTTATACAAAAGGAGAGAAATTTAAACTATGCAAGAAGAAAAACAAAAAGCAATATTGGTAGGATTAAACAATACTAGAAAAAAAGAAAATACTGATATAGAGGCTTCTATGGACGAGTTAAATGAACTAGCCAAAGCTGCAGGTGCTGAAGTTCTAACTATAATAATACAAAATAGGCCATCCGTTAACCCTGCTTATTTTATAGGCAAAGGAAAAGTAAACGAAATAAAACAATTGTGCGAGGCCTTTGATGCAAATATGGTTATATTTAACGATGAGCTGTCAGGCTCTCAAATAAGAAATTTGGAAGATATTTTAGATGTAAATGTTATAGATCGTACTGTCCTTATTTTAGATATTTTTGCTCAGAGAGCAAGCACAAAAGAGGGTAAACTTCAGGTAGAATTAGCTCAGTTAAAATATAGATTACCAAGGCTTATAGGGCTAGGTAGGCAACTGTCGCAGTTGGGTGCGGGAATAGGTACTAGGGGACCCGGTGAGCAAAAATTGGAAACCGATCGTAGACATATACTAAAAAGAATTGATGACATACAACGGGAGTTAAAAGAGGTTAGAAAAAACAGAAAGGTTCAAAGGGGGAAAAGAAACAAATCAGAACTTCCTATTGTTGCGCTGGTAGGTTATACAAATGCGGGAAAGTCTACGTTAATGAATTCATTATTAAAAATGAGTGAACAATATGATTATGCTAGAGAAGTTTATGTTAAAGACGTGTTATTTGCTACATTGGATACATCTTTACGTAAATTATCTTTTCCCGATAAATTAGAGTTTATATTGATAGATACCGTTGGATTTGTAAGTAAACTTCCTCATGATTTAATAGATGCTTTTAAAGCAACTTTGGAGGAAGTAAAGTATGCAGATTTACTCATACATGTTATAGATGCTTCAAATGAAGAATATAACTTACAAAAAGAAACCACACTTAATGTACTGCGTGAATTGGGTGTTGAAAATAAAAAAACAATACATGTCTATAATAAAATTGATAAAATATCAGATATAACATTAATACCTAAGCATGATAATTCGCTAGCTATCTCTGCGAAAACAAATGAAAATTTAGATTTATTAATACAACGTGTAAGGGATCATATAGGACCTCAAATTATTCAAGTTGACTTATTAGTTCCCTATGATAGGGGTGATCTTATATCAAACTTACACAGCGATGGTGTAGTAGTTGAATTAGAATATGTAGAGGAAGGGGTTAAAATAAGAGCGAATATTGAAGAAATGTATTACCACAAATATGAACCCTTTCAATTGAATATTTGTTGATCAAAATAATTATATAGAATATTTTTGAAAAATTTTGCCGTTTAATATTATAATCCGGGGTAAAGTAAAGGTTTTGAAAAGCGGTTGTAAAGTTGTATTATTTGATATATTATAGTATGTAAGATCAAAGGAGGGAGGATTGGTCCAAATGCTCTTTAGAAACTGTGCAGGTGGAGTCGTGTTCTACGCAAATAAGGTGTTTATTCTTAAAAATGAAAAAAATGAATGGGTTCTGCCCAAAGGTGTAATTCGTAATGGGGACCTCTCGAGGGATGTAGCACTAGATCGGGTTAAAATTGAGGCCGGTATTGATGCTGAAATTCTTTCAACTGCGGGAGGAACTAGTTACGAATTTTATTCTGTTACGAGAAAGCAACCTGTATGTAATCAGATTACTTGGTATGTTATGAATGCGAAAACAAAGGATTTTGAAATAAACATGCAGTTAGGGTTCAAAGAAGGAGGCTTTTACACTGTGGATAAAGCCTTAGAAATGATTACTTATAGCCAAGATAAATCTCTGGTTAATTTATCTTATAAAAAATATAAAAAAATGATGAGGCGGAAGGCTGTAGCAGCAACAAAGGCA
>CAYLIZ010000051.1:0-4580 GCA_964383985.1 uncultured Alkaliphilus sp. | reverse complement strand
AAAAGAGGATTGATAATACATGTCAAAAGAATATAAAACTCTATTATCATATGGGGAAGATGAAATCATTATTGAAAAATCAAAATTTATAGGATATGCTACCCCTGTTAAGAGTGAAGAGGAAGCCATTGCTTTTATAGAAAGAATAAAAACTAAACATTGGAATGCTACACATAATGTTCCGGCTTATATAGTTGGTGAAAATAACGAAATACAGCGATATAGTGATGACAAAGAACCCTCCGGAACAGCAGGGCTTCCGGTATTGGAAGTAATTAAGAAAGAGAATTTAAAAAATGTTGTGGTAGTTGTAACAAGGTATTTTGGTGGAACTAAGCTTGGTACAGGTGGCTTGGTTAGAGCCTACATAAAAGGGGCTAGAATTGCTTTAGAAGCCGCCAAAATAGTGACTAAAAAATTACATAAACTCATTATTGTAACAATAGATTATACTATGTTAGGGAAGGTTCAAAATGAAATTTTACAGAATGGATATCTAATTAAGGAAACAAAATATGATGATATGGTTCATTTTTATGTATATGTATTGGTGGATTCTTTGGATCGTTTTGAAATTCAAATTACCGAATGGACTAGCGGGAAATGTAATTTGAACTTTGTAGGGGAAGAATATTTAACCGAAATAGACGGAAAAATAACTATTATATAGAGTAATCTATTCTTTTTTTTCGGTTTTGGAGCATAGACCATAAATTCCCATAATGAGCAGAAATATGCCGAAATATGTCTTTAATAGTTTGGAGGAAATAGTTAAGGCTAATTTTGAACCTATATAAGCACCAAAAATTCCGAAAAAAATAAGGGGGCAACTGAGTTTTAACAATATATTTCTATTGCGAAAATGGATAATTAATGCGATTACTGCAATTGGTATAAATGAGATTAGGTTGATGCTTTGAATAGTCTGCTGTTTTAAATCTGTCAGAAATATTAAACCGGGGATTAAGATGGTTCCACCACCAATTCCCATACTTCCTATTGCACCGGTTATTAACCCCAATAAAAAAAATATCATTTAAAATATCATCCTTATAGCAGCAATGATCATAAAGAAACTGAATATCTTTCTAAGATGATCTGCCGGGATCTTGTTTAGAATGTTAGAGCCTATATAACTCCCAATAATTCCTCCAACGGCTATTTGAAATGTAACATTCATTGTAGCAAAACCGCTTTTGTAGTAAATATAACTGCTTATTAAAGAAAGGGGAAGAATTATAGATATTGCTGTGGCTTGGGCTTTATGTTGGTTGATTCTCAAAATGAGCGTGAGCGCCAAAACAAGAATTGTTCCGCCACCGCCGCCGAACAATCCATTAATAATGCCCGATATAAAGCCAATTAAACCAATCTTAATCCAATATATAAGTTTAGACATAGCATTTCCCCTCACTAGAAGCCGGAAGCCATTTGCTTCCGCAACATAATCTATGCATATTTTATCCAAAGTAAGCAAAACTATGCTAAGCAATAGATTTTAAGAATGAAAGGGGTGTTTTGATGGAACAAAATATAAACGATAAGATTGACGAAGTTGTAATATGGCTTAGGAAACAAGTAAATAATTGTGGAGCAAAAGGACTTGTAGTTGGAATTTCCGGGGGTGTGGATTCCGCAGTAGTGGCTTGTTTGATTAAAAAAGCCTTTCCTAATAACTCATTGGGTGTAATATTGCCTATAAAAAGTGATGTAAAAGATGTAGAAGATGGAATTCTAAGTGTAAAAATTTGCGATTTAGAATACTTAGAGATCGATCTAGAAGAAGAACATAATAGTATTATAAAAAAAGTTACAACACAATTAAACAATAAAAATATATTTAATGATAATGCAAAAAAAATTACGGATGCTAATTTAAGAGCAAGATTAAGAATGAGCGCACTTTACGCAATTGCTAATAATTTAAACTATTTAGTAGTAGGTACAGACAATGAGGCGGAGATGTATACCGGATATTTTACTAAATATGGTGATGGTGGTGTAGACCTCCAGCCGATAGCTGAATTGAAAAAATATGAGGTATATGAGTGGGCCAGAGTATTAGGTGTACCCGATGAGATCATTGAGAAGGAGCCATCTGCCGGGTTGTGGAAAGGTCAAACTGATGAGAAGGAGATGGGCACAACTTATGAAAAAATTGATTTATATTTAGATGGTAAATCTATACCGGAAAAGGATCTTGAAATCATACAAAAAATGCATAAAAATTCTGCCCACAAAAGAGCAATTCCTCCTTCGCCTAAATCGATTCATTGTTCTGGTGAATAGGTATTTAATAAAAACTAATTATAAAGTACATGGCTTTGCTTGTTCAGTAATATTATTTACAGCCTTGCATTGTAAATTTGTTCATAAGGGGATTATAAATAGAGGGGGGAATGGAGCATTATGAAATTTAAAGCAATATTGATAATATTATCAGTAATGTTAATGGGGGGCTTTGGGGCTGGACAAAATGCAATAATTGATAGTCATACAACAGTGGAAGATCGGGAGGCAGAATACATAACTATAGAGGCATTATTTTTAGGTGATATCTGTCTGGGGACAAGCTTTGGAAGCAAACATAGATTTCAAGATGTATATGATGAAAAGGGAGCTGAATATTTTTTTAGTGGGGTGCAAGAAGAATTTAAAGATAAAGATTTGATAGTAGCAAATTTAGAGAATGTATTTACGAATAATAAAGATTATCAAAAAGGGAAGATATACACATATAAGGCAGATCCTAAATACATAGATATAATAAAGAAAAGTGGGATAACGCATTTTGGGATAGTAAATAATCATATGGGGGATTATTTACAATCGGGTTTTAATGATAGTATAAAAAATCTTGATGCTAAAGGAATAAAATGGTTTGGAACAAATGAAATTAAATCAGGTAGTGTTGAACTAGGAAATATAATAGTTGATAAGAAAGAAATATACGAAAAAGATGGATTTAAAGTAGGCCTGTTGGCCTACAACGGGTTTTATGAGAGTTACGCAACAGATAATATGATAAAAAGAGATATAGGATACTTTAAAGAAAAAGGTGTGGATTATATAGTAGCATTGGTGCATTGGGGGGGACAAAATACTCATGAGGTTACATCAAGACAGAGATCATATGGACGCCATTTAATAGATATGGGGATAGACTTAGTAATAGGAGGACACCCACATACAGTGCAAGAAATGGAAGCATATAAAGGGAAAAGGATATATTATAGTTTGGGGGATTTTCTATTTGTAGAAAGACGAGTACCAAGATATGCAGACAGTTTAATGGTACAATTAAAATTAACTAAAACATCAGATGGGATTATAACTAAAGAATTTAAAAATATACCGGCATTTTGGGGAGGAAGTAAAACGGAAAATAAATTTAGACCGGTAATAAATAAGGATAAAAAAGACATAGAGAGAGTATATAAATTAATAAAACAATAAAAAATGGTAAAAATGCAAGACAAGAGTTGATTTCCAGTATTTTTTGATCGACTATTAAATTTAGAACCGGTTGGGAATTGGAGTTTCAGTCCCAACCGGTTTTTGCCGTATAAAAACAGCACTATCTATTGTTATTTGGCAGAATGTTTTCATTATAAAAAAATTCTATAAAAAAACAGCAAAAAAGAAGGACAATTTGAATACGGGTCGAATAGTTTATAGTATTGGGAAAAAAATTATCATTTTAAACGGGGGAGATGATGAGTATCTTAAGAAACAAAGGCAAATACGCCATATGTGTTGGACTAATAACTATGTTATTATCCACTTCCATAGCATTTGGATTAGATTATAAAGCTACAGTAATTGTGTCTGAGACAATCATAAGGCAAGAAAGAACTTTTGATAGTAAACAATTGGACAAGCTAAATATGGGAACTAAAGTTGCTGTAAAAGAAATATCAGATGACTGGTACCGTGTAGAAATACCGGGAGGCCGGAATGAAGGATGGGTCCCTTCGCAGGAAATAGTAATTAATGACGGTTCATTTAAAGAAAACAGTCTCAAAAAAGGCTGTGTAACAGCAAGTGTTCTTAATGTAAGATTAGGCCCATCTACTAATAATACTAGAATTACTCAAGTTTGTCGTGGGGAAACAGTTACTATTATTAATACATCCGATACACCTGAAAAATGGTATGAGGTTATTTTAAATAATAATATTAAAGGTTGGGTACATTCGGATTATATCAAAATTACTTATAACTTTCCGGAGGGAAGCATAAATACTGATTCTGTCATGTTAAAACAACAGCCGGATAACGATTCAGATCATATTGCAAAGCTAAAAATGGACGAAATAGTTTATATTAAAGACTATGCTAAAGGTTGGTATAATGTGATTACATCAGCGGATATAGAAGGTTGGGTGGAAAATAAACATATCACAGTTGTGCCCATTAATTCCGCCAACGCAAACAGGTCCGGTTCTAATAGAGAAGTTTTTAATGATGTAGATACTATTACATCAAAATATTTAGGTAAAAAATATGTATATGGCGGAAATGGACCGAATGGTTTTGATTGTTCCGGCTTTACATCGTACATATTAAAAACGTATTAT
>CAYLIZ010000050.1:3728-10093 GCA_964383985.1 uncultured Alkaliphilus sp. | reverse complement strand
GTAATAAAAATTTAAGGTGGTTGAGATATAAAATTAAGGAATTTTCAATGTTTATACAAGTCGGTGTAATATAATTAGACTGATTTTTGTTATTTTAAAGGTGGTACAATAAAAATGGTATAAAAGAAAGCAAAAAGGTAATAGTATAAAAGATAGTCATATATGAAAAATAAGCCAAAAGCGATAAAAAGCTTTGGGTATTTTTATTGTAAAAGTTTTATTGCAAAATAATGCAGACTTTAATATTACAAGGGGTGATTATATGATGCCACATCCTGTTCAACTTGGTAAAAAGGTTAGAATGAGCTATTCTCAAATAGATGAGGTTTTAGAAATACCTAATCTCATCGAACTGCAAAACAAATCATATCAATGGTTCTTAAATGAGGGACTAAAAGAAGTTTTTAACGATGTTTCACCGATCGAAGACTACACGGGAAATCTTATCTTGGAATTTATTGACTATTCGCTTGATGGAAATCCAAAATACAGTGTTTTAGAATCAAAAGAAAGAGATGTCACATATGCTGCACCGTTAAAGGTAAAGGTCAGACTTATAAACAAATCAACCGGGGAGGTTAAAGAACAAGAAGTTTTTATGGGAGACTTTCCTTTGATGACCGAAACGGGCACATTTATTATTAATGGCGCAGAAAGGGTAATAGTAAGCCAGCTTGTACGTTCACCCGGAGTATATTATAAAAAGGAGATTGATAAAACCGGGAAACAGCTTTTTTCCGCCACTATAATTCCTAATAGAGGAGCATGGCTCGAATATGAAACAGACTATAAAGAAATAGTATCTGTAAGGATTGACCGAACACGTAAACAGCCGATTACAGTGCTTTTAAGGGCACTGGGTTATGGCACAGATGCTCAGGTAAGAGAATTATTAGGCGAAGATGAACGCTTATCAATTACACTAGAAAAAGATAACACTGAGACAATGGATGAGGCTTTATTGGAGATATATAAAAAATTACGTCCGGGAGAACCGCCTACGGTTGAAAATGCAAAGTCTTTATTGGGAACCCTGCTTTTTGATCCTAAAAGATATGACCTGGCAAAAGTAGGCAGATATAAATTTAACAAAAAGTTATCATTGGCTAATAGGATAACGGGCAGGCGATCAGCGATGAATATAGTAGACCCAAACACAGGAGAAGTATTGGTAGAGGAAGGGGAAAGAATTGATCGTGATACATCTATAGTTGTACAGGATTTAGGGGTAAATGAGGTATTAATATATACAGAAAACAATAAAAAAATAAAGGTTTTAGGAAATCATTTTGTCAATATTAACAAACATGTTCCATTTAATATAAGTGAATTAAAAATTACAGAAAAGGTTTATTATCCGGTGCTCAAAGAAATTTTAGATACTTTTAGCACAAAGGATGAGATTAAGGAAGCAATCAAAAAACGAATGAGAGAGCTTTCCCCGAGACATATCATAATCGCAGATATTATAGCATCTATAAATTATATATTTAATTTAGCACATGATGTTGGAAATGTGGATGATATAGACCATTTAGGAAATAGAAGACTGCGTTCCGTTGGAGAGCTGTTACAAAATCAATTTAGAATCGGACTTTCTCGTATGGAAAGGGTTGTTAAAGAGCGTATGACGATACAGGATGTCGATTTAGCAACACCACAGGCTCTTATTAATATCAGGCCGGTAACAGCGGCAATTAAGGAATTTTTTGGCAGTTCTCAATTATCGCAATTTATGGACCAAACCAATCCTTTAGCAGAATTGACTCATAAGCGAAGATTGTCAGCCTTAGGGCCGGGAGGGCTTTCTAGAGAGAGGGCAGGCTTTGAAGTTCGTGACGTTCACCACTCTCATTATGGGCGCATGTGTCCTATAGAAACCCCGGAGGGGCCTAATATAGGACTTATTAACTCATTAAGCACATATGCACGAATCAATGAATATGGATTTATTGAAACACCTTATAGAAAAGTAGACAAAAAAAGAGGGGTTGTAACCAACAATATAGAGTACCTGACAGCTGATGAGGAAGATTTGCTCATTATAGCACAGGCAAATGAACCTTTAGATGAAGAGGGTAGATTTGTAAATAAGAGAGTAACATGCAGAACCTACTTTGGCGGTATAGATGTTGTACCGGCTAATGAAGTAGATTATATGGATGTGTCCCCTAAACAAGTTGTATCGGTAGCTACTGCTATGATTCCTTTTCTTGAAAATGACGACGCAAACCGTGCCCTGATGGGTGCAAATATGCAGCGCCAGGCTGTTCCGCTTTTGGTTACTGATTCTCCGATTATCGGTACAGGAATGGAACATCAGTCCGCAAGGGATTCGGGTGTTGTAGTTATAGCTGAAAATAGCGGTGTTGTAGAAAGGGTATCATCGGATAAAATTGTTATTAAAAGGGACAAAGATGGACAAAGAGATAATTACAGATTACCAAAGTTTAAACGTTCTAATCAAGGAACATGCATAAATCAACGTCCTATTGTAAGCAAGGGTGAAGTGGTCAAAGCTGAAGATGTAATAGCGGACGGCCCTTCTACCAATCAAGGGGAAATTGCTTTGGGAAGAAACTGTCTAATAGGATTTATGGCATGGGAAGGATACAACTATGAAGACGCTATACTAATCAGCGAAAAACTTGTTAAAGAAGATGCTTTAACTTCTATACACATTGAAGAATACGAATTAGAAGCCAGAGATACAAAACTGGGGCCGGAAGAAATCACAAGAGATATTCCGAATGTAGGGGAAGATGCCTTAAAAGACCTAGATGAAAGAGGAATTATCTATGTTGGAGCCGAGGTGCGGTCCGGTGATATTTTGGTAGGCAAGGTTACACCGAAAGGAGAGACTGAACTCACCGCCGAAGAGCGACTTCTAAGAGCAATCTTCGGGGAAAAAGCGAGAGAGGTGAGAGATACCTCCCTAAAGGTGCCGCATGGCGAATCCGGAATTGTTGTAGATATTAAAGTGTTCACCCGTGAAAACGGAGATGAATTAATGCCGGGAGTAAACGAACTTGTAAGGGTATATGTTGCCAAAAAACGGAAAATCAGCGTTGGTGACAAAATGGCCGGACGCCATGGTAATAAGGGGGTCATTGCTAAGATACTCCCTGTTGAAGATATGCCGTTTCTAGAGGACGGTACTCCATTAGAAATAGTGTTAAACCCGTTGGGTGTACCTTCGCGTATGAACATTGGCCAAGTACTAGAGGTTCATCTGGGGTTGGCAGCCAAGACTCTAGGTTGGGAAATTTCTACGCCTGTATTTGACGGAGCTAATGAACATGATATTATGGATGCTTTGGAAGCAGCGGGTTTTTCGAGAAGCGGTAAGGTAAAATTATATGATGGAAGAACCGGAGAAGCATTTGATAACGAAGTAACTGTGGGATACATGTATATGCTCAAGCTCCATCATCTTGTTGACGATAAGATTCATGCAAGAAGCACGGGGCCATATTCTTTAGTCACACAGCAGCCTCTGGGTGGCAAGGCTCAGTTCGGAGGTCAAAGGTTTGGAGAGATGGAAGTTTGGGCACTGGAAGCATACGGTGCCGCACATACACTTCAGGAAATTTTAACTGTAAAATCTGATGATGTAGTTGGTCGTGTCAAAACTTATGAATGTATTGTAAAAGGTGAAAACATACCTGAACCGGGCGTGCCGGAATCTTTCAAGGTTTTAATCAAAGAGTTACAGAGTTTATGTTTAGACGTAAAGGTATTCACAGAGGAGGATGCCGAAATTGAAATTAAGGAATCTGTAGATGATGAAGATAGCGAACTCAGTATGGAATATGAAGATTATAGCAGTGAATTAGAAAATGTATTGTCCGGTAAAAATAATAAAGAATCTGAAGACGAAGACGAAGATGAAGAAGATTATGATTTAGACATTGAATACATCACGGAAAGAGATTTAGAGAATCCGGATGGGGACGAGGAGGACGTGGAAGATTTGGAAGAAAACTTAGGAAACCTAGAGGAAGATTTAGAAAAAGATTTTAAAAGTTTAAGGAAGATTAAAAATATATAAAGATAGAGGACAAATATTTAAAGGGTGATTTTAATTCCTATAGTGATTTTTAAATAGTCGGTTAAGTCAGTCCGACGGTTAACGATAAAGGAGCTTAGTAGACTATTATTAGAAAGGAGCGAAACTCCTTGTATGAATTAAATAATTTTGAATCAATTAGGATAGCTTTAGCTTCTCCGGAAAAAATTAGGCAATTGTCTAGGGGGGAAGTGAAAAAACCTGAAACTATCAATTATAGAACATTAAAACCTGAAAAAGAAGGTTTGTTTTGTGAAAAAATATTTGGACCTACTAAAGATTGGGAATGTCATTGTGGAAAATATAAAAGAGTTAGATATAGAGGGGTTATATGCGACCGTTGCGGTGTAGAGGTAACAAAGTCTAAAGTAAGAAGGGAGAGAATGGGGCATATAGAGCTTGCCGCCCCGGTTTCTCATATTTGGTATTTTAAAGGTATACCGAGTAGAATGGGTTTAATTTTAGATATGTCCCCAAGGGCATTAGAAAGGGTGCTGTATTTTGCGGCCTATATTGTTATTGACCCGGGTGAAACAGGTCTGGCAGAAAAGCAAGTTTTAACAGAAAGAGAATATGTAGAGGCTGTTGAGAAGTACGGCAGTGGAAGTTTTAAAGCCGGTATGGGCGCAGAAGCGGTCAAACAGCTTTTGGAAAAGATAGATTTAGATGAATTGTATTTAGATTTAAAACAGAGATTAAAGGAAAGCAAGGGACAGAAAAAAATTCGTACTATCAGAATATTAGAAGCAGTTGATGCATTTAGGCGTTCAGGAAACAAACCGGAGTGGATAATACTGGATGTAATTCCTGTTATCCCGCCGGATTTAAGACCTATGGTTCAGTTAGACGGGGGGCGCTTTGCCACCTCCGACCTAAATGATTTATACAGAAGAGTGATTAATCGCAATAATAGATTAAAAAGATTATTAGATTTGGGTGCACCGAATATTATAGTGAGAAATGAAAAAAGAATGTTACAAGAAGCTGTAGATGCACTCATAGATAACGGCAGAAGGGGCAAACCGGTTACAGGACCCGGAAATAGGCCATTAAAATCGCTTTCCGATATGTTAAAAGGAAAACAAGGCCGATTCCGTCAAAATTTACTCGGAAAACGTGTAGATTATTCCGGACGTTCTGTTATAGTTATCGGACCTGAATTAAAGTTCTATCAGTGCGGATTGCCTAAAAAAATGGCCCTGGAATTATTTAAACCGTTTGTTATGAAAAAATTGGTTGAGGGTAATCATGCTCATAATATCAAAAGTGCCAAGAGGATGGTAGAAAAAGTAAAACCGGAGGTTTGGGATGTTCTGGAAGAAGTAATAAGTGAGCATCCGGTGCTTTTAAACCGTGCCCCTACCTTACACAGGCTGGGTATTCAAGCATTTGAGCCGGTGCTGGTAGAAGGAAAAGCTATCAACCTTCATCCTTTGGTCTGTACTGCATATAATGCGGACTTTGACGGTGACCAGATGGCAGTTCATGTGCCTTTATCCGTAGAGGCACAGGCGGAGGCAAGATTTTTGATGTTGTCTACCAACAATATTTTGGCACCTAAAGACGGCCGGCCGATTACTACTCCAACTCAGGATATGGTATTGGGAGCATATTATTTAACTATAGAATTAGAAGGCGTTAAAGGCGAAGGCATGGTATTTAAGGACTATGAAGAAATGTTGATGGCATATACCAACAATGTGGTTGATCTACATGCCAAAGTGAAAGTTAGAAGAAAATTAAACAAAGAGGATAAAGGTAAGTTAGTTGAAAGCACAGTGGGCAGGTTTATATTCAATGAACATATTCCTCAAGATTTAGGATTTGTAGATAGAACAGAAGACCCATATTCGTTAGAGGTAGACTTTTTATGTGATAAGAATGCATTAGGAAAAGTTATAGAAAGATGTTTTAGAAAGCATAGAAACACACTTACATCTATAATGCTCGATCATATCAAACAGATTGGTTTTAGATATGCTACCCGCGGTGCTATTACAATAGCAGTAGCAGATATGGAAGTCCCAAAGGAAAAAGCAGAACTTATATCACAAGCAGAAGAGAGAGTAGACAGATATGAAAAGGCATTTAGAAGGGGATTAATTTCCGATGAAGAGAGATATGAAAAAGTTATCGAAACCTGGAATGAAATTACTGAAAATGTAACCAATGCCTTGATATCAGGTTTAGACCCCATGAACAATATGTTCATAATGGCCCAATCGGGTGCCAGAGGCAGTAAAAACCAAATCCGTCAGCTTGGTGGAATGCGTGGTTTAATGGCAAATGCGGCGGG
>CAYLIZ010000050.1:0-3628 GCA_964383985.1 uncultured Alkaliphilus sp. | reverse complement strand
GGAAACGAAATAATAGAAGAATTATATGATCGTATAGTAGGGAGATATGCACTGGAAGATATAGTTAATCCTAAAACCGGAGAAATAATTGTTCAGGGTGACCAAATGATATTAGAAGACATGGCAGAAGAGATTTGCAGGCTTGGCATTGAAAAAGTTTATATCCGTTCTACTTTACATTGTAATACAAAACATGGAATTTGTGCAAAATGTTATGGCAGAAACCTGGCAACCGGTGAACCTGTCAGGGTTGGCGAGGCGGTAGGTATTATAGCTGCACAATCTATAGGTGAGCCCGGTACTCAGCTTACAATGCGTACATTCCATACCGGTGGGGTTGCCGGTGCGGATATTACCCAGGGTCTTCCAAGGGTTGAGGAATTGTTTGAGGCCAGGAAACCGAAAGGTCTTGCTATCATCAGTGAAATTGCAGGAACTGTAAAGATAGTAAGTTCCAAGAAAAAACGAGAGGTTATAATTACAGATGAAAATGGTGAGGAAACGTCCTATACTATCCCATATGGTTCAAGGCTGAAAGTAAGGGACGGCGATGTCTTAGAGATTGGTGATGAGATTACTGACGGTTCCGTAAATCCTCATGATATTTTAAGAATTAAGGGTATTGAGGGTGTACAAAATTATATTATTAAAGAAGTACAGCGAGTATATAGGCTTCAAGGCGTTGATATTAATGACAAACACATTGAAGTAATTGTACGCCAAATGCTCAGTAAGGTTAAGATTGAGGATTCGGGAGACTCAGATTTATTACCTGGCAGTTTGGTTTCTGTATTTAAATATGAAGATGAAAACGCCAGAGTGATTGCTGAAGGCGGCCAACCGGCCGACGGCCAACCGGCGCTGCTCGGAATTACTAAGGCATCACTTGCTACAGAATCATTCCTGTCTGCCGCTTCTTTCCAAGAAACTACCAGGGTGTTGACAGAAGCTGCGATAAAAGGAAAAGAAGACCACTTAATCGGACTCAAGGAAAATGTGATTATTGGCAAGTTAATACCTGCAGGAACAGGCATGAAAAGATATAAATCTATTGAAGTCGATACAAAAAAGGATGATGAAGTAATCGAAGGTGTAATACTCGACAAAGTAATGCAAGAAAACTTAATTTTCAAATAATATGGTTGACACTCATTTTAACAAGTGTTAGAATGTTAAAGTGTGTTATAAAAACAGCCGGAAACCGTAACCGAATATATTTGTTGTTGAATTCTGAATTTGCATATCTATAGTTGAAAGTTGACTTTTTTATAAACTGGGAGATGGCATCATCTCCCAAGTATTTAAAAAGGGAGGAAACTTTTTATGTTAGAAAACTTATTGGAACAAAATAAGGTTATTGGGATAAAACAAACCACTAAGGCAATAAATCAAGACAGGGTTAAGGTTTTATTTATAGCGGAAGATGCAGAAAAACATTTAGTTCAACATTTAGAGCAAACCGCAGAAAAAAGGGATATCGAAATTATTTATGTAGATTCGATGAAGGATTTAGGCAAGGCTTGCGGTATTGATGTAGGTGCAGCTGTGGCTGCTTTGTTGTAAGTTAGAGGTTAGAAATTAGAGGTAAGAAATCAGAAATATAATAATTAAAAGGAGGTGTAATGGATGCCAACAATTAATCAATTGGTGCGTCATGGAAGAAAAAAGGGAGTTTATACTTCTGCAGCCCCTGCGTTGCAAAGGGGAATGAATTCTCTGAAAAAAAGATCGACAAGGTATAATTCGCCACAAAAAAGGGGAGTTTGCACTTCAGTTTATACTGTTACACCCAAAAAGCCTAACTCAGCTTTAAGAAAGGTGGCAAGGGTTAGATTAACAAATGGTATTGTAGTATCCGCATATATTCCGGGAATCGGACACAATCTACAGGAACACAGTGTTGTTCTTATTAGGGGTGGAAGAATAAAGGACTTACCGGGGGTAAGATACCATGTAGTTAGGGGTGCATTAGATACAGCCGGAGTAGTTGATAGGAAACAATCAAGATCCAAATATGGTGCCAAGAGGCCTAGAGAAGCCAGAGGTTAATTAATGTGTTCGAGCGGTTAATATTATAAATTCCATCACACCATGCTTTTAATACAGCAGGGTGTGGGTATAATATATAAACAGCGCACGGCGGCAGCCTGCCGGCTGTCGAGTACCGATGAATAACTTTATTTGTTACAGGGAGGGAAGAGTTGTGCCAAGAAAAGGAAGTGTACCAAAAAGAGAAGTGCTGCCGGATCCAATATATGGCAGCGAAGTAATTACAAAATTGATCAATAATATTATGTTAGACGGCAAAAAAGGTGTTGCACAAAAAATTGTTTATGGAGCATTAGAGCTGGTACAAGAGGAAACCGGTCAAGATGCACTGGAAGTATTTGAAAAGGCAATGAACAATATTATGCCTGTATTAGAAGTTAAGCTTAGACGTGTTGGTGGTGCTAACTATCAGGTGCCAATTGAGGTAAGACCGGAGAGAAGGCAGACACTGGGAATCAGATGGTTGGTAAACTATGCCAGAACCAGAGGCGAAAAAACTATGGTCGAAAGATTATCTAAAGAAATTATAGATGCGTCGAATAATACCGGTGCAACGGTTAAAAGAAAAGAAGAAACGCACAAAATGGCGGAAGCTAATAAGGCTTTTGCGCATTACAGATGGTAAAAAGTGCTTAAAAGAATATTTTTCATACATTATCACAATGGGCTAATAAATTATAGATCTGCATGAAAGGAGGATTACTGTGTCAAGGAAATTTCCACTGGAAAAGACAAGGAACATTGGTATAATGGCGCATATAGATGCCGGAAAAACCACAACTTCAGAAAGAATCCTATTCTATGCAGGCAAAATTCATAAGATAGGAGAAACACATGACGGCGGATCTCAGATGGACTGGATGGAACAAGAAAAGGAAAGAGGAATCACTATAACCTCTGCAGCTACTACATGTCAATGGAATGACCATAAAATTAACATTATTGACACACCAGGCCACGTGGACTTCACCGTAGAAGTGGAACGTTCATTGAGAGTGCTCGATGGTGCTGTGGCACTATTTTGTGCTAAAGGTGGGGTAGAGCCCCAATCTGAGACGGTTTGGAGACAGGCCGACAAGTATAAAGTGCCGAGGATAGCATTTGTTAATAAAATGGACATTGTAGGTGCAGATTTCTTCCAGGCTGTAGATATGATGAGAGAAAGATTAGGGAGTAATGCAATACCGGTACAATTACCTGTAGGAAAAGAAGATACATTCAAAGGCATTGTTGATCTGGTTAAAATGGAAGCAGTAATTTATTTGGATGATATCGGGCGAGAGATGGAGGTTAGAGATATTCCGGAAGACATGAAGGAGTTGGCTGCTGAATACAGAGAAAAGATGCTTGAAGCAGTAGCTGAAACCGACGAGGAGTTAATGCTGAAATATCTGGAAGGCGAAGAATTGACAGAGGAAGAAATCATGAATGGAATCAGAAATGCCACAATTAATGTTCAAATTACACCCGTATTTTGTGGTTCCTCTTATAAAAACAAGGGTGTACAACTGCTTCTGGATGCTATAGTAGCATATATGCCCTCACCGTTAGATATTCCGGCCATCACAGGTATAGATGT
>CAYLIZ010000049.1:8985-10173 GCA_964383985.1 uncultured Alkaliphilus sp. | reverse complement strand
AAACAACCCAAATATCTAATATAAAATATATAATAATACACTATTAAAATATTCAATATATTACAAAGCGAATTACTTTTGAAACTTTGTAACAGTTTTCAGCGATTTGAAAATAAAAATCCATATAAAAATTTACATGTTTGAATGGAGCGAAGCGAAGAGAGTTTGTATTATATATACCCCTCTTCCCCTCTAATAGAAACTTCACCTGATGAAATTAGTTCACTGCTACCATCATCTAGCTCTACTAATAGCAGCCCTTTTTCATCAACATGTACAGCCTTTCCCTTTTTTTCTAATTTGCCTTGTATTATTCTGATATTCTTTCCTAATACAGCAGAATAATTTCTAATTATAGATAGAGTTTCGTTTAAACTTAGATTTTTCATATAGTCGTTATATAGAATTTCAAAATTTTCTAAAATATCGACTAAAAGGTTTCTTCGGTCTATCTTTTTGTTGCCCTCTATAAACAACGAGGTAGCATTTTCCTTTATTTCATCCGGAAAATCCTTTGTATTTACATTTATGCCGATACCTATAACTATATATTTGATTTCATCTAATTCTCCCGCCATCTCCGTTAAAATACCGCAAACCTTTTTGCCGTTAATGACAATATCGTTGGGCCATTTAATTAAAGTGTCTAATTTTGTCAGTTCTCTGATAGATTTACATACCGCTGCCGCTGCTATTTGTGTCATTTTTATACCTTCTCTTGGCGGAATGTTGGGTTTTAAAACTAAACTCATCCAAATGCCTGTTCCTTTAGGTGAAATCCAATCCCTGCCCCTTCTTCCTCTTCCGGACAGTTGTTCTTCACTTAATATAATAGTACCATTTTCTAATTTTTTTATTTCTTTTTTGGCATAACTATTAGTGGAATCAATGCTGTCAAAGTAAATAATCTGCTTACCTATAGTATTGTTATTAAGAAGTGTTTTTATTTCCCCGGGCAAAAGTTTATCTCCCATTTCCAAAAGTTTATAGCCTCTACCTAGTATAGTTTCTATATTATATCCTTTTTCTTTTAATATATTTATATGTTTCCATATAGCTGTACGGGATACCCCTAGACTCGTAGCTAACATTTCTCCGGATGTATAGCTTCCCCTGTTTTTATATAGCTCCTCTAGTATTTTATCTCTCATATGATTTCACGCTCCAATAAGGGCGGCTTTTGACCGC
>CAYLIZ010000049.1:7276-8885 GCA_964383985.1 uncultured Alkaliphilus sp. | reverse complement strand
GAACCTATCACACCTGCCACATTAGGTCCCATTGCATGCATCAACAAGAAATTTCCCGGATTTTCTTTTTGTCCGACAGTCTGAGAAACTCTGGCTGCCATAGGCACTGCCGAAACCCCGGCGGAACCTATGAGTGGATTGATTTTACCGCCTGAAAGCTTATTCATTACCTTTCCAAGCAATACCCCTCCGGCTGTACCCATACTGAAAGCAACTACACCAAGAACAATTATTTTAATCGTTTCTGCCTTTAAAAATTGCTCTGCACTAGCTGTTGCTCCAACACATAAACCTAATAGTATAGTGACTATATTTATAAGTTCATTTTGAGCTGTTTTAGACAGCCTTTCGGTTACACCGCATTCTTTAAATAAATTTCCAAGCATTAACATACCTACTAAAGCTGTTGCACTTGGCACTATTAAAGCGACTATAATAGTTACCATTATAGGGAAAATAATCTTTTCAGTTTTTGATACAGCTCTTAACTGCTCCATTTTAATTTTTCGCTCTTCCTTAGTTGTGAGAGCCTTCATAATCGGAGGCTGAATAATTGGAACAAGCGCCATATATGAATAAGCTGCAACTGCTATAGGACCTAGCAAATCCGGTGCCAGCTTAGATGTTAAAAATATTGCTGTAGGTCCGTCTGCCCCACCTATAATTCCAATAGATGCGGATTCTTTAGCTGTAAATCCAAGCAGTACTGATCCGATAAATGTAATAAATATCCCCAGCTGTGCTGCTGCTCCTAAAAATAAACTTTTTGGATTAGCTATTAATGGGCCAAAATCCGTCATTGCACCAACGCCCAAAAAGATTAAAGGAGGAAAGATCCCTTGTTTTATTCCGAAATTATAAATATAATATAGCAATCCTCCCGGAGCATCTGCTGTTCCGGCATCCATAATTCCGGCAAGAGGTAAGTTAGCTAATAACATACCAAAGGCTATAGGAACTAATAATAAGGGTTCAAACTCCCTTTTAATTGCTAAATACAGCAATAGACATGAAACACCTATCATGAGCAGCTGGCCAACTGTCAAACTTACAAAGCCTATATCTCCTAAAAAATTCATAACTATATCGACCATCTGTGCATCTCCTTTCAATTGTTTTAGGTGCTTTTATTATTTAAGGGACACTAAAACATCTCCACCATTTACAGCCGCACCTTTAGCAACATGAACAGATGCAACAACCCCATCAACCGGAGCCAAAATTTCATTCTCCATTTTCATTGCCTCTAAAATTATAAGTATATCTCCTGACTTTACTTCTTGACCTTCCTCAACTTCTACTCTCCAAATATTTCCCGGCATCGGTGCTTCTACGGTTGTAGCACCTGCCGGTACTGCTGCGGCCGATGTCGTCTTGGCTGCCGGTGCCGGTTTTGAAGCCGGCTCTGCTGCCGGTTCCGGTTCTGAAACCTTAACTGCCGGCGCAGGTGCCGGTACTGCACTTGATGGCATATTTTCTGTAATCTCCTCTACCTCTACTTCATAAGAAACCCCATTTACGGTTATATTAAATTTTCTCATTATATGATTCCTCCTTAATAAAATAGTTAAACTGCTACTATTCTTTCCGGCGATTAAAATCGCCTCTA
>CAYLIZ010000049.1:4794-7176 GCA_964383985.1 uncultured Alkaliphilus sp. | reverse complement strand
ACCTTTTAATTAAAGCATATTATTAATTTGCTCCATCCTGCCTGCCCTTGCCCAAATGGGTGTGGGGTCTTGCACACGTTTAATACTTTTAACAACAACATCCTGTATAGGAATATGAGAGCTTGCAGCTATAGCTGCTGTAATAACCGCTATAAGTTCTGTATTATGTGTAATATCTTCTTCCTTTGCATGTACAGGCTTTTCATCGTCCAAGACTGCTGTTTCAACCGGACCGGGCTTTGATTTAACTATTTCCACAGTCTCCCGCGGCTCTCCTATTAATTTTTCCATAATAATAATAGCAAAATACAATATAGCCAATGCTGCAAATACTATAACCAAACCTAATATGGTTACCTGTATACTGGCCAAAAATTTCTCTCCCGTTGTCATAGTATCAATAGAAACCTTCATTTTTTCCAGTAAATCCACTGTTTCCACTGCTTATCACCTCTTTTTTTTAGAAATTAGAAATCAGCGTGTCGGCACACCAAATTCCTTACAGCGGTAAATTACCGTGTTTTCTAGCCGGCCTTGTTTTTCTCTTGCTTGCCAGCATAATAAGAGCATCTGATATTCTATATTTTGTAGTGGACGGTTCTATAATATCATCAATAAAACCTCTTTCTGCTGCCCTATATGGTGTACATATTTCGTTTTTATACTGTTCAATTTTTTCAAGTCTTGTAGATTGCGGATCTTCAGATTCTGCAATTTCTTTCTTAAATACAATGTTAGCTGCACTTTCAGGGCCCATTACAGCAATTTCTGCCGTTGGCCAAGCAAGCACCATATCTGCACCCAAATCCTTACTGCACATTGCTATATATGCACCACCATATGCTTTTCTAACTATTAAAGCAACTTTTAACACAGTTGCTTCGGCATATGCATAAAGTAGTTTTGAACCATGACGAATAATTCCACCATACTCCTGTTCTGTTCCCGGTAAAAATCCCGGCACATCTACTATAGTTACTATCGGAATATTAAAACAATCACATGTTCTGACAAATCTTGCTGCTTTATCAGAAGCATTGATATCCAGACAACCTGCTAATACACTAGGTTGATTTGCAACGATACCTATAGACTGCCCATTAATACGTACAAAACCTGTAATAATATTTTGTGCATAATATTGTTGAACCTCAAAAAATTCTCCATCATCAGCAAGTATTTTAATTAAGCCTTTCATATCATAATTTTTTTCGGAATTTTCAGGCACAATTTGATTTAGTTCCGGAACTATTTTGTTAATATTCATTACTGTATCAGCCTCAGGTGCTGTTTCTAAATTATTAGACGGTAAAAAAGAAAGTAACTTTCTGATTTCTGCAATACACGCCTCATCATTTTCCGCGACAAAATGGGCAACCCCACTAACTTTGTTATGGGTCATAGCCCCGCCTAATTCCTCCATGGTTACCTCTTCACCTGTTGCGGCTTTAGTAGTTTGTGGACCTGTAATAAACATTTGGCTTGTTTGGTCTACCATAAATACAAAATCCGTTAATGCCGGGGAATACACTGCTCCCCCCGCACAGGGCCCCATAACTGCGGATATCTGTGGTACCACTCCGGAAGCTATAGTATTTCTATAAAATATTTGCCCATACCCGGATAAAGCATCTACGCCTTCTTGGATTCTTGCCCCACCGGAATCATTAATAGCAACTATAGGGGATCCCATCCTCAGGGCTAAATCCTGGACCTTGCAAATTTTTTTCGCATGCACCTCCCCCAGAGAGCCTCCCATGACAGTAAAATCCTGAGAATATGCGTATACAGGCCTACCATTTACCAGGCCATATCCTGTTACAACACCTTCACTTGGTGCGTCTACATTTTCCATGCCGGCTTTAATGCATCTATCTTTGACAAAAGCATCTAACTCAACAAAACTTCCCTCGTCAAATAGTAAATTTATTCTCTCCCTGGCTGTCAATTTGCCTTTTGCATGTTGAGCCTCAATTCTTTTTTCACCACCGCCCCTTTTAATTTCGGCTTTGCGGTTGCGAAGAACTTCTAGTTTGTTGCTGCCCACTTTCATCCCTCCTAATTTGTTTAATTTTCCCTTTAATTGATTCAAAAAAACTATATCTATACCTTTTTCATTCACCTACTTTTCAAGACGAAACATATACAGATAAATACATGTACAGATAAATATTTACGCTATATTATTGTATATATGCTATTGCATGGGTTTTCTTTGATAGTTATAATTAATCCCTTTAAAGGATTTTTTGATACTTAATTTTCTTTTAAAGGATTATATTATAAAAATAACCTTAGAAGTTGCTTCCTAAAGTTATTTAAGGCATTTTATTTTTATGTTATTTATTTCCTTTTATTGCTGTCCCTTGCTCTGTCAGTTTC
>CAYLIZ010000049.1:0-4694 GCA_964383985.1 uncultured Alkaliphilus sp. | reverse complement strand
TGTTCTTCCTCGCTACTTTTGCTGTCTTTTTGATTTTCTTTAACTTCTTTGTCTAATTTATCTAAAGCCACTTTACCTTGCTTGCTTTTTTTTATTTCATCCATCTTTGCTTGTACATCTTCCAATGCGTCCCCTTCTTCAATTGTTATTTCACCATTAAAAATCATTTCAAACTGTTCTGCATCCAGAGTTTCAACTATTAGCAGTGCTTGAGCCACAGCATGAAGCTTATCCATATTTTCAGTTAATAACGTTTCTGTTCTTTCATATGATTCATCAATAATTCGCCTAATTTCACTGTCTATTTCGGCAGCTATAGATTCTGAATAATTTTTTGTAGTATGAAAATCCCTTCCAACAAATACTTCTTCTTCATTACTAAAACTCATTGAACCAAGCTTTTCACTCATACCATATTTAGTAACCATTGCCCTTGCAATTGAAGTTATCTTTTGTAAATCATTTTGTGCTCCTGTACTTATATCGTTTAATACAAGTTTCTCCGCTATGCGCCCACCCAAAAGGTGTACTATATGATCTTCCATCTCTGTTTTGGTTGCATAATATCTATCTTCCGTAGGTAAAACCATAGTAAATCCACCGGCCCTGCCCCTCGGAATAATAGATACTTGATGTACCGGATCGGAGTCAGGAAGTAATCTGGCAACCACGGCATGACCTGCTTCATGATAAGCCGTTAACTTTTTTTCCTTTTCGCTTATTACACGGCTCCTCTTTTCTATACCTGCAATTACCTTTGTAATAGCTTCTTCTATAGTTGCCATCTCTATAACCTTTCCGCCCATTCTTGCAGTGAGAAGGGCAGCCTCATTCATAAGATTTTCTATATCAGCCGGAGTAAACCCGGGAGTTCTTCTCGCCAATACTTTTAAGTCCACATCTTTAGCCAAAGGCTTCCCCTTAGAATGTACCTTTAATATAGCTTCCCTGCCTCTGACATCCGGTGCACCCACCGTTATCTGGCGGTCAAATCTACCGGGCCTTAACAGTGCAGGGTCTAAAATATCAGGCCTATTGGTTGCGGCTACAATAATAACGCCTTCATTTACACCAAAACCATCCATCTCAACTAACAACTGATTTAATGTTTGTTCTCTTTCGTCGTGTCCTCCACCAAGCCCGGCGCCCCTTCTCCTACCAACTGCATCTATCTCATCGATAAATATTATACAAGGTGAACTTTTTTTTGCCTGCTCAAATAGGTCACGCACACGCGATGCACCAACCCCTACAAACATTTCCACAAAATCGGAACCACTTATACTAAAAAAAGGTACCCCCGCCTCACCTGCAACAGCCTTTGTTAAATATGTTTTACCTGTTCCGGGAAGGCCTACCATTAAAATACCTTTTGGTATTCTGGCACCCAAATCCATATATTTTTTTGGATTTCTTAAGAAATCTACAATTTCCTGCAGCTCTTCCTTTTCTTCATCTAATCCCGCAACATCATCAAATGTTATCTTGGTTCTTTCATCTTCCTTATACAGCTTTGCCCGGTTCTTTCCAAATGACATTACACGGCTACCGCCGCCCTGGGACTGCTGCATAAATACAAACCAAAATACTACAAATATTAATATCATAAGCACAGAAGGTAACATTTCTATAAACCAAGGCGTGCTCGGTCGTGGTGCTGCTTCAAATTTTAGTATCCCGGCCTTCATTTGTCTATCTATTACCTCGGTAAATTCTTTTTCATTAAATACTTCCGGTACAAAAGATTTAAAATCAACCTTCTCATTATCCTTGGTCATAACCCCTTCAATAAAACGATCAACCATATAAATTTCATGCACATTTTCTTTTAATAACTCTTGATACAAGCTAGAAAATTCTATATCTACCACATGTGAGGGCCTATTTCCAAATTGTTGAACTATAAATAACAAAATAATGAACATCAGAATATAAAAACTTGCCCCCCGAAAAAATCTTCTCAAACAAAGTCCTCCTCTCATCCTCAATACATAAAATACTACATTTTATAATTTTACCATAGTATATATTTAAAAACAACTAAAATTCCCATGACAATCATTAAATTTTTATAATATCAGGACAAATAAACAATTTAAAATATGAAACTGTAGAAATTCAACAATTAGGCAAGTCAAAGCATATTTAATCTAAATATTTATTTATCAAATATTATCTCTAATATACGTTCGGTTTTATCAGTTATTTTATATTTCTCACTGATTCTGAATCCTACTACCCACATAATTTCGTCGCCATCGCATACCAAGGGGATTTTATCCCTCTCATCGCGACTTATTTTGTAATCAATAAAAAAGTCCTTTAATTTCTTGCTTCCTGTTAAACCCAGGGGATAAAAACGGTCCCCATCTTGGCGATTTCTGATATTTAATACATTTTTAATTTCATCATAATCAAAGCATTTGCGATATTTATCTCTAGATATTTCTTTAATTTCCTCACGCATTACAACTCTCGTTATAAAAGTCCCATTTATTTCTCTTAAGTTAAGGCTGCCTTCTATCGGCAGTTCATAATGAAATACCTCACCCTCCCGATCTTCTGTGGTAAAACAAATATTTTTATAATTTATCTTAGCAATTAACCCCATAGGCAGGTTTATCCTTTTGCCTGTTAGGCCCTTTTTCATTAACTCCAACACATCCTGTACATGCTTATATTCCAAAATTTCTTGTCTCCCCAATAATTGCTCAGCTGCCAGCCGAATTATCCTGGACTGCAATGCACCATGCAATCCTTGCACATTCTCTATAGACAACTCTAATCTATGCTCACTCTGATTATTTACCAGTTCTACATAAACATCTCTTGCCTTTTCTTCTATAAAATCAAAATCCTTTTTTAATATTTCCGCAGTCTTAACTAGACTTGACATGATATTTGGATTGTAGTTTTCCTCTAAATATGGAATCAATTCTAACCTTATTTTATTTCTATAATATATAGATTCTAAATTGGATTTGTCAATTCTTGGCGATAAGTTATATGTTTTGCAATATTCTTCTATACTTTCCCTATCTATGTTGAGCAGAGGCCTGATAATTTTTCCGCGTTTGATGTGCATAGCTGTCAAACCTTGTAACCCGGTCCCTCTCAAAAGTCTCATGAGCACAGTCTCCGCTTGATCATTCTCATTATGGGCTACAGCAATTTTAGTTGCATTAGCCCTTCGTGCAACATCTTTAAAAAAATCATAGCGAAGTATACGTCCGGCTTCCTCTAAAGATAATCCATGCTCTTCTGCGTATCGGGATACATCTACACTTTTAACAAAATAAAGTACATTTAGATTTTCACAGAGATTAGATACATATTGAGCATCTATCTGCGCCTCTATACCCCTAAGATTATGATTTAAGTGCGCACCATACAGCTCCAAATCATATTCTGCCTTAAGTCTGTAAAGCACATGCAACAAACATACCGAATCCGGCCCCCCGGAAACTGCTACGATAATTTTGTCCCCTTTTTCTATAAGATTATACTCTTCAATTGTTCTTCTTACCTCATCTAACATAATATATTCATCCTTCGCCCTTTTAATTGAAATTATTTATATATAAAATAATCTTTCTATTCATTTTACAAAAATTAACCACATG
Organism: uncultured Alkaliphilus sp.; assembly: GCA_964383985.1. Taxonomy (GTDB): domain Bacteria; phylum Bacillota; class Clostridia; order Peptostreptococcales; family Natronincolaceae; genus JAAZJW01. The sequence continues at coordinate 1,071 of CAYLIZ010000049.1, read as the reverse complement.
GTGAAAATAAACAAAGATAGACTTCCAATAAAAATTAAATTAATCTTATAATTTAATTTTTGTTTGTTTATAACTTTCTCCTCTATTCTCCTTTTATTATATATTGCCAGTAATGTATTTGCAAAGCTTTTAACGTCCTCTTTTTTACCATTTAGTATTTCTGTAATGTTCAACTTAAGGGCTCTGTCTACTGCCTTGTTGTTCAGCCTCATTTTTATTTTGTTCAGGGTTTGTTTTCTCGGATTGATATCGGTTCCTAATAAAAGTTGCGTCAAAATCATCGCAGCACTGAATAGATCATAAGAAGGTTCTGAAATGCGGTAGCCGCATCCCCAACTTGCCCTGTCATAGGCAGGTGTAAATTCTTTAATAGTAGAACCTATCTTTACTACGCCGCCCAAATCAATAAATTTAATTTCCTTTCCTTTATTGCTAACCATAATATTATTTAGTTTGGTATCACCTAAAATATACCCTTTTTTATGGATCTCATCCATAAATTTTAATAATATTATTGTTATATACAATGTTTTGGCCACTCCTGTTTTATTTCTCTCCCTATAATTGTTTAAAGTGTTGCCATTTACATATTCCATGGCTATAAAATAATATATTTTATTATTAATATTCACATCATCTATTTCATAGGCTTTTACAACATTAGCTACATGTTCTAGTTTTCTTAAAATACTATACTCCCTATTTAGTGATATATTATCTTCACTAAATTTTAGTGCATATACTTTATTGTCGCTTAAATTTATGGCCTTGTAAACCGCACCAATTCCACCCTCACCTAGTTTTTTAATAATCCTGTATCTATTTTTATTCCATTTACCTTCTATGATATCATTGTAAAATAAATCTGATAATGACATAATTTTACCTCCCTTTGCCGGAAATCGGGGGCTAGGGATCAGAATTCCGGGAACCTATTAGAAATATATAAAATTTTAGAAAGATACGATACACTGACAAATCGATATACGACCTCTGATATGCGAGACCAACCCTAATATGCAAGACCAAGAATAACAAAATGCAAAATTAAAATAGGTAGGATTTTTAACC
>CAYLIZ010000048.1:1809-10258 GCA_964383985.1 uncultured Alkaliphilus sp. | reverse complement strand
TTTGGTGAACATCTCTATTTATATTATAAAAGTTATTAATCTTTTATTTTATAATAAAACATATAGCGATGTCAATATAAATATTTGAATTATTATCTTATTAGTGTTATAATAATAGTAACCGTAGTTTAAATTCTAATTTGTAGAATAGAATGTAACGGTTTTTTTATATTCTTTTTTGGGGCAAGGGAATGGATAAAGGAATGCTTGCATTCAAGCAAAAAAACTGTGACAACCTCGCTGTTTAAATCAAAGTGGATATTTAAGAGGTTTTTATAAAAGATCGTATGGACAGAATGGAGGTGTGGTATATAAATGGATTTAGCCAATAAACAAGTAATACACAAGATTTTTGGCAAAGGAAAGATTATTAAATGTTGCGGTTCGTACATTAAAATAGATTTTCCATCAGGGAATAAAAAATTTGTTTTTCCTGATGCATTTGAAACATATCTGACGCTTACTGATCAAAAAGCGGCGGAAATGGTGCGAAAGAAGAAAAAGGAATGTGAGGAAGAAGAAAGAAGGCTTAAGGAATTAAAAGCTTTGCAAGATAAAAAACGACAGCGTCTTTTGGCGCAAGAAAGGAATATTAAAAGACGTAAAACCCAAAAAATTCATCCTCAATCACAATCTGTTTTTTGGTGTAAAAAACAAGAACAGGATAGTGTTTTTGAAAATTGGGATGTTTTTACCGGCGTAATAAAAAGCGGCAAGAAAAAGGGTCAACCAAGACGGCTGGCCCGAATAAATCAAAACAGTGCTTGTCTTTTAACAGCAAGAGACTCTGATGTGCCTGAAAAAGACAGATATATTTTAGGCGTATTCATGGTGGATGAAATTTTTGACAGCAAGTCATGTTCGGATGGATATATTCCTGCTCATTCGAAATATAGGCTACGTCTTTCAGAGCAGGAAGCAGAGAAAATGCTTTTTTGGAACTATTATGTTAACAAGAGATATCCACATAAGATGACCTGGAATACCGGACGACATCGTTACTTTGATAATATATGGATGGCACAAATCTTGCGAGACATCATTTCTTTAAAAAATAATCCTAAGGAACGAGAGTATGTACAGCAGTTTTTTGAATATTTTTGTCAAATGAATCGGATAAAAAAAGAGGATATACCAGAGCCTAATGGCGCATTGATGCGTATTTAGGTGAGGAGAAGGGCCTTTGTCATTAGGCCCTTTGCCTAAATTAAATTTTCGCTTTGAGATATCCTACAAATACTTATTGGGAATACAGCACCCACTGGGTTTATAAAAACCTAATGGGTGCTTTTGTTATTGAAATAACCGGGTTAGGAGAGCTTTAAGTAAATATATAGGTGTATCGTTGATAATCATGCTATAATTAAAACATGAGCATAAATTTAAAAGATGAGGAAAGAGGTGTTTTAATGGAAAGAAAAGTTTCCGGTAGGGAAGAAGCCTACGAATTACTAAAAAAATACAATAAAAGTGAGGGCCTTATACATCATGCCCTGGCTGTTGAGGCAGTTATGTTGCATTTTGCAGAATTATTTGGGGAAGAAGACAAAGAAAAATGGGGAATAATTGGGTTAGTACATGACCTAGACTATGAAATGTATCCGGAAGAGCACTGTAAAATGACGGAGAAGATTCTAACAGAAGAAAATTGGCCTGAGGACTACATTCGAGCAATAGTAAGTCATGGTTGGAAGATTTGTACTGATGTAGAACCTGTGGAGAAAATGGAAAAAGTATTATATACTATTGATGAATTAACCGGGTTAATAAATGCTACTGCTTTAATACGTCCTACCGGAATAGGTGATATGAAAGTAAAATCCGTAAAGAAAAAGTGGAAGGACAAGGCATTTGCTGCAGGAATAAATAGGGAAGTTATTGCGGAAGGAGCACAAATGCTCGGGATGGATTTAGATAAGGTAATTCAAGAAACAATAAAAGGCATGCAAAGTGTTGCAGAAAAAATCGGATTAAAATAAATAAATATATTCTATTATTAGCTGCATTAGTTGTGTAATATTATAATATTATTATTCATAGGGAAATTTCCTTTTTTGATGATTTTAAATAATTACATTATAACAAATGGAGGATTTTTCCTTTCAGTTGCTTTCTCCAAAAAAATAGATATCTAAAACATACTATATATAGTGATTCTATTTATTAATTTTTAAGAAAAAGTATGGTGGTTAAAGGTGAAAAATCTTCAAATTCAAATTAAGAATTTAAAAAAAGTTTATCAGATGGGAGAGGTAGAAGTAAAGGCTCTTGACGGTGTTAGTCTGGATATTTATGAAGGGGAATTTGTGGTGATTCTTGGACCCAGCGGGTCCGGTAAAAGTACCTTGCTTAATATTATTGGAGGTATGGATGTACCAAATGAAGGCGAGGTTGTAGTAGCCGGTGATGAAATTACTAAATATAATGATAGAAAATTAACAGCTTACCGCAGAAATAGTGTAGGTTTTGTATTTCAGTTTTATAATCTAATGGCAAATCTGACTGCCGGGGAAAATGTCGAGCTGGCTACTGAACTATGCAAAGAGCCCATGGATATTGATGAAATTATGAAAGAGGTGGGTTTATGGGAGCGCAAGGATCATTTTCCTTCACAATTGAGCGGCGGAGAGCAGCAGCGAGTAGCTATTGCAAGAGCAGTGGCTAAAAATCCCCTTTTGATATTATGTGACGAGCCTACAGGTGCTTTGGATTTTAGCACCGGTATAATGATTTTATCCTTATTGCATAAGATTAACCGCAGGTTTAATAAGACTGTGGTGGTTATCAGTCATAATATGGCTATAGGTGACATGGGAGATAGGGTGGTAAAAATGAGAAGCGGCAGTATTGTTGAGGTTAAAGATAACCTTAATCCGGTTTCTCCTGAAAGGATTGAATGGTGATGAAAAAGCTTGATACCAGACTTTTTCGCATGATAAAGCACTCCAAGGGACAGTTTATTTCCGTTACTGTTATCGTAGTGGTTGCTTTAAGCGTTTTTATATGTTTTTCTACCAGTAATATAAATATAAAAAATGCCATAGAAACCTTTTATAATGAAACAAACTTTAGTCATATAAATGTGGAATTGATGAAAATTTCTCCAAAAGGTATTGAGGAGATAAGGTCCATCGAAGGAGTAAAAGAAGTTCAAGGGCGAATTAGTATTGATGTGCCGCTTGAGACTGATAATAAGGATGAAAAAGTTATATTACGTCTTATTTCTATTTTAAATGATAATGAAGATATTAATAAACTGTACATACCCGGAGGGGAAAAAGTAGAATTAAAAAACGATAGTCTAATTTTATTAAGGCAATTTGCCCTGGATAGAAATATTAAAAAAGGAGATATTATTACTCCCTACATAAATGGGCGGATTTATAATATGAAGGTTTCAAATATTGCATACAGTCCTGAGTTTGTGTATTTGATGGAGAGTGAACAGTCTTTAATGCCTTCATCTGGGAAATTTGGGGTGGCTTTTGTTAGCGAGGAATTTGCTCAAGGAGTTTATGGAGATAAAGGGTATTACAATGAAGTATTGATTACTTTGAAAAACGAAGATGATATAGATGAAGTTGTTGAGGCTTTAGAAAAAACTTTGGACAAATACGGGGTAAAAAGAATAATAAAAAGAGAAAACCAAATAAGCAACAGGATGCTTATAGAAAAGCTAAAGGGCTTTGACAAAATATCAAAAGTTTTACCGGTACTTTTTCTTGCTGTGGCAGGACTTGTTATATCTATTGTATTGTCGAGAATTGTAAGTAATGACAGAATGGCTATAGGCGTTTTAAAGGCCCTAGGTTACAGCGATATAAAAGTGCTTTTTCATTATTTAAAATATTCCTTGATGATTGGCATAGCCGGTTCAATTATAGGAATTGTTTTAGGGCTTATTCTTTCTAAAATGTTGACGGAGTTATTTATATTGTATTTTAATATACCTTTAATCCATGTGAAGATTCAATATATTTATATGTTATATTCTATTTTGCTCACGAGTATTTTTTGTATTGCCTCCGGTCTTTTTGGGGGGAGAAGGGTCCTAAAAATCGCCCCTGCTGATGCAATGTTACCGGAACCTCCTAAATCAGGCAAGCATATTTTACTTGAAAAAGTAGGTTTTATTTGGAAAAGGTTGACTTTTAGTTGGAAAGTGGTTATTAAAAATATCTTAAGGAATAAAAGGCGATTTGCTTTTTTGGTATTAGGTTTAGCTTTGGCCTATGGTATAAATACTATTCCGCAATATATGCTTGAGGCTGTTACTGCAATGTTTTCCATTCAATATGGTGAATATCAGAAGATGGACTTTATAGTGGATTTTAAAAAACCAATGAATGAGAATGTTACCAAAGATCTAAAACATTTAGCAGAAACAAGAGGTATGGAGCCCAGAATTGAGTATCCTTTTGAGCTGAAAAACGGCCTGAGGAAAAAGGCAGTAAATATTATAGGTATTCCTACAGATACTTCTTTCTTAGAATTTAGGGATACTGATAACAATTTAGCAAGTCTGCCTGATAAAGGGATATTTATTACAGAGGCCCTTTCAAAGCTTCTCCATGTGGATAAAGGAGATAGAATAACCGTAAAGAACTTGTTTCCGGGGCAGGAAGATGCGGTTGTTGAAATAAAGGAAGTCGTAAGACAATACCTAGGCATAAATGCTTATATGAATATTGAGTTTATGCAAAATAAATTGGCTGATAAAAAAATGATTACCGGTGTAGCTTTTGCTTCTGATGATAATATAAAAGAAAAATTAAAAGATGTAAAAAATATTTCTTCAGTTATGGCTGTAGAGGATTTTAAAAAATCTTTTGAAGAATATTTAGATATAATAGTAGTTGTGACAAGGCTGTATATGTTTTTCGGCGGAATATTGAGCTTTGTTCTTATATATAATTCAACCATTATAAGCATTTCCGAACGGCGGTTAGAATTGGCATCACTTCGGGTTATGGGTTTTGACAAGATAGATATTTTTAAAATGTTGGTTAAAGAGAATTGCATAATGACAATACTGGCAATATTTTTGGGAATACCTTTTGGGGTAGGGATGATCAACAGTATGGCAGAAGCTTTTAGTTCAGATATAATTACATTTCCCATAATTTTATCATATAAAACTTTTATAACAGCAGGAGTAGCAACTATCTTATTTGCTGTTATTGCACAAATAGCAACATGGAGGAGAATTCGTGATCTCGATTTTATTGAAGCATTGAAGAGCCGTATTTCTTAGGGGGGTTGAAGATGAAAATAGAAAAAAAGAAGCTTATTTGGATTGGACTTATAATAATACTAGTAGTCGCAGCAATTTTTTATATTGGGAAAATAAAGACCGGGGCTGTAGCAGTAGATATGGGTTTGGTGGAAAAGGGGAATATCAGGGAATATATTGAAGAAAATGCGGTTGTCAGATTAGAGGAAGAGACACAGGTATATGCACCATTAGGTGGCAAAGTGGTGTCGGTCATGTTTAAAACCGGCGATAAAGTAAATAAGGGAGATATATTGATTGAACTTGATGAGCAAGAATATGTGTCACAGATAAAGGGCCTTGAGCTTCAGAAACAGGTGATTACAACAAAACTGGAAGATGCAGCAAAAAAATTAAGTGAAGCGGAATTGCGAAAGCTTGAAGCCCAAGAAAAATCTGCAAAAATAGCTTTGGATGAGGCAAAGCGGCTTGCAGATAGCAATAAAAAACTTTATGATGCGGGAGCAATAAGTAGGGATGTTTATGAAAGCACTTTGGCTGCATTGGCTACTGCGGAAGCCAATTATGAAGTGGTAAAGAGCAGTGTTGAAATAGCTCAAGAAGGAGTATCGCCGCAAGAGAAAGAGTTGCTTAATATTCAGGCCGAAGAAATACAGACCCAAATAGACTTACTTCAAGAGAAGCGTTCCGAATTAATTATAAGGGCCCCTATGGAAGGTATAATTTTAGAAGATGATGTAGAGGTAGGGAGCGTTATTCAACCGGGGAAAAAGGTTTTTCAAATTGGTAATACTGCGGATTTGTTTTTAGAGAGCGATATATTGGTAGATGAAATAAGCGGTGTAAATGTCGGAGCGGAAGTGATAGTTGAAAATAAAGATTTGGGCATATATGGATTGGAAGGTATAGTGAGGAAGATTTATCCCAAGGCATTTAGCAAAGTATCGGAATTGGGTATAGAGCAGAAAAGGGTAAAAATAGAGATAGATTTTAAAGATTCAGTGCCGGATTTAAAACTCGGATATGATATGGATATAAAAATAATTACTGCTGTAGCAGAAAACACCTTGCTTGTCGATGAAAGAGCGATTTTCGAATATCAAGGTAAGGATTATGTATTTTTAAATGATGGCGGCCTGGCTAGGATGAAGCAGATTGAAAAAGGCCTAAAAGATGAAGATAAAGTAGAGGTGCTTAAAGGGCTACAGGAGGGTGATGAGGTTATTTTATCACCTGATGAAAAAATAAAGGAAGGTACAGTGATAGCATTATAGTTGAAAAAATCAGCATTATTATTGTACTTCCAACAAGTTTATTTGGGTTAGTAGGCACTATGCTTTGGTGGAGGTATGCTGATTAATATTAAATTTATAAAGCAACGTTGCTATAAATTATTGTGTTTTATATTCTCCTGAACGTATGTTTAGGAGATTTTGTTGTTAAGGGGGAAAAATTGTGGTTTCATTAGTGTGGAATTTTTTTTGTTCTTATATTTATTTTGAAAGAATTTTTCAAAAAACTAAACACAACCATCGGGTATTGAATATACTAAAATAAAAAGAAGAGGAGGTGAAATCATGCCTACAAATAATTTATGTGATAGAACTCGGACTTTACATGGATGGCAAATTACATTAACCCAACCGGCCAGCAATGTATCTTCTAATACCTTTCAATATAACATTGTTAGGGTGGCAGGTTTTCCTACATCTAGACAGATTAGTAATATCTTAATTTGCCTATGTCCTAATATTACAAATGAAGAGAGAACAGCGCTACTGGCATCCTGTTCTTATACGGTTTTCTATGACAATTGCTCAAGCAAGACTTTAAATAAATGTTTTGTTCAAAATATCATTACACCACCTGAAGCAAACCCGGCTGAATGTAGGGGTTTAAAATTTGATAATATACCATCTGGAAAAGGAAAAGTAGAACAAACACGAATAGTACTAAACTTTACTTTAAAAGAGGCCTTACCTATAGGTCCTGTAAATATTGGTTTTAAAGCAGGCCTATCGGCGACAAGTGGTGTTTGGGAAGGTATATGTGGTCCTGTTTGTGAACCTATTATACCATCAACCAGGGGAATAATGCTTTAGAAGATAGTAAGAAAAAGAGGTCTATATTTTTATGTAGATCTCTTTTTTCTTAGCACTAATTACAGGCACAGCATATTATAAATTATAGAAACATAAAAAACCTCAATAGTATATTGCAGAAATAATGTGTATTGTGGTTTGGTATAAATAAAAGCTTTTTTAAACTAAATTCTCATCAAAATCTTTAAAAAATGGAGGGATATAAAGCTATGGGGGTTAATTTGCAAATTTTATTTTTTATTAGCATAATTGCTTTACAAGTAATATTAATAACAATAATTATAAAGGGTTTTAAAACTTTTCGGGGGACAGTAAACTTCATGAAGCAAAAAGGCTCTACAGTGGAAACCTGCAGCTGTAAGGAATATAAAGCTAAAAATAAAAAAAATGCAGAAAAACCTACTGAAAAAAGAGAAAAAAGAATAAAAAATTTAGACAAAACATCGAAAGGAGAAGAACTTTTATTTATGGAGCAAGTAAAATTAAATAAAAAAGACCCAATAACAAAAATAAACATAACAGTTGATAGAAAAGAAAAATAACCGGCACATTTTTTAAAATCCGTAATATTATGAAGTGACAAAGGAAAGGGGGGAAAGAGATGTCTTGTATTTTAAGTGCAGATACAGTAACTTTACCGGAAGAATTTGATCAGGATCAATTAACCCTTAATCTTGGAGTAGCATCTGTAGCTGATGTAATTATTCATGGTCAAATTACAGATTGTGAAACTGAAGAACCGATTATAGGGGCTATTATAAAGGCTTTTGATGAAAGTGGAGAAGGGATTTGTCATACTTTTAGCGGTTGCGACGGGTTCTATATGTTAAGAATCTCAACTGAATTTGCCGGTCAGACAATTACCATTGCAGCTACATGCACAAATTGTCCTGAACCACCGGAGCCATGTGAATGTCCGGAAGATCCGACTAATGACTAGACGATGAAAACATTGATAATAACCATGGATAGGTAATTCAAGAACCTTCTAAAAACACCACAGTTCTTGTTATAAGAACTGTGGTGTTGCTGTTTTTTATTTAGGAAGAACCACTGAGTAATTAAAGTCATATAATAAACAAACTATTGATACTATATAACTTTCTAGTTTTTA
>CAYLIZ010000048.1:0-1709 GCA_964383985.1 uncultured Alkaliphilus sp. | reverse complement strand
AGTTTTTAATAGTATAATTCTAGTAAAATATAGATGCGTTAAGGAGTGAGGATTATGAAAAAATGTAGATCTAAAAAAAGGCATTGTTTATCTAAAGTATGTGAAGCATTTTATCAAAGGCCTTTCCCCTGTTTTTACCCTCCGCAAATAAAGAAAAAAAGAATTTCTATACGCAAGGATTTAAAAGTAAGAAAAGTGAAAGATGTATTAATTCATGGACAGATTAAAGACTGTATTACCCACGAAGGAATTTCAGGGATGATAGTCAAAGCCTTTTACGAAGATGATTTAGGAGAATTAAAAGGCATCTGCCATACTTTCAGTGGTTGTAAGGGATATTATATGTTAAATATTCCCCCTAAATTTGAAGGCAAAATTCTTACCATCATGGCTGCAAAAACGAATTGTTCAAAGGAGCTAATCCCTTGTGAATGTCCGGAAGAATAGCCGGAAAAAATGGACAGTTTTAATTTATGCCAATGGTAATAATGAATTAGAGCCGGAAATTTATAGCAGAATTCAAAGTTTACAGGGAGAGGTAGAAGGAGAAGGTATTTATATTGTTATACAACTGGCTAGAATGTCCACACAAAGACTTAAATTATTAAGGCCACAGCTAAAGATTGGTAAGGAATGGACAGGTGTTAGGAGATTTATTTTAAAAGAAGGCAAAAACATTTTGGTAGAGGAATTAGGAAAAGTTAATATGGCTGATCCCTTTACTCTGTATCATTTTATTACATGGGGAATTACTCATTACCCTGCAGAAAATGTTATGTTGATTTTATCGGGACATGGCGCAGGGTTTATAGGATTTATGACGGACTATACCCAAAATAAGCCCTATATAATGACTGTAGAGGGTTTTACTAGTGCTTTGTATTTAAGTAAAGAAAAAACCGGCAAGGCAATTGATTGTATATTATTAGACGCATGTTATATGAATATGGTAGAGGTGTGGTATGAATTGGCTTGTATTCCTAAAAATACTGTAAAATATATTTTGGCACCTATACAAAATATTGCCCTTGAGGGGATACCTTACCCTATGATTATTAAATTGTTAGAAACTAATACGTCAAGGGGGACACACGAGGCCTTAAAAATTATAACAAAGGCATTTAATGAATTCCATGGCATGGACAGTGGCTTACTTTTAGTTAGAGCAAAAAAAAGATATTTTACTATGCTTAAACAGGTAGTAAGTGAAGAAGTAAAACAGTTAAATAAAAATCGTAGTTTATTTATCTATCAATTGGATAAAAGGGACCCTAAAATTTATAGAGAACCTCTCATAAGTTTAATAGCTTTAGAAGAACTATTAAAGAATAATTTATATGAAACAAAGAACAAGGGGCAAAAAATAACAAAAATTTTGAAAAATATTATTATAGAGCCCTCTATAGAAAATATTCCCTCTGAAACTTCCATAGGACCTAGTTTATATTTTCCTTTTAATTTGCAACAATATGAAGATATTAAGAATATATATAGAAGGCTACGTTTTTCTTATGATAATGAATGGGTTAATATAATAGAGGGCAAAGAAGTTGTGTTGCAACAACAGCAAGCACGATTGAACTATAATTTTCTTCCTCCCCCTATGGTTATTCCAATAAAGAATGTAGTGGCAACTATATTACAACAAAATATTATATTATCGCAACAGAAAGCACTAGAAATAGTAAAACAATTGGGGTGGTGGTAAA
>CAYLIZ010000047.1:0-10340 GCA_964383985.1 uncultured Alkaliphilus sp. | reverse complement strand
TATATAATAAAATAATATTATTAAAAATAATAAGTTAGTTTTGTTATAAGGAAAATAGTAGTATATAATATAATACATAAGAACCATTTTTGGGGGGTGTATATTATGAAAGACAGTGTTGATATAGGTCGCAATATTAAAATTATAGAATTTTTAAAATGTGAACTTCTGAATAGCGTTTCAGCAGTTTTTGAGGCTATATATAAAGGCAGCAAGGAAGGACAACAGATGATTATAGAAGGTCTGGCCAATATTATTTTAGTAACTTATTCTTTAGCCAAAAGATTAGGCGTTGAATACTCATCTATTGATAAAAAGGTACAAGAAAAGGCAAGACTTCATATATTAGAGGAACATCATCTAGAAAAATGGTACGGGGATCTTTCGAGCCTGTATCAGCATTTAAAAGGCCATGGGGAATAAAGGTGATAGCTAGGAGTGATTTTAAAATGAAAAATTATGATGAAAAAAGAGCATTTATTGAAGCTGCATTGATTGCCGCTATAACCACTATATTTGCTATTAGCATCGTATATATACCGGTTTTATCTATATCCATAGCATTAATTCCTGTCCCGTTTATGATTTTAGCATACAGGCGTGGCAATAAATATTCTATACTCTCTTTTATTACTTTTAGCTTATTGATTGGAATTTTAACGGAATTAATTTATGCCGGTTTTTTGTTATTGATATTTGGGCCGATGATTTTAGCGATGGGCCACTATATAAAAAAACAGAAAGAACCGTACGCGGTGATAGGTATAGGTACAATCACATCAGTTTTTTCTATATTAATCATATTTCGGGTCGTTTCATATATCGGAAATATAAATATAATTGATGAGATTACTCTTGTTATTGGAGATATTGTAGATAAACAGGTTGAAGTGCTAAAAACCATGAATGTAGATGTTTTAAGTGCCAATGAGGTGCTAGATTATTTGTTGATGATTGTACCGGGTATGTTCATTATTCAGTCCATGATTGCGGCTTTTGGAAATTATTATATAACAGTGAGTATACTGAAACGGTTTAGCCCTGACAATATTGAACTTCCGCAATTTAGTAATTTCAAGTTGCCAAAAAATATTGTATTTGGTTCTTTTATTATTTTTGCATTAAGTTATTTGACCAAATATATCAAGGGCATTCATCACTCCAGTTTGCTTGCAAATGTTACATTACTTTTCGTTTTTATGTTTTTTATACAGGGCATATCGGTCATAAGTTATCTAATAAAAAGGACCAAAATTCCTAGAACTGTGCGTATTTTGCTATTGATAGCAATTTTATTCATAAGCCCATTACTTACAGTGGTCTCATTTGTTGGACTAATGGATGCTATATTTAATATAAGAAATATAGGATAGACAAACTAATATAGGTTAAATCATAAATACTTATTAGCAAATAGATAAAAATAGCTGTAAAGGAGTTTTGGGAGGTAAAATTGAAATGAGTAGTATTAAAAAAAGCAAGTTTTTTAGAATGCTAATCCCTGATACGCGAATTTATCTCATTATAATTTTTATATTTATATTGATAGTGTTTTATTATAATAAAACAATTGGTATAGTAGGCATATTTCTGTTGGCATATTTAATTTGTTATAACCTAAAAGTTAGCAACATAAGAAGGGAAGAGTGGACTCGTTATATTGAGGGACTATCATCAGATATTGATTCTGCGACAAAACATGCCATTTTAAATCTTCCTATTCCATTAACAATAGTTAAGTTTGATGGTACTATCATATGGTATAACCCCAAATTTTTAGATGTAGTAGACCACAAAGATTTATTAAAGAGAAACATCCAAGATGTTATTGATAATTTTGACTTAAAAAACATACTGCAAAATGAAAATGAAACGCCTGAAACAATTGAAATTAACAAAAGGTATTTTAGGATTGTATACGATATTGTTAAATTGTCAAAGGGACATACCCCTGATTATATTGTCATGATTTATTGGGTAGAGGTTACCGGGTATGAGGAATTGAGCAAAAAATATGAGGACGATCAGATGGTTGTAGGTGTTATTCAGGTAGACAATTACGACGATGTCATGCAGGATACAGAAGAGGCAAGGCAGCCACTGATTGCAGCAGAAATAGAGCATAAAATAAATTTATGGTCAGGTAAAATTAATGGCCTCATACGAAGATACGCCAAGGATAAATTTATTATTGTTTTTAATCACAAACATTTGGAGGAGTTAGAGGCCAAAAAATTTGATATATTAGATGATATTAGGGAAATAAACCAGGGCAATGGCATGCCTATTACCCTGAGTGTAGGTATAGGAGTTTATGGAAAGACACCTCTTCAAACCTGGGAATTTGCCAATGGGGCTAAGGATTTAGCACTAGGTAGAGGAGGGGATCAAGTAGTTTTAAAAAAAGGGGATAAAATTAGTTTTTATGGTGGTAAGGCAAAAGCTGTAGAAAAGAGAACCAAAGTAAAGGCAAGAGTGATATCCCATGCTCTGCGTCAATTAATAGATGAATCTGTTAATGTAATAATTATGGGACATAAAATGGCAGATTTAGACGCCCTGGGTGCTGCGCTTGGTATCTATCGTGCAGCTAAAAACAGAGACAAAAAAGCATATATTGTATTGAATGAGACAAACCCTGCAATTGAAGGGCTGGTTAAGTGTATATATGAGATAGAAGAATATAAAAATGTAATTATACACTGTGACGAGGCAAAATTTAAAATTGAGAATAAATCTCTATTAGTAGTGGTTGACACCTATAGACCGAGTTTTACTGAATGTTCGGGGTTGTTAGAGTTAACGGATAAAATAGTAGTTATAGACCACCACAGAAGGGGAACAGAATTTATTGAAAATACAGTCTTAACTTATCATGAAATATATGCTTCATCCACCTGTGAATTGGTAACGGAAATTTTAAGCTATATGGATGATAAAATTAATATACCTCAGATAGAGGCAGAGGCTTTGCTGGCGGGTATTTCTATGGACACTAAAAACTTTACATTTAAAACCGGTGTGAGGACATTCGAAGCAGCCTCTCTATTGAGAAGGGCGGGTGCGGATACTACAGCAGTGAAACAGCTATTCGAAAATGATTTTAATACTATTATTGCTAAGGCGGAAATCATTAAAAAGGCAGAAATAATTTATGATACAATAGCAATCTCGATGTTCAGAGATATTTCTGAATATTCACAGCTTATTGCAGCCCAAGCCGCAGATGAGTTATTAAATGTTAAGGGAATTACCGCTTCCTTTGTTTTGGGGAGAAAAAGTGATACAATAGTTTTCATAAGTGGACGTTCTATGGGTGATATAAATGTTCAGGTAATTTTGGAAAAACTCGGAGGCGGGGGCCATATGACGGTTGCCGGGACCCAAATAGAGGACACTACATTAGAAGAAGTCAGAGAACGATTAGAAAATGCAATTGAAGAACATTTTGAGGAGGTTGGAGAAGAGGAATGAAGGTAATTTTATTACAAAATGTAAAGGGATTAGGTAAAGAGGGAGAAGCAGTAGATGTCAAGGATGGATATGCAAGAAATTATTTACTTCCTAAAAAATTAGTTGTTGAAGCGACAGAAGGAAATCTAAAGACCCTAGAGGCACAAAAAGCATCTCAAAAAATAAAAAAACAGCAGGAGATTGACGAAGCTAAGGAGCTCGTAGCAAGATTAGAGGAATCTCCAATTGAAATTACGGCTAAGGCCGGTGAAGGTGAAAAACTGTTTGGTTCTATAACATCTAAAGATTTAGCTGAAGCATTAGAAAAACAGCATAAAATAAAGATAGACAGAAGAAAGATAGTTTTACCGGAACCAATTAAAGGATTAGGTATAAGAGACGTAGAGGTTAAACTCCATACCGATGCTGTTGGAAAACTAAAAGTAAACATAAAAGGTGAATAGAGTGGAAGATTTAAGTTTAACTAACAAGGTGCCGCCTAACAGTGTAGAAGCAGAACAGTCAGTTTTAGGTTCTATGTTATTGGATAAAGAAGCCATAATAATTGCTTTAGAAATTCTTGATGATTTAGATTTTTATAGAGAAGCCCATAAAGAAATATTTGAAGCCATGTATGATTTGTTTAATGAGAATAAACCTGTGGATTTGGTTACACTGACTGAGGAGCTCAAAAAAAGGGAAACCTTAGATGCTATAGGAGGAATTCCTTACCTGACAAGTTTAGCCTCGGGTGTACCCATCGCTTCTAATGTACGGCATTATGCAGAGATAGTAGAGGAGAAGTCCATCTTGCGAAGGCTAATAAGAGCTTCCCAAGAAATTGTTCATTTAGGTTATAGCAGCGATGTAGAAGTTTCCGAGGTAATTGAACAGGCACAAAAAAGCATATACGATATTTCGCAGGACAGATCCGACAGAGGCTTTGTTTCTATAAAGAATGTCTTATCAGATACATTTGATAAAATCGAGCAATTATATGAGAATAAAACAAAAATTACAGGAATGACTACCGGTTTTATTGATTTAGATAAAAAGCTGAGCGGATTTCATAAAACGGATTTAATTCTGGTTGCTTCCAGGCCCTCAATGGGGAAATCTGCACTTGCCCTAAACCTGGCACAAAATGCAGCTACCAAAGCGGGGGCATCCGTGGCTGTTTTTAGTTTAGAGATGTCAAAAGAGCAGATGATGCTCAGGTTGATAGCATCAGAATCTATGGTTGAGCTGGGAAAAATACGGATTGGAAATTTAGACGAAGAAGAGTGGACAAAAATTGCTAATGCTATGGTTCCCCTCTCCCAATCTAAAATATTTTTTGACGATACTCCGGGAATTTCTGTGGCGCAAATAAGATCAAAATGTAGACGCTTGAAAATGGAAAAAGGGCTGGACCTCGTTTTAATTGATTATCTGCAGTTGATGGAAGGTGACAGAAGAAGTGAAAACAGACAACAGGAAATTGCATCTATTTCAAGAAACTTAAAAATAATGGCGAAAGAATTGGATTGTCCTGTAGTAGCCCTATCCCAGTTATCTCGGGCACCTGAGCTTAGAACTAACCACAGACCCATTTTATCGGATCTTAGGGAATCAGGGGCCATGGAACAGGATGCAGACCTGGTTATGTTTCTATATCGTGATGAATACTACCATCCGGATACTGATAAAAAGAACATAGCCGAAGTGATTATTGCGAAACACCGTCATGGTGAAATAGGCACTGTTGATTTGATATGGTTAGGTCAATTCCAAAAATTTTTAGATTACGATAGGTATAGGGATTCCTAGTTGAGATATTAGGTTATAAGTGGGGGACGACATGGAACTTGTGAGGGGAGAAAAGACTTATATAAAGAAACTTAAGAGGGAACATGTGGACCTTATGCAGTGCTGGGGCAGACATAGGGACCCTCTATTTTATTGTTACAACTTTCCACATATGAGCGAAAGGCAAAAAGATTATTGGTATAAAAATAAAAGGTCATGGTTTTCGAAAAAGTGTTTTGTAGTTTTTAATAACTGCAATAGATTGGTAGGGTATATTTCGCTAAGAAATATTAGAATTTTCAGAAAAACCGGTGAATTAGGTGTAGTATTTGATCCAAGCAGTATAGATCGGGGATATGGAACGGATGGGCTGGGGGCCTTTTTAAAGTATTATTTTGAAACATTAAAAATGAAGGCCCTTTATTTAAAGGTGTCTGTTTTTAATAAGAGAGCCCAAAGGTGCTATAGAAAGGTTGGTTTTAAACTATTTGATATTGTTACCGAAGAATTTGAGGATCAGAGCTTGCCTATCTTCCGAGACGATCAGTTTATCCCGTATAGGCATTTTTTTAAATTGGAAAATAAAAAATTAAAATGTCAATTTATTTGCATGGTTATCACAAGGGAGATGTATTATAATTAGAGGTCGGATATCCGGCTGGTCGGTGTGCCGGATTTTTTTAAGGTTTTCCGGTATCAGACCTCTAATTTTCGATATCTGGTATGACCTAGGTCGCAAAGTGACAATTTATCCACATTATCCACGGAATAGCTGTGTATAAAGTTGAATTTTGCACATAATATCAAAATAATGTTGGACATGCATGAAATGTATTGGTGCATAAATTAGCAGGTGTTAAAGCATATTATAGATATACTATGTTTATTTATAATATAAAAAAATTAGTGGCAGTATAAAACAACTACAAGAAAAACAAGATAGTGTTGTATGTTATCATTGATTAAGCAAAATAAAAATGATACTATTATATAAGTTTAAATATTTTTTGAAGGAGGATTAAAATGGGCACAGTTACAAAAGATATGACTGTTATGGATGTTTTAAGAATGGATCAAGGGGCTGCAGCTGTTTTTTTAAGCTTTGGTCTACAATGTCTTGGCTGACCCGGGGCTACAATGGAGAGTCTGGAGGACGCCAGCAGAGTACATGGTATAAATGTTGATAATTTGGTAGCGGAACTTAATAGATTTTTTGAATCAAAATAATTAACAGTTAAAAAACCTGGGTTTTACCTAGGTTTATTTTTTTATATAACTTTTTCCCATCTCAAATCCTTACCAAAAAAGTGGAGTACAGCAAATTTTGAAAAAAGACGCGAAAAAATGCGATCATCATAACGGTCCATTATTTCCTTGGGGGAGAGATTTGTAGATACTATCATTTTTTTGTTAGATAAAAGTCGACTGTTAATAATATTAAACAGTTCAGTATTTGTAAATGTATTGGTCATTTCAGTACCTAAATCATCTATAATCAACAAATCCGCCTCGAATAAGAGATTATACTTGTCTCTATTACTATTTTTTCCAAATCTCAAATCTTCCAATATCTCTAAAAGCTTGAAAGCGGTTTGGTAAATTACAATTTTCCCCTTATCTAACAATGATTTTGCTATACAGTTAGCTAAAAATGTTTTTCCCGTACCTGTTTCTCCATAAAACAATAAATTATCCTTGCTATTTACATCAAAATTAAATGCGAATCCCTCACATATATTGAGTATATTCATCATATTTTTTTTAGGTGTTAATTTCTGACCCTCGAATGGTTCATCAGAAAAAATATCTAAGTTAAAGGATTGAAAGTTTTCTTTTTCCAGTACATTAGATAAATTCGACATATTATAGGCTTTTACAATAAGCTGTTGTTTAAAACATTTGCATTTTTCACCACTAGGCAAAAAACCTGTATCATTACAGCTTTCGCAGGAAAAGCTGTCATCCAGATATTGCAATGGGATATTATTTTCTGTCAGTAAAATAGCCCGTTCCTGTTTTAACTTTTTTAATTCCTGTTTAAGGTCTTCCACAATTTTTTCGGGATTGTCTACACCTCGTATCAGTATTTTAGAAATCTCTATGCCTGTTTTCCGGAGTTTTTCATCAATTTCACGTATTCCGGGTATTTTATCATATACTTCCTGTAATCTATTCTCTTTCGATTCTCTAGCCTTGTCCCTCTTTTTTTCATAATCCCTCAATATTTCATGTGCAAACGATTGCATCATATTAAATCATCCCCTAGTTATTTAATCTTTTCTTTTGGTTATCTAATATAAGCTGTTCTAATTCCTCCGCAGTATATTTATCACCGCGGCTTTTGGCCAGGTGAAATTTAGTTTTTATTTTAGGTGCGGTTTGAACTTTCCTGTATTTTGTATCATTTTTTGGTTTTGTATCCAATTTTTCAATGTCTTCTACTTTTTTAATTCCTTTATTATGCCAATCCCTTAGTATGGAATTAAAATAATTAATGTTAGGATTAGAGGTTCCACTGGATTTTCGGCATGCAGCTAAGATTATTTCAATATCAAATTCTAATTCATCTATCCAACTATCCATGGTTTCCATTTCAGCCTCAGTAGGGCTACGCGAACTAAAGCCCAATGCTTTAAAGACCCTGCTGTAAAGTCCATATCTATCCCCTTGCTCAATAAGATACTGCTGCAAATCCTCTACAGTAAATATACCCTTATCATACCAAGTTCTGATAACACCAAATGAAAAGTTTAAAATATGCCTCACATTCTTTTGTTTTTTAGAATATCGGAAAGCTTCTACTATTAAAGGAGGATTTATATTATATTTATAAAGCAATTCGACAATCTTTAATTTTTCGTTAGGGACCAATTCCCTAGCAATGATTTTGTTTATTTCAACAAACATATTTCTAATCTCCGGAACCCTGTTAGCCTCTACCAGATCAGTAGGTGACAGAGTATGGGAACCCGGTTGGTTTTTATCAATATTAATTTCTTGTGGAGCACTATATATCGGTTTATAGTTGTTATCAATATAAAGCTGTTTTAAATTCACAAATTCTACACTATAGTTATTTTCATCTCCATCTTCTGATTCGTGTTTTATTATAATATTTTTACTCTCCCAAAAATCCCAAGCAGCTAATACATCAGATAGAGGGATATTAAGGTGCCTTGCAATGGACATATTATCTACACTCATATTTGGTTCGCGATTTAAAGCATACTTATATCCCAGCAGATACACCTGTACAAAGGTTCCATTTGCCATAGGCATAAAAATATCTATAAATATGTTTTCGACGGGTGTATCTCCTAAATCAATAGAAGTACTTCCTTTAATAAAAGACACAGCTATCACTCCTCTACGCTTGCATTGCTTGCTTCCAAATATAATTATATCATATAATCCGCTCTACTGTTTTTGGTGTTTAAACAGAGGTGTAAAGACCCTTCATTTTATCACGTTTTATTTAGAATAACAAAAATAAGGATTTTTAAATATTTTTTTATTTCTCTCATAACTATTTATACCGTCTTAGGTAGGAATTATGGAATAAAATAAAATCTTTGAAATAAAATTTTAATAATATGTCAAATAATTAGGGAGGTAGGCGAAGTGAAGTCTAATAAGACGATTGTTAGAAAATTGCATATATTAGTTATTATGGTTATAACGTTTACGGTATCAGTATCTATACATTATGTATTAGATACGGGGCAAGCGCAAAAAGTATTTAACACTTTTGTAAAACCACAGCAAATTCCCCGGTATACAATTAATGTTACATTTGATGAGAAAAACATGTTACTGGAGGCAAAACAGCGAATACGTTATGAAAACACGACAGAACAAACAATGAAGGATTTATATTTTCATTTATATGCCAATGCTTTTAGAGATAGCAGCACCGCCCCTTTTGAAGATAAGGATATGGTAAAGGCGTACCCCAATGGATTCAGTAAAGGGTGGATAGATATTATAAGTATAAAAAAAGGGAGCAAAAAAGTAAACTATAAAATTATGGGTGAGGGAAATACAAATCTAAGGGTCACTCCCCAAAATCCTATAGAGCCGGGTAAATCGATTGAATTGACCATGAAATTCAAGGTTAAGCTTCCCAATTCCATAGGACGGATGGGCTATGGAGAAAACACAGTGAATATAGCAAATTGGTATCCAATATTATCTGTGTTTGATGATAATGGCTGGAATTTAGAGCCTTATCATAGTATAGGAGACCCATTTTATAGCGATATATCAGATTACAGTGTAAATATATCCATTCCGGGAGAATATAAACTAGCCACTACCGGTGATATCATAAAAACAAATGCCGGCAAGAATAAAAAGACTTATAAAATAGAGGCCGACAATGTAAGGGACTTCGCTATTGTTTTGAGTAAAAAATTTTCTGCAGATAGGGCTGATGTAGATGGTATAGAGGTAATTTCTTATACAATTAATGGGGCTAAAAGCGAACAGGCGTTGAATTATGGAATGGATGCTCTGCAAATATTTAATAAATTATTTGGTAAATATCCCTATAAACAGCTATCTGTGGTAGCCAGCGATTTTTTTATAGGGGGAATGGAGTACCCAAATTTAGTTATGATCGGACAACCGCTTTACGAAATTGATAAGGATTTTCCATTGGAATATGTGATTGCACATGAAATCGCACATCAATGGTGGTATGGAATGGTCGGTAATAATGAGATAAAAGAAGCTTGGTTAGATGAGGCTTTATCAGAATATTCTACACTTATGTATTTTGAAGAAAAATATGGCGGGCATATCAAGGAGCAGGTATATGAAAAGATGGTGAAGGCCCAATATGAGGATTTTTTGGGTATAAGGTTTAGTCGGGATGGGGGAATATTAAAAAGTTTAGATGAATTTGATGATCAGTTACAGTATAGCAGTATAGTATATGGTAAAGGTGCTATGTTTATAAAAGAACTTAGAAGGGAAATGGGGGATGAAGCTTTCATGAAGGCTTTAAGGGAATATTTTAATACGTATAAATTTAAAAATGCATCGACAAAGGATTTTTATAATATATTGCAAAAAAACACAGATGAAGATTTAAAAAA
>CAYLIZ010000046.1:0-10487 GCA_964383985.1 uncultured Alkaliphilus sp. | reverse complement strand
GAATTTATTTTAAATACAGATTTAATAGAAACAATTGAAGAGACCCCGGATACAGTTATTACACTTACCAATGGACGTAAGATGGTAGTACTTGAAAGTGCAGAGCAAATAATTGAGAAAATAATTGAATATAAAAGGAAAATATATATTCATGATATAGATATAATGAAGCGTTATTGATAAACAGAGATTGAGTTGAGCCTACTTGGCTTTATTTGACACATAATTCATTGCATATAAAATTTTTATATATAGGGATTTACTATAGTTTACTATATACATAGGAAGAGGGGTGTAAAGGTGGATATAGCAACAATACTCGGCATAATTGTAGGAGTGGTGTTTGTTGTCGGAGGAATATTGTCGGATGGATCTATAGCAGATTTTTGGGATGTTGCTTCTATTTTAATTGTACTTGGCGGAACTGTAGCCGCTACTTTAGTAGCATATCCATTAAAAAGTGTACTGGAGGCAGTTAAAATAGCAGGAAAAGCTTTTAGAAGCCAAGAGGAAGACCCTTACGAAATAATTGTTCAAATCAATACTCTCGCCAATATTGCAAGGAAGGAGGGTTTGTTAGCGTTAGAAGAAGCATCAGAGGAAATTAATGAAGAATTCTTAAAAAAGGGCACTATGTTGATTGTAGACGGAACAGACCCGGAGTTAGTAAAAAACTTACTAGAGACAGAATTATCTTTTGTAGAAGAAAGACATGGCAAAGGACAGGGAATATTCGAGGCTATGGGGGCCTATTCTCCGGCATTTGGTATGATAGGTACGTTAATTGGACTTATAAATATGCTTAAAAAATTGGATGATCCCAGCTCCATCGGTCCCAGTATGGCTGTTGCGTTGATTACTACTTTTTATGGCTCCGTATTAGCTAATTTAGTATTCATACCTATTGCTAATAAGCTTAAATTAAAAAGTAGGGAAGAAATCTTGAGAAAAGAGATTATGGTTGAAGGTCTGTTATCAATACAAGCCGGTGAAAATCCAAGAATTATTGAAGAAAAGCTTAAGGCATTTTTACCTCCGAAAGCACGTAAAGGTTTGCAATATAAAGGGCGAGAGGGCATTGAACAACAGGAAGGTGTTGAGGCATAATGTCAAGAAAAAGACAATTGAATAAGGAAGAATCACAATCCGGTGCCCCGGCCTGGATGACTACTTTTGCTGATATGACTACATTATTGCTTTGTTTTTTTGTTTTGCTGTTTTCCTTTTCAACTATAGATGTACAGAAATTTCAGGCCCTAATACAATCTTTTCAAGGTTCAATAGGAATACTGGATTCGGGAACTGTAATTGAACCAAATGATCTTATTTTAGATTCAATAGAGAACGGTTTCATGGCGGGTCAGGAACAGGAAATGGAGGATTTTATAAAACTTCAGGAGGTTTTAGAAGAGTATTTGGAAAGTTATGATCTTGATTCTGATGTATTAGTTACTCAAGAAGATGTAGGTCTTATTTTGCGCTTTAAAGATAATGTATTATTTGATTCAGGAAAAGCTAATTTGAAATCGAGGTCTAAAGAAATTTTAGAGGATATTTCTAAATTTTTGCAAAGTCCGGAATTTATAAAAAAATCTATTCGTATAGAAGGGCACACAGACACTGTCAAAGTTATACCAAATTTGTTATACCCCACTAATTGGGAATTATCTACAGGTAGAGCATCTAATGTAACAAGATATTTAATTGAGGAGTTGGGTTTAGCACCGGAACGTTTTTCTATAGCAGGCTATGGCGAATATCATCCCATTGCTCCTAATGATACGGCAGAAAATAAATCAAAAAATAGAAGAGTAGATATTGTAATATTAAGGTCTACATACAATAGTCCGGAGTCTAAATAATATAAGAATGGGGGACAGATTATGAATTTAGGAAAAATAACATTATATATATTGATTGGTTTCATAATATCGGGTATAATTTTTGGGGCCTTCTTTTTCTTTTTTAATAATAGGCAAAAAGGTGAAATTTCTATAAGTTATAAAACATATGAATATGATCTTGGTGAATTTTCTACTAATTTAGGGAGTACAAGAAATTATTTTAAAGGTGCTATAATGCTAGAAACATTAGATAAGAATCTTTTAAAAAAACTAGATGAAAAGGATGCTGAAATTCGCGATAATATTATAACAACTTTAATTGGGAAAGAGGCTGATGAAATACTTGACCCCAAAGGACAGTTAAAACTAAAGGATGAAATTTTAAAAGTAGTGGCGGACATTGTTAGTTCAGATAAAATTACTAGTGTATATTTTGTTGACTACATTATCCAATAGGAGGTGAGGTAGTTGTCCGATATTTTATCACAGAACGAAATAGATGCACTACTTAACGCATTAAACACCGGCGAGGTTGATGTAGAAGATATTAAAGAAGATAAGGTTGAGAGTAAAGCTAAAAAATATGATTTTAAAAGCCCTAAAAAATTGGCAAAAGATCAATTAAAAACATTGCAAATAATACATGAAGATTTTTCTAGGACATTAAATACATTTTTATCCGGTTATTTGCGTACATATGTTCAAACTGAAGTTCTAAGTGTGGAAGAATTATCATATTACGAATTTAGTAACTCTATTGTAAACCCGGCTATCCTTGCAATTATCGATTTCTACCCGTTAAATGGGCAAATAATTATAGATATATCATCTGTTGTAGCATTTACATTAATCGATAGAATACTAGGAGGACAGGGAAAGGAAATTCAAGAAAGTAGATCCTTTACAGAGATAGAAATAACATTAATTAAAAATATTTTAAGACAGCTTGCTACCTTAATGATAGATCCTTGGGAAAACGTTATTGAACTAGAACCAAAGTTGGATAAGGTAGAGACAAATTCTCAATTTGCTCAAATAGTTTCGCCTAATGAAACTACTGCATTAATTACTTTAAATCTAAAAATAGGAGAGGTAGAAGGTTTTTTAAATATATGCATTCCACATATTGTAATAGAACCTATATTACCAAAACTGAGTACAAAATTTTGGTTTTCTAATATAAGTAAGCAGGCAACTGAAGTGGACAAACATGTTATAGAAAAGAGATTAATTAATAGTTCCGTCAACGTAAATGTAGAATTAGGTTATACATATATAACCGTAAAAGAATTTCTTAAACTTCAGTTAGGTGATGTAATTGTATTAAATAATAGTGCTGATAAAGAATTAGAGATTAAAGTAGGAAATAAATGCAAGTACTTTGGAGTACCCGGCACTGTAAAAAACAGGGTTGCGGTCAAAATAGCCAGGGTAGAAGGGAAAGGGGATGAATTATATGAATGATATGTTGTCTCAAGAAGAAATAGATGCTCTGTTAAAAGGAACTGATGAACCTACAGATAATAGCAATGATTTGGTCAGTTTTACGGATGAAGAAAAAGATACAATAGGTGAAGTAGGTAATATTAGTATGGGAACTGCAGCAACCACACTGTCCACCCTTTTAGGACAAAGAGTAACAATTACAACACCTGAAGTAGATGTATTAACCCTTTTAGAGTTAACTGAACAATACCCTATCCCCTTTGTAGCCGTTGATGTAAAATATAAAGAAGGATTGGAAGGTATTAATTTGTTAATTTTAAAAAGAGAAGATACAAGAATTATTACAGATTTAATGATGGGTGGCGACGGTAAGATAGAGTCTGAAGAGTTAACAGATCTGCATTTAAGTGCCATTGGTGAGGCAATGAATCAAATGGTTGGTTCATCTTCAACATCACTGTCAGAGATGCTGAACAAAAAAATAGACATAAATCCGCCTAATGCCTTTGTATTAGATTTAACTACAAATAATTTAATGCAGTATTTTGAAGATTACACTAATTATGAAGATATTTTTGTGAAAATTGCTTTTAAGATGGTAATAGGGGATTTGATAGACAGTAAAATAATGCAACTTATGCCTGTAGAATTTGCTAAAGCAATTGTTAAGGGATTATTATATGATGTATCAGGAACAGATGTGGATACCGACACTGTTTCCTATGTTGAAGAGGCTACTCATGTTGACACCGTTACACAGCAGTTACAGTCTGCAGATTTCGATGATGTAACAGACGTGGAGGGTATACATTCTGCTGAAATTAGTGATGAGAGCATAGAAAAAGAAGCTGCCAGGGCTAGTTCAACTGAAAAAGTAAATATAAGACCGGTGCAGTTTCAATCTTTTGATGAACCTTCTGTGAAGGGTGAAATGCCTGAAAACATTGCACTAATACAGGATGTACCATTAAAAGTAACTGTAGAATTAGGAAGAGCTGTAAAAAAGATAAGTGAAATTTTAGAGTTTGGTCCCGGAACAATTGTTGAACTTGATAAACTAGTTGGAGAACCTTTAGATATTTTAGTTAATGGCCAGTATGTAGCTAAAGGTGAAGTCGTTGTAATAGATGAAAATTATGGTATACGTGTTACTGATATTGTCAATCCGGTAAATCGTTTATCTAAAACATATAAATGATTATGTATAGTTTTGTATATAAATAAATTGACTTTATATATACTTTGTTGTTAAATAGATGTTTGCATTTAGTAATAATATATTTCATTGTTTAAATTCAAGGGAGGAAAAACAATGCCTAATGGAATTTTAATTGTTGATGATGCAGCGTTCATGAGAATGATGATTAAAGATGTACTAACAAAAAATGGATTTGATGTAACGGGTGAAGCGGAAAATGGTATAAATGCGATTGAGAAATATAAAGAATTACAACCTGAGTTAACTATTATGGATATTACGATGCCCGAGATGGATGGAATACAGGCTGTTAAAGAAATAAAAAAACTTGATCCAAATGCTAAAATAATTATGTGTTCCGCCATGGGACAACAAGCTATGGTAATTGAAGCTATACAAGCCGGGGCAAAGGACTTTATAGTCAAACCATTCCAAGCGGATCGCGTTGTAGAAGCTGTTAGAAAAGTGATTGGGTAATGTATAAATCAATATTCTCGGGATTTTTATTGTTAGTAGCTACTATTGCTGTTATTATTCTTGCTTACTATGTTACTATTGTGATAGGTAAAAAAACAAATAAATTGTTAGATGGTAGGTATACACAAATTTTAGAAAGGACCATGATAGGATTAAATATAAATATTACAATATTAAAAATAAATCAAAAAATATATATTATTGCAATGCAGGGAAGAACAATTAAACTTTTAGATATAATAGATGAAAATGATTGGAAATTTTTGAATGGTAAAAAAGAAACTCAATTCAATAAGGGACATATAAGCAATAGTTTTCCAGTAAACAAATTGTTTGATTTTAATAAAATAAAAATGAGTTTTAATGATAAGACACGAAATTGGAATGGTAGTGATAACAATGAATAATATAAAATATAAAAATATTATAATGATTATTTTTATCTTAATATTTTTTTTATTTTCGAATACGGCTAGGTTATATGCACAACCCGATACACCTATACCCGGTTTGCAATTAAATATCGAAGGTTCTACCGATCCGGAACAAACAGTTAGTACATTGCAGTTACTAGCTTTATTAACTATTTTATCGTTAGCACCGGCTATTCTTATTATGGTTACAAGCTTTACAAGGATAATAATTGTATTGTCATTTTTGAGGAATGCTATTGCTACACAACAAACTCCACCAACACAAGTTTTAATAGGGCTAGCTTTGTTTTTAACATTTTTTATTATGAGCCCTATTGCTACGGAAATAAATCAAAATGCACTTCAGCCCTACCTAAATGAAGAAATAACTCAAACCGAAGCAATTGAAAATGCATTGGAGCCGTTGAGGGAATTTATGTTTAGGCAAACGAGGGAAAAAGATCTAGCTTTATTTTTAAAAGCAAGTGACACTGAACTGCCGAGCGATGCAGAATTAAGTAACATTTCGACAACCGTATTGATTCCTGCTTTTATAATTAGCGAGTTAAAAACCGCTTTTCAAATGGGATTTGTGTTATTTATACCTTTTATTGTATTAGATATGGTTGTTGCCAGTGTTTTAATGTCAATGGGGATGATGATGTTACCTCCTGCAATGATTTCTTTACCGTTTAAACTTCTTTTATTTGTTATGGTGGATGGTTGGAATGTTTTAGTAGAGTCATTATTGCTCAGTTTTAAATAGGGGTGAAAAAATGAACGAAGGAATGATTATTGAACTAGGACAACAAGCAATGTTTACTATTTTAATTTTGGCAGCCCCAATGTTGATATTAGGGTTGTTAGTTGGATTAGCTGTCAGTATTTTTCAAGCTACAACTCAAATTCATGAGGCTACTTTGGCTTTTGTTCCTAAAATTATAGTAGTTTTAGGTTCTGTAGTAATTTTTGGACCTTGGCTACTATCTATAATTATTAATTTTACATTGAAACTATATACGAATATGAATAATTTTATTCAGTAAAGAGTGATAAATTATGACGGGGGATTTAATAAGTTCCATTTTGCTTAATTTTCAGTTGTTTATTTTAATATTAGTTAGAGTAACAGGATTATTTGTAATATCACCGGTATTTGGGCGAAATAATTTACCTGTAATAATGAAAATAGGATTATCAGTAATTATAGCATTAATTTTATTACCTTTAAAAATAAATACTTTTCATCTATCGATTGATAATTACAGAACGTTAATTTTTTGGATAATATCTGAATTTTTAATAGGTATTATTATTGGATTTATTGCATTTACATATTTTACCGTTATATATCTTGCAGGCACAATAATCGATATTCAAATGGGTTTTGGAATGGTAAATATTATGGACCCCCAAACAAATATACAAATGCCTTTGGCGGGTGGATTTTATAATATATTAATTATATTACTATTTTTAAATATTAATGGTCATCACAAATTAATACAAAGTTTAATATATAGTTATGAAATATTGCCTGTAGGTTTCAACATATTTATAAATAAAAATATAGTTAATTATTTAATAAAAACTTTCACAGAAATATTTATTTTAGCGTTTCAATTGAGTGCACCTATTTTAATTTCTATTTTTTTAGCCAATATAATATTAGCTATTTTAGCTCGGGTAATGCCCCAAATGAATGTTTTTGTTGTGGGACTTCCTTTAAAAATATTTATTGGTATCATTGTTATATTAATGACTTTGCAGCTGCTCCCGTATTATAGTGAAAGTTTATTTGACAAAATGTTCCGTTCTATACATGAATTAATGCAACTTTTTATTAGGGGATGATCTTATGTATTTTAAAATTGACTTACAGCTCTTTTCGACAGAAAAAACAGAGAAACCTACTCCTAAAAAGAAAAGGGATGCAAGAGAAAAAGGAAATGTGTTGCAAAGTAGAGAAATTAATTCGGCTTTTGTACTTTTAGCGGCATTTATTATAATAAATATATTTGCAACATTTGTGGGTATAACCTTCAAAAAAAATACTTTATATATATATGAGCAATATTTGCCGGTTAATTATATATTCTCAATTAAAAACATACAAAGCATCATGATTGGTATAATGATAAACTTCTTTATAATTATAGCACCTATCACTGTAACTAGTTTAGTAGTAGGAGTTGCATCTAGTTATTTACAGGTAGGCACATTGTTCACTACTAAGCCTTTAAATATAAATATTAATAAATTAAATCCTGTTGAAGGATTTAAAAGAATGTTTTCAATGAAATCAGTTGCTGAATTTTTAAAGGCATCTATCAGAATTTTGATTTTGGGGTATATATCCTATAATTATATTAAAAATCAAATCAACCTTATTTTTAATAGCATCGGTATGGATATAATTAAAATATCAAAGCTGCTTTTAAAAATGTCAGTAGGTATAGGAATAAGGTCGGGAATAGCACTTGTTGTTTTGGCAATCTTGGATTATCTTTATCAAAGATATGAATATAATAAAAATTTGATGATGACTAAACAAGAAGTAAAAGAGGAGTATAAACAAACTGAAGGGGACCCAAAAATTAAATCAAGAATTAGGGAAAAACAAAGAGCTATGTCTATGCGCAGAATGATGCAAGATGTTCCGAAAGCGGATGTAATTATAACAAATCCAATTCATTTTGCTGTCGCTATTGAATATAATTCACAGCATTTCGATGCACCTAAAGTTATTGCAAAAGGCAAAAGGCTTGTAGCTCAAAACATCAAAAAAATTGCATTGGAAAATAATATTGTGATAGTGGAAAATAAACCGTTAGCAAGGGCTTTATATGATAGCGTAGAAATAGGACAATTTGTTCCGCCTGAGCTTTATCAAGCTGTTGCTGAAGTATTGGCTTATGTTTATCGTATTAATAATAAAGTTTAGTGAGGAGGGTAAAAAATGAAGTTCGGCGACATTATTGTTACACTTGCAATAGTAGCCATTGTAGCAATAATCATTATACCTATTCCATTAGGTGCACTTGATGTTTTGTTGAGCTTTAATATAGCCCTATCTTTGCTTATTATGATTAAAGCTATGTACACAAAAGAAGCTTTAGAATTTTCAATTTTTCCATCTATTTTATTAATTGCTACATTATTCAGGTTATCACTTAATATTACTACTACAAGATATATATTATCTTCGGGAACAGCCGGTAGCTTAATAGAAACATTTGGCAGCTTTGTTATGCAGGGAAATGCTATTGTCGGTTTTATTGTCTTTTTAATAATAATTATTGTACAGTTTGTGGTAATAACTAAAGGTTCTGAGAGGGTTTCTGAAGTTGCGGCTAGGTTCACCCTAGATGCTATGCCGGGGAAACAGATGGCAATAGATGCAGATCTTAATGCCGGTCTTATAGATGATCAGGAAGCTAGGGAAAGAAGAAAAAAAGTGCAAAAAGAAGCGGACTTTTACGGTGCTATGGATGGGGCAAGTAAATTTGTAAAAGGCGATGCTATTGCTAGTATTATTATTACTGTTATTAATATTGTAGCCGGATTTGCAATAGGAATGTTAACCGGGGATTTGGATTTTGCAGGTACACTCCAAAAGTATACCCTTTTAACTGTTGGTGATGGCTTGGTTAGTCAAATACCTGCACTATTAATTTCTACAGGGACAGGTATTATTGTAACGAGGGCTGCATCTGAAGAAAATCTAGGCAGGGATTTAATTAAACAGTTATTCAATAGCTATAAAATAATGTTCATAATTTCCGGAGTTTTAGTTTTTTTTGCTATTGCCGGATTACCGCGTGTACCGTTTGTAATGTTGGCTGTATTGTTTTTATATTTAGGTATGAATTTAAGAAGGGCTACAATTGAGGCCGAAATTGAAGCAATACCGGACGAAGTTGCTGAAATTGCAGATGAAAAAAGAAAACCGGAAAACGTTATGCCTCTTCTCAATGTAGACCCAATAGAGTTGGAATTTGGATATGGAATTATACCTTTGGCCGACACTAGCCAAGGTGGAGATTTATTTGATCGTTTAGTAATGATCAGAAGGCAATGTGCCTTAGAATTAGGAATTATAGTACCGATGTTTAGATTAAGGGATAACATTCAGCTAGAACCTAATCATTACATAATTAAAATCAAAGGGGTTGAAATAGCACAAGGGGAGATAATGTTTGATCATTATTTGGCTATGAATCCCGGAATTGCTGATGAAGAGATAGAAGGAATTGATACTATAGAGCCTGCATTTGGATTGCCGGCTAAATGGATAAATGAAGATGAAAGGGAAAAAGCGGAGATATTTGGGTATACTGTCGTTGATCCGCCTTCAATTATAGCGACACATTTAACTGAAGTAGTAAAAAAATATGCACATGAGCTGCTGGGAAGGCAGGATGTTAAAAAATTAATAGATAATGTTAAGGAAAATCATCCGGCCCTGGTAGAAGAATTAGTTCCTGCCCAAATGAGTATAGGAGAGATTCAAAAAGTGTTATATAATTTATTAAAAGAAGGTGTTTCAATTAGGGATATGGTTACTATACTTGAAACTCTGGCAGATTATTGCAATATAACCAGAGACACGGATATGCTTACAGAATATGTGAGGCAAGCTCTAGGTAGGGCTATCACTAAACAATTTATATCTAGTCAGCCTGCAAAAGTAGTAACCGTTGATCAGCAACTGGAACAAAAAATTATGGAATCTATTCAACAGACTGATAAAGGTTCATATATTGCAATGGAACCTGATTTAGTTCAATCGATTTTAAATAATCTATCTCATCAAATACAAAAATTAATTAATTTAGGAGAACAACCTATAATTATTACAGCACCGATTGTTAGATTATATTTAAAAAGGTTAACAGAGCAACTTACTTCCGATTTAACAGTTTTGTCATATAATGAAGTTGATCCATCTGTAAAAATTGAATCAGTTGGGATGGTGAGGATATAAATGAAAGTCAAAAAATTTTATGGCAATGACAACCATGATGTTGTAGCTAAAGTAAGGGATGAATTAGGATCTAATGCCGTAATACTCCATCAGAGGAAAGTTAGACCTAAGGGTTTGTTGGG